>NZ_JBKGUN010000157.1:0-42800 GCF_046462195.1 Paracoccus sp. (in: a-proteobacteria) | reverse complement strand
GAACTGGCCCGCGAAATCCGGTCGTTCGAGATCGGCGGCCAGGCGACTGGCGGGGCGGGTTCTTCCTGTCCGCGCCCCGTGGCCATGGCCGAAACCGAGTTCACTCCGAAAAGGGCAGCCCAGGGACGCACCTCGGCCCGGCCGCAATTGATGGAATTCTGATCCCTCTTTAGCTTTGAGGCGTCCAAGGGCGGCCATTGGCCGCCCTTTGATCTGCCTGCCGCTCCGGTACCCTCCTGAAGTTCAATTTTCTGTATTGATGGAGTAGGTGCCACTCTCCGGAGCTTGAACGCCGTATGAATGGCTTGACCGATGAGCCTGCAACAAGTCGCCTGACCCGCAGATGATGCCAAGGCAGGTTCTCCCTGAACATGCACACTCTGGCGTCATCGCTATGCCTTGATGATTGGCCATTCGGACAGGATCTGCGCTTTGGCAAGGGACGCCCAGCCGACACTCGGCAAGATCATGCCGGTGCGGCACTCAGCCAGCATAACCGTATCTTTCCACCGTGGGCCGACCGAGGTTTTCGGTTGCTGTATCCTGTTGGTTTCCAGGCTTCTCCGATACCGTCCGACAACCAGGTGCCCAGAATGATGGATCGGATGAGTCGAGGGCAAAACAAAAACTGCATTGTCCTGCAGGACGCGGATGTCATTAAATCTTGACTTTTTTACTCCGCTAAACTTTACCGCGGCGATCTGTACTTCAGGAAATGGATCTTTCCCATGTGCGTGCGTCTTCTGACCTTGTCGGCAGCCTTTGCTGTTGTTGGCACCCTTCATGCAGCGGCCGATCCGGTCACCATCACCGACGTTGCCGGCCGTGAGGTGACGGTCGAGGCACCTGCTGAACGGATCATCCTGGGCGAAGGCCGCCAGATCTATCTGCTGGGCGTGCTCGAGCGGGACGATCCCTTTGCTCGGGTGGTCGGCTGGCGCGAGGATCTCTTGCAGGCCGATCCTGACACCTATGCAGCCTATGCCGAAAAGTTTCCCCAGTTGCGTGACCTGCCGACCTTCGGGGGCTTCAAGGACGGCACGTTTGATGTGGAACAGGCGGCCTCGCTGAAGCCCGACGTCGTGCTGATGAACCTGGAGGCACGTGCCGCGACCGAAGACGCGGGATATGACGACAAGCTGGCCAAGCTGGGCATTCCCATCGTGTATGTCGATTTCCGCGAAGACCCGATGGCCAACAGCGTCGCCTCCATGCGGATCATGGGCAAGCTGATCGGGCAGGAGGAGAAGGCCGAGGAATATATCGACTTTGTCGATGCGCAGATTGCCCGCGTTACCGACGTTCTGGAGAATGCGAAGTTCGAGCGGCCGACCGTCTTCGTTGACCGCGCTGGCGGCTATTCCGACGATTGCTGCATGACCTTCGGCGCAGGCAATTTCGGCGATTATGTCGAGATGGCCGGGGGAACGAACATCGCCAAGGACATTCTGCCCACGACCTTCGGGACGCTGAACCCCGAGCAGATCATCGCGGCCAATCCTGATCAGGTCATCGTGACAGGTGGCCAATGGGAGGCGTATGTCCCCGGCGGTGCTTGGGTGGGCGTCGGCCCGGGTTCGGACATGGAGGCTGCGCGCGCCAAGCTGGAGGCGCTGACCCACCGGACCGCCATGACGGGGATCGAGGCTGTCAAGACAGGCCAGTTCCATGCCATCTGGCACCAGTTCTATGATAATCCCTACTATTTCGTCGCCGTGCAGCGGCTGGCCAAGTGGCTCCACCCCGACCTGTTCCCCGACCTGGACCCTGAGGCGACGCTGATCGACCTGCACGAGCGTTTCCTGCCGGTGGCTTATCAGCCGGGCTACTGGGTTTCGCTAGATGAGCAGTGATCCCGCCGCGCTTGCGCCGACACGGGCGTGCGATTTCTACCGCACGCTTGTCCTGCGGCGGCAGCTGACCCTGCTGGCGCTGGCGGCGGCGCTGGTGCTGAGCCTGTGCACGGATCTGGCCTTGGGGCCTGCACGCTACAGCCTGGGTCAGGTGGTCGAGGCGCTGCTGTGGCCTGGCCGGGTGGACGAACAGGTGCGCGTCATCCTGTGGGACATCCGGATGCCGGTCGCCCTGATGGCGCTGGTGGTCGGCGCCAGCCTGTCGGTGGCGGGCATGCAGATGCAGACCATCCTGAACAACCCCTTGGCCAGCCCCTTCACGCTTGGCATCTCGGCCGGGGCAGGGTTCGGTGCGGCGCTGGCGCTGGCCTTCGGGGTCGCACTGTTCCCCTTTGCCGTCGAATATGTCATTCCGATCAACGCCTTTCTGATGGCCATGCTGACCTCGCTGGCGATCTATGGGCTCAGCCTGCGCCGGGGCGTCAACAACGAGACGATCATTCTTCTGGGCATCGCGCTGGTCTTCATCTTCAACGCGCTGATGTCGCTGATACAGTTCTTTGCCAGCCAGCAGGCCGTGGCGGCGGTCGTGTTCTGGACCATGGGCAGCCTGACCAAGGCGACCTGGCCCAAGTTGTGGATTTCCGTCGCGGTGCTGGCGGTGGCGATGCCCCTGCTGCTGCGGCGCGGATGGGCGCTGACCGCGATGCGGCTGGGCGATGCCAAGGCCGAAAGCATGGGCGTCAGCCTGCGCGGCCTGCGGCTGGAGGTGCTGATGATCGTCAGCCTTCTGGCGTCGATCTCGGTGTCCTTCGTGGGCACGATCGGGTTCATCGGGCTGGTGGGACCGCATATCGCGCGGATGCTTCTGGGCGAGGATCAGCGTTTCCTGCTGCCCGGCGCGGCCTTGTCGGGGGCGCTGATCCTGTCGATCGGCTCGGTCCTGTCCAAGATGATCATTCCGGGAACGGTGATTCCCATCGGCATCGTCACGTCGATCGCGGGCATTCCGTTCTTTCTGTACCTGATCCTGAGCCGGAGGGCCGCCTCATGGTAAGCCTGCAACTGGAAGGCGTCAGCGCCATCTGCGGCGGGCGCCAGATCCTGTCGGACATCACGACGCCTCCCCTGCAGGGCGGGCAACTGGTCGCCCTGCTGGGGCCAAACGCCGCCGGCAAGTCGACGCTGTTCCGGCGCATCTTTGGCCTGATTCGCGGTCAGGGGGAGGTGCGCATTTCGGATGCCACCGTTGCGCGGCCGTTGGCCTACATGCCCCAGGACAGCGGCGCACGGCCTGTTCTGTCGGTCTATGAGTCGATCCTTCTGGCGCGGATGCAGGGGCGCCGCCTGAAGGTCCTGCCCGAGGATCACGCGCAGGTCGACCATGTGCTGCGGATGCTGGGCATCCTGCATCTGCGCGGGCGCGACATCGGCGATCTCAGTGGAGGACAGCGCCAGATGGTCAGTGCCGCGCAGGCTCTGGCGCAGCGGCCGCAGATCCTGCTGATGGACGAGCCCACCTCCGCCCTCGATCTCAGCCGGCAGATCGACCTTCTGGCGCTGCTGCACCGGCTGACGCGGGAACAAGGGCTGCTGATCATCGTGGCGATCCATGACTTGGGTCACGCATTGCGCTTTGCCGACATGGCCATGGTCATCGACCAGGGCAGGCTGGTCGACTGCGGCCCGACGTCTCAGGTCGTGGTGCCGTCCTTGCTGCGGCGGGTCTTCGACGTCGAGGCTCGGATCGAGACCTGCTCGAAGGGAATGCCGCAGTTGATCGTGGACGGCCGGTCGCCCGCAAGACCTGCGGCCGTGGCCTGAGGCGCACGCGATTTCATGCGGGGTTGCGGGCGCCTTGATGCGGCAGGGTGGCGAACAGGGTCGCCAGCCCTTGGGACAGAGGCAGCGTCCTGTTGTGGCCGAACAGGCGTTTCATGCGCGCGTCGTCTCCGCGCGACAGGCGGATGTCACCTTTGCGCGCAGGCAGAAAGCGGATGTCGCGGTCGCTGCCGGGAATGATCCGGCCCAGTTCGGCAGTCAGGTCCAGAAGGCTGGTCGCACTGTTCGAACAAACATTCGACACCAGAGCCTGCGGTTGCAGGAACAGCAGGTCCAGTGACCGGATCAGAATGGCAACCACGTCCGACACGTGAACGAAGTCGCGCGTCTGCAGGCCATCGCCAAAGATCGCATGGGGCTGACCCGACCGCGCGTTCTCGCAGAATCGTGCAATCACGCCGGCATAGGGCGAGGTGATGCTCTGGCCCGGCCCGTAAACGTTGAAGAACCGCAGGCCCATCGACGGGAGGCCGTGGACATGCCAGAAGGCGCTGGCATGATGTTCGCAGGCCAGCTTGTCGGCGCCATAAGGCGACAACGGGGCGGGCCGGTCATCCTCGTGGCACAGGTCCTTTGTCTGGTCCCCATAGACGGCAGCCGAGGACGCATAAATGACCGGGATGTTTCCCTGCATCCGGGAGGCCTGCATCACGTTGATGGTGCCGCCGATGTTCACGCGATGGCCCCCGGTCCAATCGCTGATGCATTCGGGAACTGAGACCAGCGCCGCCAGGTGAAAGATGGCATCGCAGTCCGTGGCTGCCGCCGCGACTGCGGCCGCATCGGTAACGCTGGCCTGCACGAATTGTGCGGAAGGTGGCACATTGCCGGAAAATCCCGAGCTGAGGTCATCCAGGATGACGACTTGGTGGCCCTCTGCCAGCAGGGCATTGGACAGGTGGCTGCCGATAAAGCCGGCCCCGCCCGTGACCAGCAGCTTTTGCGGACTTTCCGTCATGACAAGTCTCCCCCGGCATCGGCCGGATGCATCCAGACCGTGAGATGTTTCGAAATGGCGCTGCGCAACATCTTGCTGCGTCCGGCCAGCTCCACGTTCAGCGACAGGATGTTCCTGTCGAGCAGGAATCCCGCGAAATCCTGAAGCGCCTTTTGGCCCCGTTCGGTTGTGGGCCGGTTGAACTGCGCCTTGAACAGGGCACGTCCCTCGTCGTCCAGCGATGCCCAGGCCAGTTCGGCCGCCATGCGTTTTTCGGTTTCCGGTTGCGCCGCGATGGCGAGATGGACGGCCCTGACCGAAAGATCCACGACGCTCTTCTCGGTAACCGGAAGGCCCAGCGCCTGCATTTCGTGCAGCGCAGTTTCAAGCGCATGAGCCATCAAGGCCGCCTCATCGGCCTGCACCTTGGCCAGCCCGTGCAGCTTCATGGCAGTGATCCTGTTCCGGGATGCGGCAGCACGAAGATGATCGAAAGTGATACTTTCTGCGTTTCCTGCAGCCATGGCCACGAATTCATCCAGCAGGACATCGGGGGACAGGACTTCCTTCTGCTCGGGGATCGGCTCGTCCGGGGTCAGGTTGCGGATCAGCCTGCCCATCGGGGCAAGATCAGGTGTTTCATCCGCAAAGAAATCGTCCTTCAGCGCGCGGGAGGCAATAAGGGACAGATAACCGACATGCGTCTGCAGGCGGGGCACGTGACGGTTGCGGCGGCGCAGCTCTTCCGCTTCGGCCAGAGCGCCGTCCTCCGACAGGTCGAAGTAATGACCCTTCGTCTTGTGCAACAGGATGGAGGCGATCGCCATGTCGTGCCGATGATCCTCGAACTCCGGATAGGGTTCCCCCAGCTCATCGGGCTGATCGGTCAGGATGCGCGGGTCCCGTGCGTAATCCAGCCATGTCTGCAGGAAATCAAAGCTTGCGGGCGAAGGCATGAACAGGGCCGGGCAGGCGTTTATCTGCGGAGCCAGGCGCATCTCGCGGCTGTCCGCACCGGTCAGGATCAGGCAATCGCGCTTGGTGTATTGCCCTTGGATCAGCCATGGGATGCGTGTGCCCAGGATGAACCGCTTGGGGCTAAGGGCAGTCAGTTCCGCGGCCGCTTGGGGAAATGCGGGAAAAGGTGCGAATGAGCCGGTGGCATAGCGGCCGGCGTCGTTGTAGATGACAATGTCATCGGGCCCGACCTGCTTCAGCTTGTCCAAGATGACATAAGGTTTCCACAACCAGTAGCCCGCACCCCGGGGCTGTTCCAAGATGGACCTGTTTTCTTCCCAGAACGGGGTCTGGCGCAGCATGTCCTCGGTGTAATGGGTGGCGGTGTCGAAGCCGACCTTCAGGGCGCTCCGGCAGTAATGGTCCGCATTGCCGGCAAAAGGCTGGACACCGTTGCTGTAGACCAGGAAATGCGCTTTGCCGATGCGGGAATGAGGATACATCAGGTTCGTCCTGTCCTTGTGGACAAAGTGTGGTTGCCACGACATTCGCAGCATGGCGCAAGTCTTGCAGGTCAGGTGGTGACAAGGGCATGACGCCTTCTGAATCCGCACCTGTTCGACAGGACCCGTTCGCTTGTCTGGATAATCTTTTTTGTACAGAGTTGAAAGTGATCTTCATGTGCGGGACAGCAAAGGTCGGGTGCATGAAAGGCATGGTCAGCCGGGAATCACCGTCGTCCTGCGAGCCTGCAGGACCGGATTTAGATATCAAGCAGCTTTGGAAACCGTCTTAACTATCTATAAAGACAGGATGACGAAAAGGCCAAAGCCAGACATAAGAGGCTTATCGGCCGGGCAATGTGGTGTTGCTTTTTTACGAGTTCAGTTGCCCGGCTGACTGTTTCCTCCAACAGTGCCATGATCGACAGTCGTATGCGGCTTCAAGTTGGCCGGGATTGCGTCCCTGAGCGGCGGCAATGGCCGCTGGACCAACAGCGCCTGCGCACTGTCACAGTCAGCGGGGACATCAGCAGGCAAATCGGCTGATGTTTTGGCAGCGCCTGGTCGGCATGTGGCTGGTCAGCCTGCATGCCGACCCGCCACATTCCAAAGGGTCGCAAAAGTCGGTCAGGGTGCTGCACCTTCAAGATGTCGCCTGTCTCTTGGGCAGGCGCACAAGCGGGCCACCAGAATCCTGTTTCAGGCCCCGATGAACTCGCGCACGAATGCGGTCGCGGGTCTGGTGCGGATGTCCTGCGGCTTTCCGATCTGCTCGATCCGGCCCATGGACATGACAACGACCAGGTCGGCAAGCTCCATCGCCTCCTCCTGGTCGTGGGTCACGAAGACCGAGGTCAGGCCGGTCTCGTCATGAATGTCGCGAAGGCCCTGCCGCAACTCCTTGCGCACCTTGGCGTCCAGCGCGCCGAAGGGTTCGTCCAGCAGCAGCATGCGGGGCTCAATGGCCAAGGCGCGGGCCAGGGCGACCCGCTGGCGCTGGCCACCCGACAGTTGCGCGGGATAACGGTCGGCGATCTGGGGCAGCTGGATCAGGTCCAACAGCTTCAGCACCCGCCGGTCGATCTCGGCCTTGTTGGGGCGGGTGGCCCGCTGGCGGGCACGCAGGCCATAGGCGATGTTCTCGAACACCGTCATGTGGCGGAACAGGGCATAGCTTTGGAACACGAAGCCTGCGCGGCGGTCCTGCACGGACATGCCTGTGGCATCCTGCCCGTTGAACAGCACCCGCCCGGAGGACGGAAACTCCAGCCCGCCCAGGATGCGCAGCAAGGTTGTCTTGCCGGACCCTGATGGGCCCAGCAAGGCCACCAGCGCGCCTGACGGAATGGCCAGCGATACCGGGTACAAGGCGGTGGTGGCACCAAAGCTCTTGGCGATCTCGTCGATTTCGATATGCATGGACCGGCCCTTTCAGTGGCGGCGGGTGGCGGAAAGCTGGTCGGCGTGACGCAGTTCCAGCGCGGTTTTCAGCATCAGGGTCAGCAGGGCAAAGCTTGTCAGCAGGGCCGCCATCGAGAAGGCCGCGACCGACAGGTATTCGTTGTAGAACATCTCGATGGTGATCGGCATGGTTGCGGTCTGGCCGCGGATCTTGCCGGACACGACCGCGACCGCCCCGAACTCGCCCATGGCTCGTGCGGTGCACAGAAGCGTGCCGTACAGCAGCGCCCAGCGGATGTTGGGCAGGGTCACGGTGCAAAAGGTCCGCCAGCCCGACGCGCCAAGGGTCAGCGCGGCCTCCTCCTCGGCGCGGCCCTGCTCGATCATCACCGGGATCAGTTCGCGCGCCACGAAGGGAAAGGTCACGAACACTGTGGCCAGAACGATGCCGGGCACGGCAAAGACGACGGGATAACCGTGCGCGACCAGCCAGCCGCCCAAGGTCGAGTTGGCGCCGAACAGCAGGACGATGCACAGGCCGGCCACAACCGGACTGACGCTGAAGGGGAGGTCGATCAGCGTGATCAGGAAGGCCTTGCCGCGAAAGTCGAACTTGGTGATGAACCAGGCGGCCGCGATACCGAAAACCGCGTTCAGCGGTGCCGCGATGGCGGTGATCAGCAATGTCAGCCGGATGGCCGACATTGCGTCGTGGCTTTGCAGGCTGGCTGCGGCCGCGGACCATCCTTGAGCCAGCGCTTCGGCAAAGACCGCGGCGAGGGGGGCGCCTACCAGCAAGGCCAGGCCGCCCGCAGCCAGCAGGATCAGGATCAGGCGCGTGGCTGGCGTTTCGCTCGTGGCGCTGCGGAAGGGGCGCCCGCGCGCCGAAATTGGGGCGGGCCTGTCGGCAAGGGTCATTTCAGACATCGCCTGTTCTCCTGCGGGACCAGATCTGGATGAGGTTGATGGTCAGCAGCATGGCAAAGCTGATGACAAGCATGGCGATGCCGATGGCCGCGGCTGCGTCATAATTGAATTCTTCCAGCTGGATGACGATCAGCAACGGCGCGATCTCGGTTCGCAACGGGATGTTGCCCGCAATGAAGATGACCGACCCGTATTCGCCGACAGCCCGCGCCAGTGACAGAGCAAAGCCCGTCAGTGTTGCCGGCATCAGCATGGGCAGGATCACGTGCCGCAATGTGTGGATGCGGGAGGCACCCAGAGTGGCCGACGCTTCTTCGACTTCGCTCTCGATTTCCTCGATCACCGGCTGGACGGTTCGGGTGACAAAGGGCAGGCCGACGAAAACCAGGGCCAGGAAAATACCCCATTGCGTATAGGCAATCTTCAAGCCGATCTGGCCGGCCAGACTGCCCAGCACGCCGTTGGGGGCGTAAAGCGCGGTCAATGCGATGCCGGCCACGGCAGTCGGCAGCGCGAAAGGCAGGTCCACGGCCGCGTCCATCATGCGCTTGCCGGGGAAACGATAGCGGACAAGGACCCAAGCCAGCAGCAGGCCGAAGACCAGGTTGAAGGCGGCTGCCAGAAATGACAGCCGGAAGGACAGCCACAGCGCGGCCCAGACCCGGTCGCGATTGACGACCTCCCAGACCTGCGCAGGGCCGAAGCTGGCGCCCTTCCACAGCAAGGCGCCGATGGGCAGCAGCACCACGATCGAGAGCATCGTCAGCGTGATCCCGGCGGACAGCGTCAGGCCCGGCATGGCTGTCTGCCGGATCAGGGGTGCGCGCGTACGGGCTGTCATCTGGCCGCTCATTTTGCCGTATAGATCTGATCGAAGATCCCGCCGTCGCCGAAATGCTCGGGCTGGATCTTGGCCCATCCGCCAAGGTCGCCGATGCTGACCAGTTCCAGGTCGGGGAAGCGGGCCACGTCTTCGGGGTTGGCGGCACTGTCGTCCCAAGCCCGGTAATAGTGCTTGAAGGCCAAGGCCTGACCCTCGGGGCTGTAGAGGAAATCAAGATAGGCCGTTGCCAGGTCCCGCTGTGCATCGTCGGCGATGTTGCCTTCGACCAGCGCCACCGGAGGCTCTGCCAGGATCGACAGCGAGGGCACGACGATGTCGAACTGGTCCTCGCCCAGTTCGGCCAGTGCCAGATAGGCCTCGTTCTCCCAAGCCAGCAGCACGTCGCCGATGCCGCGTTGGGCGAAGGTCGTGGTGGCGCCACGCGCGCCGGTATCGAGCACAGGCACATGGGTGAACAGTTGGCCCACGAATTCAGCGGGATCGCGGTCGTTCTTTTCGGCCCAGGCCCAAGCGGCAAGATAGTTCCAGCGTGCGCCGCCACTGGTCTTGGGATTGGGCGTGATGACCTCGATGCCATCCTTCACCAGATCATCCCAATCCTGAATCTCCTTGGGATTGCCGTCCCGGACCAGGAACACGATGGTCGACGTGTAAGGGCTGGAATTGTGCGGCAGCTTCGACTGCCAGTCGGCGGGCAGCTTGCCGGTCGCCTCGGCGATGCGGTCGATGTCACCGGCCAGTGCCAGCGTGACCACCTGCGCGTTCAGCCCGTCGATCACGGCGCGCGCCTGCGCACCCGAGCCGCCGTGGCTGGTTTCGATCTGTGGTTCATCCTGGCCTTGAGCAGCCCGGTGTGCGGCAAATACCTCATTGAACTCGCGGTAGAATTCGCGCGTCGGGTCATAGCTGACGTTCAAGAGGCTTTGCGCTTGTGCGGGCAGGGCCAGAAGACCCAGCAAAAGCGGCGCGGCATGCCGCAAGGAGGCAAGGCGAAAGGTCATGGCAGATCCTCGTGCGAGGCCGGAGCGAGACTGTTGCAATCCGGCGAAATCAATGAAGGCAGACGAAGTCAAAGACCGGTCGGGGTCAGGCGCGCCTGGGCAAACCCGCGCGCGGCGGCTGCGTGCCATGCCGGGGCCTGGTTGCCTTGCCTGCTGCACTGCGCCTCGGAGGCAGGATGTGGAAAGGTTCTGTATCCATGGTCGACATGCGGTGCGCGTTCGGAGAACGCTGTGCAGACAGTCCTTGCCGACATGATGCCTGCCACCCGCCGGGACGTTTTGCTGGCATCATGGCTGCGATCACGGTGACGGTCGAAGAGCGAGATCGCCCAAAGGGGCAGAGCCGGGATCAAGGTGCTCATCATGGTTCTCTCCTGTCAGCAAGCGTATGCCGTTCGGTAATACCCAAATAACGACAGGAGTGGTCGTGTTAATCAAGAGAAAGGAATGTTCTACTTTCGATGACTCAGGAGAAATATTTTCTCCGCTTGACTTGATGGAGGGCCGGGCAGCGTGGCGTCAGGTGCCAGTCAGTTGCGCCGCCACCTCGTCCGAACCCAGCATGTCCGCCAGGCTGAGAGAGTCGATCAGGATCAGATAGGACCAGAAGACCTCGGCAAAGACCCGGCGCAGGCGGCAGCTGGCTTCGTCGGTACAGTCATCACAACGCTGATAAGCGCGTCGTGACAAGCATGGCAGCGGTGCGATCGGGCCGTCGATCAGACGCAGCAGTTCGGAAATCGAGATGTCTTCGGGGCGCTTGATCAGCATATAGCCACCCGAGCGTCCCCGAATCGATGCCACGATGCCGGCATTGCGAATCTCGAGCAGGATCTGTTCCAAGAAGCGCTTCGGGGTGCCAGAGCGCTTGGCGATTTCCTCGATGGTCAATGCCTCGGGACTCTCGCGCTTGGCCTCATCCCCCAGAGCAAGCAGGGCCTTCAGGGCGTATTTCATCTTTTGCGTGATCATGGGCCCCCCAAGGCAGTGGCGATGGTACCAGCAGGGTATAGGGAGGAATGCCGACCCAGACCAGAAAAGACGACTCGATCCCGTGGTTTTTCCTGAAAACAGATACTGAAAAGCGCTGCAAGGTTAAAAGACGATAATAAATCTAGACATTGTATGGATTCGCGGCATTCTGATGGCGAAAGGAGTCGCCCATGTCACATGTCATTCCTCCCCTTGACCTGATCGACCGGAAGATCGTCGCAGCACTGATGGATGATGCCACCATCCCCATTTCGCAGATTGCGGACCGGGTCGGTCTTTCTCAGACCCCCTGCTGGAAGCGGATCCAGAAGCTGGAAGCGTCGGGTGTGCTGAGACGCCGGGTCGCGCTGGCCGATCCGGCACTGCTGGGTTTTGGGCTGACTGTCTTTGTGGGCATCGAGGCAGCCGATCACGGCAGCGAATGGCGCAGCACCTTCGCCCGCACCTTGGACAAGCTGCCCGAAGTCATGGAAGCTTGGCGGATGGCGGGCGACATCGACTATCTGCTCCGCGTTGCAGTGCCCGACATGGCCGCCTTTGACCGTTTTTACAAGGCGCTGACCGACTCCGTGGCAATTCGGAATGTGACATCGCATTTTGCGATGGAGCAACTGCACCACACCACCGCCTATCCTGTGAACACCCGCGACCGATAGAACACGCTTCCCTTTGGGAGGCGATCTTTGGAACCAAAATACACGACTTACATTGTAGTCTTATAGGTGATTCTCAAGGAGGTTCACATGACCAAGACGCTGATCGTGCCCGGACTGGATGGCTCGCCCGCACCGCATTGGCAGGAGTGGTGGGCCCGTACCGATCCCGATGCCATGATGCTGGACATGGGTGACATGACCCGCCCCGTCCGCGAAGTCTGGGAGGCTACTCTGGCCGTCCATGTGATGACCCATCCCGGCAGCATCTTGGTTGGACATTCGCTTGGTGCCGTCACGATTGCGCATCTGCTGGCCCGCTGGCCGGGGCTGCGCGTCCGCGCCGCCTTGCTGGTCGCGCCTGCCGATCCCCAGATTTCGGAACGGACACGCCGCTTTGGCAGCCTGCCGCGCGAACGTTTCGATGTGCCGACTTTGGTCGTGGCCAGCCGTAACGATCCCTGGATGAGTTTCGAGACAAGCCAACAGCTGGCTCTTTCCTGGGGTGCGACCCTGCATGATCTGGGTCATGCGGGTCATATCAACGCGGCATCGGGCTTTGGTCCTTGGCCTGCGGCCAAGGCTATGCGTGACGCATTGCTGACTCAAACGCAGCGCCCTTCGATCCTGCGCCGCATGATCGGCACATGGGCGCAGCCGGCCAGGGCCCGGCTGCCCGCCTGACCATATTGCCGGAACAAGACCCGCCTCAACACCTGTCAGAACGGAGGTTCCCATGTTCGACATCCAGACCGAAGCCTATCTTCGCCGCACCCATTCCCGAGACGACAGCGACAGGATCACACCGATGATCCTCGCCGCAATCGGGGCCAGCCTTGCGCTGTGGACGATCGTGCTGATCGCCTCAATCTGACCCTGCCGGCGTTCTGACAAGGAGGGATTCGTGAACATCGATATGCATCCTGTCATGCCTGCCCATCGCGTGGCGCCTCGGCTGCATGTCATCATCAGCACGATGACCTGACCAGCGCCGTCGCCAGATCCGTTGCAGATGAGCCCGCTCTGATCTTGTGCCTGCTTCCGACTGAAATCGGCTGTCAGGATTACATAGTCAGCGACATCGAGCCAATCTTCTCAGCTTCGCCGGCCGTTGCAGCCGCACTGTCCAATGAGCGCGACGAAGCTGGGCAGAATACGTTGCTGTCGCGCCGCATCCCTGGCGGCTTCCTTAAAGTCGTTGCGGCCAAAGCACCGCGCAACCTGCGTCGCCACAACGTCCGCATCCTGTTCATCAACGAGGCCGATGGGATGGAGGCCACGGCAGAAGGTTCGCCAATCATGCTGGCAGAGCGCCACCCGCTGTCATTCCCGGGCCGCAGGACCGTCATGAGCAGCATGCCAGTGCAGGATGACACAAGCCATGTCTTGCGAGCGTATGCGCAGTCGGGTGCACGCATATTTGAGGTTCCGTGCCCGGCTTGCGGAGCAATGACGAAAATCCGGTGGACGGACATGGCTTGGGACGAGGGCGCATCCGACAGGGCCCGCTTCCGCTGCCCCATTGTGGAGTGGAAACCAGAAAGCGGCACAAGCCGGTCATGGTCGCAAAGGGGCACTGGCGGGCGACCCGTCCCGAAGTGCGGGGACATGCGAGTTTTTGACTCAACGCCCTCGTCTACGCTGCACGCCAACGTCGCTCGGGGAAAGCTGGCTGCCGAGTTCGCCGTCGCGAAGGACGATCCTACAACACTGCAGACCTTCGACAACACGATCTTGGGGCAAGGCTGGCGGAGCAAGGGCGACGAACTGGCAGAGGACGAGCTTGCCGCCCGTGCAGCGCCCTTCGGCTAATCACAAGTCCCGGTCGAAGCCTTGGCGCTAACGGTGGACATCGATGTGCAGCACGATCGGCTTGAGGCCACCTTTGTCGGCTGAACGGAGGAGGGCACTGCGCTGGTGCCAGGGCATCGAGCGCGAGGCCCTGCCAAGGCGCGCGCGGCGGCGCTGTCGGTCAATAACCCAGTCGCGGCCCGCGCCGTGGAAGCTTGGACGGCGGCGCTGGTGGGCAAGGGCTGGCAGGTTCAATCCCAGCACCCGGACCGGCAGCTTGCCCACGTCCTGAACAGCGAGCTTGAGACAATTGTGTGGCCGCAGATGCCCCTGATCGCCCGCGCCATTGTCTGCGACGGTGAAGCCTTTGTACGCATCCTGTGCGGGCCGAACGGGTTTCGATTGTCCATCCTGCCCGCTGACCAGATCGACGACCCGCCATGACCCGCGACCTGGGCAGCGGCGCGCGTATCGTGGCCGGGGTAAAGTTTGACGCTTCCGAGCAGGTGGTGGCCTATCACGTCCTGCCTGACGCCCCCGGCACGGCCTTTGCCACCTTTGGCGAAACGCTGCGCATCCCGGCTTTGGAGATCCTGCATATCTTCGACCCGATCTTTCCGGGGCAGGTTCGGGGCGTCACCTGGCTGGCCCCGGTGCTCTTGAAGCTGGCAGACTATGATGCCGCATCAGACGCCATGCTCATGAACCTGAAAACGCAAAGCCTGTTTGCAGGCTTCATCACCGACATCAAAGGCGGCGCGGCAGGCTTTGAAGGCATGGCGCAAGCGGGCGTGACCAATGTCAGCCTCGAGCTTGGCGCCATGCACATCCTGCCGCCGGGCTCTGACGTGGAAATTTGCTCAGCCGTCCGCCGGGCTGTCGCAGCAAGTGGACTTCATCAAGTCGCAGCTGCACGAGATCGCTGCTGGGCTGGAGCTGATGTATGAACAGCTGTCCGGCGATTTGTCACAAACCAACTATTCAAGCACCTGCTTCGGCCTGCTGGAATTCCGCCGCCGTGCCGAAATGCTGCAACGCACCCGGATTGAAGGCCAGCTTCTGGCCCCGCGGTGGCGGCGCTGGATCGACTGGAAGGCCTTGGCAGGCGACATCACCCCTAACGAGGCCAACACCTCGGATTACCGCAGCGTGCGCTTCGTGCGGCCCGCGCGTGCCTGCTCCGTAGCGGTCTCTCGACATGCGGCATGGCTATGGTAACGCTCATTACCCGCGCCCTTCATACAACGGCAGACTTCCCGCTGATCTTGGGCGATGCCGTAAACCGCGAGCTGCGCCGCTCCTATCAGGTCCTGGTGTCTGGTGCCCGCCTTCTGGCGCGCCAGACCACGGCTCGCGACTTACGCGCCAACCGCCGCGTGGTCCTGGGCGAAGCGCCCAGCTGGAAAAGGTTCTTGAGGGCGCGAAATTCAGCACGGCACCATCAACGAAGCAGGCAAAACGTACGCTGTGACCACTTTCGGCAAGATCATCGCCATCAGTCTTCAGGCGCTGGTGAATGACGATCTGGGGGCCTTCAGCACCATTCCCGCCACGGCCGCCTTGAACTTCGAAGCCTCCCGCTTGGTGGCCAAGATCGAAGCCAACCGGTCATGTCGGACGGGATGGCGATGTTTGACGCGGCCCGTCATGGCAACGCCGCTGCCGTTGCCGTGACTGTCACGGCTGATCTGAACACGACCTGCGTCGCCATGCGCCGCAACACCGGCCTGAGCGGCGCGCCCATCGAAGTGGCCCCGCGCTTCGTCTTGGTGCCGCCGGAATTGGAAACAGCCATGCAGCGGGCGCTTGCGGATATTTAGGCCAGCACAACAGGCTCCTTCAACCCGTTCTCGAACCTGACCCTTGTGGTGGAACTGCGCCTGACCTCTCAAGCGAAATGGTATGTCGTGGCTGATCCGCACACCGTGGACGGGCTGGAACATGTCTACCTCCAGGGCGCGCCTAGTCCGCAGATCGAAACCCGTGCGGGCTTTGAGGTGCACGGAAGAGCGACGGCCATATTTCATGGATTAACGAACAAATCATGGCTTTCCGCCAATGCTGGCCCTTGGGGTCTATGGAGCAATTGGCGGTCGAACTGATGTTCTGGACAGGTGCTAGCATCTCTGACGCAATTAGGCTTGGGCGAGGCAACGTCACCAAAGGCGGGTGGCTGTCCTAATAACCAACGAAAACAGGGGCCGAGGTGGAGGTGCCATTCCAGCGACAATTGTCCGACCTCGCATTAGCCTTTGCTGATGATCTTGCGACCCTTCATCACGCTATCAACAAGCGGCATGAAAAACATATCACGTTTCTTCATACAGCTCGAGGTGCATCACGCTCGGCTAAAGCAGTTCACAGCGGTTTTCTACCAAAGTGCGCGCTGCCGACATTGAAGAGCGAACAGAGCACGGTCTGCTCAAAGGCCGCGCGGAGAAGCTGTTTGAGGCCGGTGCGACGACGGGCCAAGCGCAGGCGTGGACAGTGCATCACGACCCGCGAAGGCTGATGCACTATGCGAAGAAGTTCGATAGAAGCCGGGCGCTGTCTTGGACGGGTGGGGAGCAACAAGTTCCAAAACGGAGGGAATTAGCTTGCCCTATCAACGGCAAAATAGTGCATTGGTGACCCCGACAGGACTTGAACCTGTAACCTGCCCCTTAGGAGGGGGCTGCTCTATCCAGTTGAGCCACGGGGCCATCTTGTGACCTTTAACGAATTTGGGAGCGCCTTGGCAAGGAAGAGGTGAGCAGGAGCGGTTGCCCGGCCTGATGTCCTTCGCTAACATCGCCAGACCCTGTTCGAAAGCCGGACCGACATGATCCCCACGCGCCCTCGCCGTCCGCTGACACTTCGTGATGTTTCCGAGGCCTCGGGCGTGTCGGAAATGACCGTCAGCCGCGTGTTGCGCAACAGGGGCGACGTTTCCGCCGCCACGCGCGAAAAGGTGCTGACGGCTGCCAAGACCTTGGGTTATGTGCCCAACAAGATCGCAGGCGGACTGGCCAGCCAGCGCGTGAACCTTATCGCCGTCGTGATTCCGTCATTGTCTAATCTGGTCTTTCCCGACGTGCTGGGCGGCATTTCGGCCGAACTGGACGATACCGGGCTGCAGCCAGTTATCGGCGTCACCAACTATTCCCCCGCGCGCGAAGAGATGGTGCTGTACGACATGCTGTCCTGGCGTCCGTCAGGGGTGATCCTGGCCGGGCTGGAACACAGCAAGGCCTCGCGGGCCATGCTGCAGAATTCCGGCATACCGGTGGTCGAGATCATGGATGTCGATGGCGAGGGCATCGACACGCTGGTCGGAATCTCCCACATGCGGGCGGGACGCGAGATGGCGGCCCGCATTCTGAAGGCAGGCTATCGCCGCATCGGCTTTGTCGGCACCCACATGCCCGAAGACCACCGCGCGCGCAAACGCCTGCTGGGCTTCGAAGAGGGGCTGACCCAGGCGGGCGTTCCCTTGGAGGCGCGTGAATATTACCAGGGCGGCTCATCGCTGCTGAAAGGGCGCGAACTGACCAAGCGGATCCTGGACCGGGCCCCTGACTTGGATTTCCTGTATTTCTCGAACGACATGATCGGGGCAGGGGGGCTGCTGCACTGCATCGACCAGGGATATGACATCCCGGGCCGCATCGGCCTTGCGGGGTTCAACGGCGTCGATCTGCTGGACGGACTGCCGGTGCGGCTGGCCACCACGGATGCGCGCCGTGTGGATGTGGGGCGCCGCGCCGCGCGTCTCGTGGCGGGCAAGGATGCGCCGCCGGAAGGCCGCATCATCGCCCTGACGCCGACCTTCATCCCTGGTGACACGATCCGTGCCGTGCCAACGGAGGATGAAGCGCGCTTGTGACCCGCAGGGCCAGCGCTTATCTGTTCGGGATGCGCATTCCATTCCTTGGCAGATACCTGTCCCGCAAGCGCCGCATCGCGGTCATTCGTTTGTCTGGCACCATTGGCGGTGCAGGCCGGGGTGGGGGGCTGAACGATGCCGCCCTGGCCCCGATGATCCAGCGCGCCTTTCGCCGCAAGCCTGTTGCCGTGGCGCTCGTGATCAATTCACCTGGCGGCTCGCCCGTGCAGTCGTCGCTGATCGCCGCCCGTATTCGGCGTCTGGCGGATGAGCACGGGACCGAGGTTCATGCCTTTGTCGAGGATGTGGCTGCATCCGGTGGTTACTGGCTGGCATGCTCGGCCGATCGGATCTGGGCCGATGACAGCTCGATCCTGGGCTCCATCGGCGTGATCTCGGCGGGCTTCGGCTTTCACCAGTTGATCGATCGGTGGGGGATCGAGCGTCGGGTCCATACGGCAGGCCGGTCGAAATCCACGCTGGACCCGTTTCGCCCCCAGAAACCCGAGGATGTGGAGCGTCTGCACGCCATTCTCGAGCCCATCCACGAGGCCTTCAAGGATCATGTCCGCCAGCGCCGCGGCTCGCGCCTGGCCGAAGGACGCGACCTGTTTACCGGGGAATTCTGGGCCGGGCGCGAGGCCGTGCGGCTGGGTCTTGCGGACGGCATCGCCCATCTGGTGCCCCAGATGAAGGCGCTCTATGGCAAGGACGTGCGCTTCGAGGTGCACGGCATGCGCCGACCCCTCCTGCGCCGGATCGGCCTGTCGGCCGACGCCTTGCTGGATGCGGCCGAAGACCGCGCCGCCTTTCAGCGCTTTGGAACACGCGGATGAGCCTGCGCATCGTCCTGCTGTTCCTGCTGGTGATGGTCATCATGGCCCTGGTCAAGGGGCCGGCCTTCCGGCGAACAATTAGAAACATCCTGGGGATCGGAAGACGTGATCGTTGAAATACTGCTGGTCCTGGGCGGACTGGTCCTGCTGGTTCTTGGGGGCGATCTGCTGGTCAAGGGGGCCGTCAACCTCGCCCTCAAGCTGGGGATGACCCCGCTGGTCGTGGGTCTGACCGTTGTGGCCTTCGGCACCTCGGCACCCGAACTGCTTGTGTCGCTCTCGGCGGCGGTCAAGGGCTCCAGCGGCATCGCGATGGGCAATGTCGTCGGATCGAACATCGCCAACGTGCTGGTGATCCTGGGACTGACCGCGCTGGTGTCGGTCATCGTCACCAAGGGACATGATCTTCGCGAAAGCTGGGGAATGATGATCGGCGCCTCCGTGCTGCTGATCGCCCTGTCGATGACCGGAGAGATCGGACGCATCGAGGGCGTGATCCTGCTGCTGGCGCTGGCCGCCGTGCTGTGGCGTCAACTGACGACCGGCCGCGTCGATCCGAACGAGATCGAGGGCGCGGCCCTTGGCGCGGGCTGGGGCAAGATCATCCTCTGGCTGGCCCTGGGCCTGATCATGCTGCCGATCGGCGCCAACCTGCTCGTCAACGGCGCAACCGAGATCGCGCTGGCCTTCGGCATCAGCGAAACCGTGATCGGCCTGACACTGGTCGCGATCGGCACGTCGCTGCCCGAACTGGCGGCCTCGGTGGCCTCGGCCTTGCGGGGCCGGGCGGATATGGCGCTGGGCAATGTGGTCGGCTCCAACATCTTCAACATCCTGGCGATCCTGGGTATCACGTCGATCGTGGCGCCGCTGCCGATCCCGCCCGAAATGCTGCGCCTCGACCTGTGGGTCCTGCTGGCCACGTCATTGTTGCTGGCGCCATTCCTGTTCCGCTTCATCAGCATCGGACGCATGACGGGGGCGGTGATGCTGGCGCTTTATGGAACCTATGCCTGGATCCTGCTGTGAGTGTCGCGCTGGTGACGGGCGCGGCCCGCAGGCTTGGCCGTGCCATGGCCCTGCACCTGGCCTCGCGCGGCTTCGACATGGCGATCCATTATTCCGGCTCGGAGGAGGCCGCGCGCCAGACGGCAGCCGACGCCGAAGGCATGGGTGTCCGCGCCCGGCTGTTCCAGGCCGACCTTCTGGACGCCGAGGCAACGGCCGGCCTTGTTCCCCGGATCGCACAGGCGATGGGCCCGCTGACGGTGCTGGTCAACAACGCCTCGATCTTCGACTATGACAACATCCACAACGCCACGATGGAAGGGTGGGACCGGCATCTGGGTTCCAATCTGCGGGCGCCCTTTCAGCTGGTCCAGGCCTTTGCCGCGCAGGCGCCAAAGGCACGGCCGGACGAGAACGACGAGCCACAGGCGCAGGCCCTTGTGGTCAACATGGTCGATCAGCGTGTCCTGAAGCCCACGCCCGAGTTCATGACCTATTCCATCGCCAAGGCGGGCCTCTGGTCGCTGACGAAAACAGCCGCGCAAGCTTTGGCACCAAATGTCCGGGTGAACGCCATCGGCCCCGGCCCGACCATGATCGGTGCGCGGCAGTCGGCCGCACATTTCGCCGCTCAACGGGCAGGGACAATTCTCGGGCGCGGAGCGGATGCCGACGGAATCGTTCAGGCTCTGGATTATTTCTTGGATGCGCGCGGCGTCACCGGACAGCTGATCTGCGTCGACGGCGGCCAGCACCTGGGGTGGAAAACGCCGGATGTGGTTGGCAGTTCCGTCCGGTAATTCCACCTGTCCGCGTGTTTGTCCCCGCTTGTCTTCGATCCTGTTCTATGTCTTGGATTATTCATGCTTTCCCGGATGCTGTTGTGGGGAACTTATTTTTTTCAAACAAATCAAAGGCCTTGAAAAATGCCTAGATAATGGGCAACTTCATGGAAGTGTAACGATTGCTGGTTGGCCAAACCCATCCTCACGGCTCTTGCACAGAATTATCCACAGATTCCGTGGAAAGCTTCCACCTTGCACTCGGGGGCGGGAACTTGCAGCGGGCGCAAGAATCACTTTCTTAGACAGATGACCCAGAAAACCGGACACGCCCTTATTCAGGATTACCTTCGTACCCTCGACGGCAGCCCCGGCGTTTACCGGATGCTGGATGCCCAGGGGGCGGTACTTTACGTCGGCAAGGCCCGCGATCTGAAGGCGCGGGTGTCGAACTATGCGCGCCCCTCGGGACACTCGGCGCGCATCGCGCGGATGATCCGCGAAACTGCCAGCATGATGTTCCTGACCACGAACACCGAAACCGAGGCGCTGCTGCTCGAGCAGAACCTGATCAAGCAGTTGAAGCCGCGCTACAACGTGCTTCTGCGCGACGACAAGTCCTTTCCCAACATCCTGGTAGCCAAGTCGCACGGCTATCCGCAGATCAAGAAGCACCGCGGCGCAAAGTCCGAAAAGGGCGATTATTATGGCCCCTTTGCCAGCGCGGGCGCGGTCAACCGCACGCTGACGCAGCTGCAGCGGGTCTTCCTGCTGCGCAATTGCACCGACAGCACCTTTGAATCCCGGACGCGCCCCTGCCTGCTGTTCCAGATCAAGCGCTGTAGCGCTCCCTGCGTGGGCCGGATTGGTCAGGACGACTACAACGCCTTGGTCACCGATGCCGAACGCTTCCTGCAGGGCAAGACCACGACCATTCAGGCGGATCTGGCAAAGGAAATGGCGGTCGCGGCCGAGCAGATGGAATATGAGCGCGCTGCCGCGCTGCGGGACCGCATCAAGGCGCTGACGGCGGTCCAGTCGGTGCAGGCCATCAACCCGAAGGGCGTAGCCGAAGCCGACATCGTGGCGCTGCACATGGAGGGCGGACAGGCCTGCGTGCAGGTGTTCTTCATCCGCGGCAACCAGAGCTGGGGCAACCGCGACTTTTATCCCCGCCTCGGAGGCGCCGAAAGCGCGGACGAGGTCATGCAGGCCTTCCTGCTGCAGTTTTATGATGACAAGCCGCCGCCCCGGCAGATCCTCCTGTCCCATCCGCCCGAGGACCCGGACCTGACGGCCGAGGTCCTGTCCGGACGCGCCCACCGCAAGATCGAGGTGACGGTGCCCCAACGTGGCGAAAAATCGGACCTGGTCACCAACGCCCTGCGGAACGCACGCGAAAGCCTGGCCCGCCGCATGTCCGAGAGCGCCACGCAATTGCGCCTGCTGGAAGGGCTGGCCGAGGCGTTCGAGTTGCCGGCCTCTCCGCGTCGGATCGAGGTTTACGACAACAGCCACATCATGGGCACCAATGCCGTGGGCGGCATGATCGTCGCGGGAGCCGAAGGCTTCATCAAGAGCCAGTACCGCAAGTTCAACATCAAGGGGACCGAGATTACACCCGGCGACGACTTCGGCATGATGAAGGAGGTTCTGACCCGCCGCTTCCAGCGCCTGCTGAAGGAAGATCCGGACCGCCAGACCGAGGCCTGGCCGGACCTGCTGCTGATCGACGGCGGCGCAGGTCAGGTCAGCGCGGTGGAAAGCATCATGGCGGAACTGGGGGTGGAGGATATCCCCATGATAGGGGTCGCCAAGGGCCAGGACCGCGATCACGGAAAGGAAGAGTTCCACCGGCCCGGCCAGCGTCCCTTTGCGCTGCGCATGAACGACCCGGTCCTGTACTTCGTCCAGCGCCTTCGCGACGAGGCGCACCGTTGGGCGATCGGCACGCACCGCGCCAAGCGGGCCAAGGCGGTCATGGCCAATCCCCTGGACGAGATCGCAGGCGTGGGCTCGGCACGCAAACGTGCGCTCTTGACCCATTTCGGCAGCGCCAAGGCCGTCAGTCGGGCAGGGCTTGCCGATCTTCAGGCGGTTGACGGAATCTCGGCCGCGATGGCGCAAAAGGTTTATGACCACTTTCACGCGAAAGGGTGATTCGCGGCTGTCGATGGCCGCGGTGATGCCAGAACCGCCTTCTGCCAGAAAAATCTGACAGGAAATCACGGCAGGTTTCTGCAGCTGCACAGGCTGAAATAGCCTTGCCGATCAAGCTGCGTGCTGGTCTGGCGGGGCCTCTCGGTCGGCAGAATACCGCATGGCAGCAAGACTGCGGTATCATGATGCCGCTACGTCAAGCAGATGTCGCGCTATGGTTGCAGCTTCCTCCATGACTGCTCATGATCAAGGAACGGCCATGACCCATGAACACATCGCTGGACAGCCCTTGCCGGATCCCGCTTTCCAAGGCGCGATCTGGCAGGATTTCAAGGACTCCTCCACCCAGCTGGTGGGCGTCATCACCGATGTCAACGTTTCCGGCAGTGACCCCACGCTGCAGGTGCGCGGACCCGACGGCAGGAACTGGACCGTGGAACTCGCTGATCGCGCACGAAACGCCAGCCTTGGGCTGACCCGGTCGGCCCTTTTGCCGGGAGAGCCGGTGCGCGTCATTGGCCGACGCACGCAACGCTTCGGAGAGCGGCGCATCAAGGCGCTGCGCCTGACGGTCGAGGATCGCCGCTTCGACCTGTTCCCCGAGGCGATTTCGGCTTGAATGTCACGCCGGGGCAGGGTGTTGCTGCCTTGCCCCTTTCCAACCGCTTCGGCAGGGACTAGCTTGCCGGCATGCGCTGGACCCTTCCCAACATCCTGACCCTCCTTCGGCTTGTGGCGGCGCCTGCCGTCCCGCTGATGTTTCTGTATTTCCAGCGCCCTTGGGCGGACTGGGCGGCCTTGACGCTGTTCCTGCTGGCCGCGGTCACCGATTGGTTCGACGGCTACCTAGCGCGCGCCTGGAAGCAGGAAAGCCGCTTTGGCGCGGCCATGGACCCCATTGCCGACAAGGCGATGGTGGTCATCGCGCTGGTGGTGATCACCGGCTATTCGGGAATGAACCCTTGGCTGATCCTGCCCGCGACGGTGATCCTGTTCCGCGAGGTCTTCGTGTCGGGCCTGCGGGAGTTCCTGGGCGACCAGTCCCGCACCCTTGCCGTCACCAATCTGGCCAAGTGGAAGACAACGCTGCAGATGGTCGCCATCGCGGTGCTGTTCCTGGGGACCGGTCTCGCCTTCGTGGAAAATGGCCGCCCTCCTCGCGTGGGTGAAACGGGCCTTGTGTGGTCGGTCAGCCTTGCCGCCCTCGCCACCCATGCGGGCCTTGTTCTGATCTGGATCGCGGCGCTCCTGACGGCCTGGACGGGGTGGGACTATTTTGTGAAGGCATTGCCCTTCCTGAGGGAGACGCGCCGTGACCCTTGACGTGCTGTATTTCGCCTGGCTGCGGGAACGCGTGGGCCATCCGCGCGAAACGGTGACAACGGACGCCGCCACCCCGCGCCAACTGGTTGCCGAACTCATCGTCCGGTCCGAGGGACATGCGGCCGCCTTTGCCGACCTTGCTGCCCTGCGCTGCGCCATCGACCAGAAACTGGCCGATCTGGACACGCCCTTGGCCGATGCGCGCGAGGTTGCGTTCTTTCCCCCCATGACGGGCGGTTGAACCATGTCCGCTCGTGTCCAGCCCGAGCCCTTTGATCTGGCAACCGAGCTGGCGGGCTTTGGCACCGGAGCCGGGGCGGTCGTGACCTTCACGGGCATCGTGAGGGACGACACCGGCGCCATGCAGGCGCTGGAGATCGAACATTATCCTGGCATGACCGAACGGGCGCTGCAGGACTATGGCACCGAAGCTGCGGGCCGGTTCGCCCTGACGGACTGGCGCATCGTGCATCGTCACGGCCGGATCGAGGTCGGCGGGCCCATCATGATGGTCGCGACCGCCGCGCGTCACCGCGCCGCGGCCTTTCAGGCGGCGGATTACCTGATGGACTGGCTCAAGTCCCGCGCCCCCTTCTGGAAGCGCGAAATCGCCCGCGACGGCACCATGGCCTGGGTCGAGGCGAAGAACAGCGACGAGGATGCGCTGAACCGATGGTAGGTCCCTCTTCGGGCTGCTGTCCGTGATCCGCCCGGACCTGCGCCGACGCCTTGGCGAAAATGCCGAACTGATCGTCTTTTCCGTTTTGGCGGGCCTTGGTCTCTGGGTCGCATTCCGGGGCGGCTGGTTCTTTGCACTGGTTGGCGGACTGATGATGGTTGTGGCGGTGCCGCTGGCCATCGGGGCCCTCCGCCGCAGTCCGTTCCGCCGCCCCGTCACGGCGCCCGGGGTGGTCGAGATCGTGGAAGGCGCCATCCGCTATTACGGCGCCACCGAACTGGGCGGAGAGATTGCGCTTCGCGACCTGACCGAGATCCGCCTGCTGCGCCTCGAGGGCCGGGCTCATTGGCGCTTGCGCAGCCAGGCGGGCGAAGCCTTGCTGGTTCCCTGCGATGCGGCGGGGGCCGCGGCACTGGCCGATGCCTTTACCGCCCTGCCGGGGCTGGACATGGGCGCGGTCTCTGCCGCTCTGGCACAGGTGGCGCATCAGCGCGATGCGATCCGCACCGTTTGGCGGAGGCCTGTCTGACGCCGCTTGACTTGGCCCGGCGCGCTTGCCACCTGTGACCGACTGGAAACCGTGAAAGGCCTCGACCCCATGTCCATTCCCCAGCAGGGCGGAGGCCCCATCGAACACCGCGACCAGCTGGCCGCTTATATTGCCAGCGGCGAGAAGCCCAAGGCCGACTGGCGCATCGGAACCGAACACGAAAAGTTCGGTTATGACCTGGCTGGCAAGATGCCCTTGCCCTACGAGGGCCCGGTTTCGATAACGGCCATGCTGGAGGGTCTGCGCGACCGCTTCAACTGGACCCCGGTGCTGGAAGCCGGCAAGCTGATCGGGCTGGAACGTGATGGCGCCAATGTCAGCCTGGAGCCGGGCGGCCAGCTGGAACTGTCAGGGGCGCCGCTGGAAACGATCCACCAGACCTGCGACGAGGTGAACAGCCACCTGGCCGAGGTCGAGGCCGTGGCCCGTGACATCGGCGCTGGTTTCATCGGGCTGGGTGCAGCGCCCCTCTGGGGGCAGGATGACATGCCGATGATGCCCAAGGGGCGTTACCGGCTGATGACCGACTACATGGGCCGTGTGGGTACGCTTGGCACCCAGATGATGTACCGGACCTGCACGGTTCAGGTGAACCTCGACTTCGCTTCCGAAGCCGACATGGTGCAGAAGATGCGCGTGGCCTTGGCCCTTCAGCCGGTGGCAACGGCGTTGTTCGCCAATTCGCCCTTTCTCGACGGCAAGCCCAATGGGATGAAGTCCTGGCGTGCCCATATCTGGCAGAACCTCGACGGCGCACGCACCGGCATGCTGCCCTTCGTCTTCGAGGACGGCTTCGGCTACGAAGCCTGGGTGGATTACGTGCTGAACGTGCCCATGTATTTCGTGTACCGCGACGGCAAGTACATCGATGCGCTGGGGCAAAGCTTCAAGGACTTCCTGAAAGGCCAGTTGCCGGCCCTGCCGGGCGAGGTGCCGACGCTTTCGGACTGGGCCGACCACATGACGACCGTCTTTCCCGAAGCCCGGGTCAAGAAATACATCGAGATGCGCGGCGCCGATGGCGGATCATGGCGCAGGCTGTGTGCGCTGCCGGCTCTTTGGGTGGGCCTCACCTATGACCAGGAGGCGCTGGACGCTGCTTGGGACCTGGTCAAGGGCTGGGACGCGGAAACCCGTGAAGCCTTGCGGGTGGCGGCAGGCCGCGACGGATTGCAGGCCGAGGCCAATGGCGTGCGCATGCATGATCTGGCGCGGGATGTACTGCGCATCGCCGAAACCGGCCTGAAGAACCGCGCCAAGCCCGGAAACGGCGGTCTGGTTCCTGACGAAACGCATTTCCTCAACACGGTTCGGGAAAGCGTGGACACCGGCAAGGTGCCCGCCGACGAGCTGCTGGACCAGTATCGCGGCGCATGGGCCGGCGACCTGAGCCGGATCTATGACGAGTACTCTTACTGATTGAATTTCGCGACAACGGGGGGATCCTGCATCCCCCCGCACCCCTTGCAGGATGATCCGTCACAGCCCGACCGCCCACGGGAAAATGAGCGGCCGATGCGCAGGCCCCGCTTGAACTGTGGCAGTCTTGGTGGCACCCCGCGGGAAACGGCGACAAAAGGATGCGGGGCAAATCATGCGTGGCGATATGATGCGGTGGATCGGACGGCTTGTCGCGGTTGTCTTCGGGCTCGGCCTCGTGGCATTGCTGGCCATGGTCGTGGTTCTCGTCCGGCGTGCCGAGGGTGTGCCCCCGATGCCGATCTTCATGGGGCTGCTGGGGGCGGTTGTTCTGATCCTGGTGTCAGGGGCCTGCCTGGCCCTGATCTCGATCGCGGTTTCCGCCCGCCGGGGAATCGTGGCGCTGGAGCAGATCGCCGCGGGCACTCCTGCCGGAACAATGGTCCAGCCGGAAGAAGAGCCGGAGCCTGAGATGCAAGGCCCGTTCAGCCCCACCGGATTGCACAACGGCATGGTGGCTCCGCAGCGGCCACTGCGGGCCGCAGGACGCAGGCTGGTGGTCGAACGCTAGTTCGGCTGCTTCCGGCCGATGCGCGGCTCGGTTCCATTCAGCAGGCGCGTGATGTTGGCGTGATGACGCAGCGCGATCAGGATCGCCATGAACCCCGCCACCGCCCCGAGGTCCATGCGCCCCATGCCCCAGGCAAAGACCGGCGCCAAGGCTGCCGCCAGCAAGGCGCTGAGGCTGCTGATGCGGCTGATCAGTGCCGTCACGGCCCAGATGGCGCAGGCGATCAGTCCCAGCGGCCAGTGCAGGGCCAGCAGCGTTCCCAGAAAGGTTGCGACCCCCTTGCCGCCCTTGAAGCGCAGCCAGACGGGGAAGCAATGACCCAGAAAGGCCGCGCCGCCCGCCAGCAGGGCCGCCGTCTCGCCGCCAAGGTGACGGGCCAGCAGGACGGCGATGGCGCCCTTGCCCGAATCCAGCAGCAGCGTTGCCAGCGCGGCCGGCTTGTTGCCCGTGCGCAGCACATTGGTGGCGCCGATATTGCCCGAGCCGATCTGGCGCAGGTCGCCCAGACCCAGAGCCCGCGTGATCACCAGCCCGAACGGAACCGAGCCCAGAAGATAGCCGAAGACGGCCCAAAGGATCAGTGTCATGCAGCATCTCCAAAAACGCGACGGCCACCAACCCATGTGCCCAAGACGCGACCTTGCATCCGAGCGCCGTCAAAGGGCGTGTTCTTCGATTTCGACAGCAGCGCGAAACGGTCCAGAACAAAAGGGGCGTCGGGATCGAAAAGAACAAGGTCGGCAGGGGCGCCCCCGGCCAGCCGGCCAGCGGTCAGGTTCAGACGCCGGGCCGGGTTCAGCGACAGCGCGCGCCACAGTTGCGGCAGGCTGATCCCGCCCTGATGATACAGCCGCAGCGCCGCGGGCAGCAGCGTTTGCAGGCCGACCGCGCCGGGGGCCGCGGCCTCGAACGGAAGGCGCTTGGACTCCTCGTCCTGAGGCGTGTGAAAGCTGGCGATCGTGTCGATCAGTCCGTCCGCCACCGCCTGGACCATCGCCTGGCGGTCCTCCTCGGACCGCAAGGGCGGGGTGAAGCGGAAAAAGGTCCGGTAATCGCCCACGTCGAACTCGTTCAGGGTCAGGTGGTGGATCGAGATCCCGGCACTGACATCCAACCCTGCCTGCCGGGCGCGTGCCAGGGCGGGCAGGGCGGCGGCCGTGGTGATCTGGTCGGCGTGCCACCGGCAACGGGTCATCGCGACAAGCGCCAGGTCACGGTCCAGCCCCATCACCTCGGCCATGGGCGAGACGGCAGGCACACCATAAAGCGAGGCGAACTTGCCGCTGGTCGCCGCCGCGCCCTGTGACAGGCCCGGGTCCTGCGGATGTCCGATGATCAGGGCGTCCAGGCCGCGCGCATAGGTCATGCAGCGCGACAAGAGTTTGGTGTCGCGCACCACGCGCACGCCGTCGGTGAAGGCCACCGCCCCCAGATCGGTCAGGAACCCGATCTCGACCATTTCCTGACCTTCGCGCGCCTTTGTCAGGGCGGCCATGTGGCGGATGTTCACCGGCGCATCGGTGGCGCGACGAGTGACGAATTCCAGCGCCTCGGGCGTGTCGATGGGCGGCAGCGTATCGGGGCGGGCCACCATCGTGGTCACTCCGCCCGCCGCGGCGGCCAGACCGGCGCTGCGAAAGCTTTCCTTGTGACGTTCGCCGGGTTCTCCGATCTTGACGCCCCAGTCGATCAGGCCGGGGGCCAATGCGCGGCCGCGGCAGTCGATGACAGTGGCCCCTTCGGGCGCAGCCTCCTCCGCCGCACCCTGACCCGCGATGCGGCCGTCGGTGACGCGCAGGCTGCCCAAGGCATCGGTCTGCGCCTGCGGGTCGATCAGGCGGGCGTTCCGGAAGATCAGGTCCATCATCATGCCTCCCCTGCGGCGGCGCGGCCGCGTTCGGCGCGCAGGTTGCGGGCCAGCAGGTCCAATGCGGCCATGCGGACGGCCACGCCCATCTCGACCTGGTCCTGGATGACGCTGCGGTTGATGTCGTCCGCGATGGTGCCGTCGATCTCGACTCCGCGGTTCATGGGGCCGGGGTGCATGACGATCGCGTCGTCCGCCGCCAGTGCCAGCTTTTCGGCATCGAGGCCCCAGCGGTGATAATATTCCCGTTGCGAGGGGATGAAGCCGCCGTCCATGCGTTCCTTCTGCAGGCGCAGCATCATCACGACATCGGCGCCCTTCAGGCCTTCGCGCATGTTCTCGTAAAGTTCGACCCCCATCTCGGCCGCGCCGGCGGGCATCAAGGTCGCCGGGCCGATCAGCCTGATGCGGTTTTCCATCTTGCCCAGCAGGATCAGGTTCGAACGGGCGACGCGGCTGTGCGCGATGTCGCCGCAGATGGCGATGGTCAGCCGATGCAGCCGCCCCTTGGCGCGGCGGATGGTCAAGGCATCCAGCAATGCCTGCGTAGGATGTTCATGTCGCCCGTCGCCCGCGTTGATGACGGCGCAGTTCACCTTTTCGGCCAGCAGGTTTACCGCCCCTGAATGGGGATGGCGCACGACCAGCAGGTCTGGCTGCATCGCGTTCAGCGTCAGCGCGGTGTCGATCAGGGTTTCACCCTTTTTCACGGAGGACTGGCTGACCGCCATGTTCATCACGTCCGCGCCCAGCCGCTTGCCCGCCAGTTCAAAGCTGGCCTGGGTGCGGGTCGAGTTCTCGAAGAACATGTTGATCTGGGTCATGCCTTCCAGCGCGTCGGAATGCTTGACCGTGCGACGGTTCAGCGAAACATAATCCTCGGCCAGATCCAGAAGCGAGACGATCTCGTCGGGCTTGAGGTGGTCGATGCCCAGAAGGTGACGGGCGCGAAAGCTCATGGGCGGCCTCTTGGCTCGGGGGTCCGGCGTTCTATCGCAGATGGCGGAGAATCCGGCAAGCGGGGAGCCTGACCCCGTGGCCTGCGAAGGCGCGGATCGGCATGGAAGATGCAGGCCGCGCGAATTCTTGCAGGATGTGCAGTGCGGCCTCTTGCCCGGTGCGGGGGCGCGAGATATGGCGGCTTCATGCAGATGACCCGCTATCGCCCCCATATCCTTGCGACATTGTCGTTGGGTCTGCCGCTGATCGGCAGCCATCTGGCACGCATGGCCATCGGCGTGGGCGACACGGTCATGATCGGCTGGTACGGGGTCGAGCCGCTGGCGGCCCTGGTCATCGCGACCTCCTTCTTTCATATCCTGTTCTTCCTGGGCATGGGTTTCGGCACCGGCGTGATGGGGCTGATCGCCAGCCACGTCGCTTCGGGCAACGAGACCGAGGTACGGCGCGGCGCGCGCATGGCCCTGTGGCTGTCCTCGGCCTTTGCGCTGGCGGTGATGCCGCTGTTGTGGTGGTCAGAGCCGATCCTGCTGGGTCTGGGCCAGACGGCCACCGTTGCATCGCTGGCGCAGGATTACCTGCGCATCGCGGGCTGGGGGCTGGCGGTCGTGCTGGGACAGCTGACCCTTGCCTCGTATCTGGCCGCGCTGGAGCGGACGCAGGTGGTGATGTGGGTCACGCTGGCCGGGCTGCCGTTGAACCTGTTCCTGAACTGGGTCCTGATCTTCGGTAACCTGGGGGCGCCCGAACTGGGCGTGCAGGGCGCGGCCATCGCCAGCGTCACGGTGCAGGTTGTCCAGTTGCTGCTGCTGGTGGCTTATGCGGCCTGGTTGCCCATGGCGCGGCAGTACAACCTGTTCCAACGCTTCTGGCGGCCCGACTGGCAGGCGATGCGGCAGGTGGCGCGGATCGGCTGGCCCATCGGCCTGACTATGGTCGCCGAAGGCGGTTTGTTCGTCGCCTCGAACATCATGATGGGCTGGATCGGCACGCCGCAGCTGGCAGCGCATGGGATCGCGCTGCAGATCACCTCGATCACCTTCATGGCGCATCTGGGCCTGTCGAACGCGGCCACCGTGCGGGTGGGGCAGGCCAAGGGCCGGGGCGACCGCCCTTGGATGCGCGACGCGGCCGTGACCGTCATCTGGATGTCCCTGGTCTTTGCCGCCATCGCCATCGCGATCTATCTGCTGTTCTCCGAACAACTGGTGCGGTTGTATCTGGATCCCGACAATCCGCAGGCGCCGGCCATCGTAGCGTTGGGGTCGACGCTGCTGATGTACGCGGCGCTGTTCCAGTTGACGGATGCCTTCCAAGTCATCGCGCTGGGCTTCCTGCGTGGGGTGCAGGACACGCGGGTGCCGATGTGGATCGCGGGCTTCAGCTATTGGGCGGTCGGCATGCCAGTCGCCTGGGCGCTGGCTTTCCCCTTGGGCTATGGGCCGGCCGGGTTGTGGCTGGGTCTGTGCGTGGGCCTGACCTTCGCGGCGATCCTTCTGATGCGCCGCTTCTGGGGTGGTCATGCGCGCGGGGACTGGACCCGGTCCGCGGCCGCGGTCTAACCTGTCGCGCAAAGAGGGAGGTCCCCATGCGTGCAGTCTTTGTCCAGTTCCGATGCGAGCCCGGCCGGACCTATCAGGTCGCCGAGGCCATCTATGACCGCGAGGTCGTCAGCGAACTGTTCTCGACCTCAGGTGACTTCGACCTGATCGCCAAGGTCTACATTCCCGAGGAAGAGGATGTCGGGCGTTTCCTGTCCGAGCGTTTGTTCGACATCCCCCATATCAGCCGCACCCTGACGACCATGACCTTTCGGGCCTTTTGATCCCTTGCAGGGCGGACGCGGTCGGGGCAGTCTGCGCCCATGACACGATTTGCCCCGCTGCCCGCCAGCCTGCCCACCACCGTCCCGTTCATCGGCGCCGAAACCCTGGAGCGTCGGCGGGGCACGCCCTTTGCCGCCCGTCTCGGCGCGAATGAAAGCGCGTTCGGCCCCAGCCCCCTGGCCGCGCGCGCCATGCGCGAAGCCGTGGGGCAGATCTGGAAATACGGCGACGGTCCCAGCCACGACCTGACCCATGCCCTGGCGGCGCATCTGTCGGTCGAACCGCAGCACATTCTGGTGGGTGAAGGAATCGACGGGCTGTTGGGCAACCTTGTGCGGCTGATGGTGGCCCCGGGCGATGCGATCGTGACCTCCGAAGGTGCCTATCCCACCTTCAACTATCACGTGGCGGGCTTTGGCGGCGTCCTGCACAAGGTTCCGTATCGCGACGACGCCGAGGACCTGCAGGCCTTGCTGGACTGCGCCCATCAGGTTGGCGCGCGTCTGGTTTACCTGTCCAACCCCGACAACCCCATGGGCAGCTGGCACAAGGGCACGGAAATCCGGGCGATGCTGGATGATCTGCCACCCGACTGTTCGCTGGTTTTGGACGAGGCTTATGCCGAATTCGCGCCGCAGGACGCGATCCCCGACATTCCTGCCGATGATCCGCGCGTGATCCGCATGCGGACCTTTTCCAAGGCCTATGGACTGGCCGGAGCGCGCATCGGCTATGCCATCGGGGCGCCGGAGCTGATCGCGGGCTTTGACCGGATCCGCAACCATTTCGGCGTGAACCGCATCGCGCAGGCGGGGGCGCTGGCGGCGCTGGCCGATCAGGGATGGCTGGCCCATGTCGTGGCCGAGGTTCATGCCGCCCGCGACCGGATCGCAGAAATCGGCGCGGCGAACGGTCTGACGCCTTTGCCCTCCGCAGCCAATTTCGTGGCGCTGGACACCGGCCGCGACGGCACCCATGCCCGCGCCCTTGTGGCGGCGCTCGAGGCCGAGGGCGTCTTTGTCCGCATGCCGGGAGTCGCGCCGCTGGACCGTTGCATCCGGATCAGCTGCGGTCCGGTAACCCAGATGGAAACGCTGGCCGAGGCATTGCCCCGCGCACTGGCCCGCCTCAATCCCGCATGAAGCGGCGGCGTGCCTCTTCGGCAATCGACTGACGCATCTGCAGCCGCGCAATTTCGGCCAGCAGCGCCTGACGATCCGGCCCTTCGGGCAGATGGGCAAGGCGCTGCTGCGCCGCGATCACCTGCTTTTTAAGGACGATCTCTTCCGGCAGGACGCCCGCCTCGGCCATGATCCGGAATCCGACGGCTTGCCCCGCATCGCCTGCCGGGCGGTGGGGCAGGGGCTTGCCCTCGCCCTTCAGGCCCGACAGCTTTCCCTCGGCTCGCGCCTTCAGCATCATCCGTTCGGCGATCCGCTCCAGCCAGGTCATGGTGTTCCCTGCATCCTGCCGAAGGCGCCCGACCTGGCACCCTCGGTCCGTGGTTACATGGCGGCCAGCTGATCCAGCGCGGCCCGCAGACGGGCGATGTCGTCGTCCAGCACTGCCAGCTTGTCCCGCGTTTCCTCGATCACCTCGGCTTCGGCATTCTCGACGAACCGGGGATTCGACAGGCGCTTGCGGAGGCCATCGGCGTCCTTCTCGACCTTTCCCTGCGCCTTGGTCAGACGGGTGGTTTCGGCCGCCACGTCAATCACCGCGCCAATGGGCAACGCAAAGCTGGCGCCGGAAACCGACACGGCAATCATGCCCTTGCCGACGTTGCCGTCCATGGGCGGATTGACCCGCGCCAGACGCTCGATCAGCGGCGCATTGGCGGCCAGTGCCGCGCGGGCGGCGTCGTCAGCCTCGGTCACGATCAGGTCCAGCTTGGCCCCAGCCGGCACGCCCATCTGCGCGCGGGCCGAGCGTACGGCCTCGATCAGGGCGATGACCCAGTTCATCTGCCGGTCGGCGGTCGCGTCGATCAGATCGGAACCCAGTTGCGGCCAGTCGCCGTGAACCAGCATCCTGGGACGATCCGCCGTCAGCGACCACAGTTCTTCGGTCACGAAGGGCATGATCGGGTGCAGCATCAGATAGCACTGGTCCAGCACCCAGCCCATTGTGGCGCGGGTTTCCTCGGCATGTTCGCCATCGAACAGCGGCTTGGCGAACTCTACATACCAGTCGCAGACCTTGCCCCAGACAAAGGCATACAGGCCCGTCGCCGCATCGTTGAAGCGGTAGGATTCCAGCGCCTCGTCAGCGGCCATCAGGACGCGTGCCGTTTCGCCGATGATCCAGCGGTTCACGGTGTGCCGGGGCTCTGGCCGTTCGCCGCCGCCGCGCACGCCGTTCATCTCCGCAAAACGGGCGGCGTTCCAGATCTTGGTGACGAAATTGCGGTTCACCTCGACATGCTTGGGTCCCAGCTTGGGGTCGCGCCCCATCGCCGCCATCGAGGTCAGGGTAAAGCGCAGCGCGTCCGCCCCGTATTCGTCCACCAGCGTCAGCGGGTCGATGACGTTGCCCTTGGACTTGGACATCTTCGCGCCCTTCTCGTCGCGCACCAGCCCGTGGACATAGACGGTGTGGAAGGGAACGTCGTTCACGACCTCCAGCTGCATCATCATCATCCGGGCGACCCAGAAGAAGATGATGTCGAAGCCCGTGACCAGCACGTCCGTCGGGAAATACTTCTGCAGCTCCTCGGTCGGCTCGGGCCAGCCCAGCGTTCCGATGGGCCAAAGGCCGCTGCTGAACCAGGTGTCCAGCACGTCGGGGTCGCGGGATATGCGGACATGTGAAGGGGAAATCGGCCCATCACCCCAACCGGCTCCACTCGACATAGGCATGGATGCTGCCCGCGCACCCTCGATGCCCTCGTCGATCAGGGGCATCTCCTCGACTTTTACTGACCTGCCAAATTGCTGCGAATAGACTTCCTCTGCTTGAGCAATCGCCGCTGCCGCGTTTTCCGCACAGAATTTACGTCCGCGTATGTCAGTTACGTTACCAACGTCATCATATTCCGGCCCGTACCAGACCGGGATCTGGTGGCCCCACCACAGCTGGCGGCTGATGGTCCAAGGCTCGATGTTTTCCAGCCAGTTGAAGTAAACCTTGCGGTGCTGCTCGGGCAGGATCTGGGTGCGGCCCGTCCGGACGGCGTCCAGCGCGGGGCCGACGATGCGCTGCGTGTCGACGAACCACTGGTCGGTCAGCATAGGCTCGATGACAACGCCCGAGCGGTCGCCGAAGGGCTGCATGATGGGCTTCTGATCGACAACGGGACGACGCTCCAGATGCTCGGCGCCGGTTTCCTTGTCGATTTCCTTGTGCAGATAGGTGACGGCCAGGCCCTCGGCGGTGATTGCCTCGATCACGCGCTTGCGAGCCTCCATGCGGTCGAGGCCGCGCAGGTCGTCGGGAACCAGATTCACCGCCGACACGTCGCCCACATCCTCGCCCCGCGCCGCGCGGGTGGCGATGGCGGCGCTTTCGGCATAGGACAGCCCGTCGCTGCGCATTGCGCCCTTGGTGTCCATCAGCGCGTAAAGCGGGATGTTGTTCCGCATCGCGACGCCATAATCGTTGAAGTCATGCGCGCCGGTGATCTTGACCGCGCCCGAGCCAAAGTCGGGGTCCGGATATTCGTCGGTGATGATCGGGATCAGGCGGCGGTGTTCCTTGGGGCCGACCGGGATCTCGACCAGCTTGCCGATGATGGGGGCATAGCGGGCATCATCCGGATGCACAGCCACGGCACCATCGCCCAGCATCGTCTCGGGCCGGGTCGTCGCGATCGAGATATAATCGCGCGTCTCGCGCAGGGTGACGCGGCCGTCTTCGTCACGCTCGATGTATTCATAAGTCTCGCCGCCGGCCAGCGGGTACTTGAAGTGCCACATATGGCCGGGCGTTTCCCGGTTCTCGACCTCCAGGTCGCTGATGGCGGTCTCGAAATGTGGGTCCCAGTTCACCAGTCGCTTGCCGCGATAGATGATGCCCTTGTTGTACAGGTCCACGAAGACCCGGATCACCGCATCGTGGAAGTTACCTTCCTCGCCCGCAGGCGCGCCGGGGGCGCCGGACATGGTGAAGGCGTTCCGGGACCAGTCGCAGGAGGCGCCGAGGCGCTTCAACTGGTTGATGATCGTGTCGCCCGATTCCTGCTTCCAAGCCCAGATCTTCTCGACAAAGGCGTCGCGGCCGATCTCGCGGCGGCCGGGTTCCTGGCGCTGGGCCATCTGGCGTTCCACGACCATCTGGGTGGCGATGCCGGCATGATCCTGACCGGGCTGCCACAGCGTGTCGAAGCCGCGCATCCGGTGCCAGCGGACCAGGATGTCCTGCAGCGTGTTGTTGAAGGCATGGCCGATATGCAGGCTGCCCGTGACGTTGGGCGGCGGGATCATGACCGTGAAGGTTTCCGTGCGCGAAGCATTGGCCCCGGCCGCGAAGGCCTTCGCCTGTTCCCATCCGGCGCTGATCCGGGCCTCGGCGGCCTTGGCGTCAAAGCTCTTGTCCATCGTCATCGCATATCCCCTTGCCTGGGGCATGGATTAGCGAATGCGCGGGAAAAGGCCAAGGGATGCCGTCAATGGGGCGCTGCTTGCGGCTGGGCCGCGTCGGCTGCCCTCCAATGGGCCATGTGGTCATCGCGCGCCTTTTGAAAGGCAGGACGCGACGTCGCGCGGGCCAGATAGGCGGAAAGCAGGGGCAGGTCGTCCAGAAGCCCCTGCTGCGCCGGGACGCGCAGGACATCGGCCATCAGCAGGTCGGCCACGGTGAAGTCGCCCCCGTCCAGCCAGTCGCGGTCGGCCATCCCTGCCTGAAGCTGGGTCAGGCGCTGGCGCAGCAGCGGCTCTCGTTTGGCGGCCGCCGCCTCGTCGCGGTCAAAGACCTTGGCCAGGATCCACGCCATGCTGAACGGCTCGACGCTGTTCAGCGCCGCCATCACCCATTGCACCGCCTGCCAGTACCGGTCCTTCGGCAGAAGAAGCGTGTCCTTGGCCAGATAGAGCAGGATTGCCCCCGTTTCGAACAGTTCAACTTCGCCGTCGCGCAGCAAGGGCACTTGATGAAAGGGCTGGCGGGCCAGATGGGTCGCCGTCTTGTCCCTCAGGGGAACGGTGGCGATGCGGTAAGGGCGGTGCAATTCCTCCAGCACCCAGCGGATGCGGAGGTCGCGTACATAGCCGCGGGGGAATTCGGGCACCCAGTCATAGGTCGTCAGGACAACGGTCATGGCGTCACCTTCATCGGGCCGACAATGGCGAACGTCGCATGCTGCGGGTCCCGGACGATCGCGATATGGGCGCCACCCGGGACCTCTTGCGGGCCATGCATCACGGTGCCGCCTGCTTCGGTAATGCGGTCGATGGCGGCGCGTACGCCGTTTGTGCCGAAATACGGCAACCAGCAGGGCCGCGGTGCATTTCCCAGTTCCATCATGCCGCCGATCTGCTGGCCACGCCAGGAGAACAGCTGATAGGTGCCCATCGGCCCCATGTTCAGGGCGTGGTCGCGGGACCAGCCCAGCAGGGTTTCGTAAAAGCCGCAGCCGGCTTGGGGATCGGTGCTCATCAACTCGATCCAGTTGCCATGTCCGTCCTTGCGCTGGTTTCAAGCACCCTGGTCTTCAGCAGGCTGCGAATCCATGGGTGCGGGTTCGAGCAGGCCGAAAACCGCCCCCTGCGGATCGGCCGCAACGGCAAAGCGTCCCGTGCCGGGGATCTGATCCGGGCCGTGATGAACCTGACCGCCACTTGCGTGGATGCGTGACAAGGCGTCGTCAATGTCATCGACGTCGAAATAGACCAGCCAGTATGGCGGCAGGTCGTCAGCCGTTTCCATCAATCCCGCGACCCTGTCGGTCCCGTGCGCGGCAAGGTGATAGGTGAAGCCTTCCATTCCCGCGTCGGCTATCTGCCAGCCGAGAACGCGGGAATAAAAGGCGCCTGCGGCTTTGAGCTGGCCCGCAGACGTGGTCAATTCGAACCATCCGGGTTTGCCGTGATCCATGACAGCCCCTCAAGACAGATCGACAACGGGGACGAAGCCGCCCCAGAACATGCGGCGGCCGTCAAAAGGCATGTCGGGAAAATCCTGTCCGGCCATGTCGGCCTCCATCTGACGAGCGGCGGCGTCGCACGTTGCGCGGTCAGGCCATTCGATCCAGCTGAAGACGGGAACTTCGTCCGGTTCGGCCAACGTGGCGCGATAAAAATCGGTCTGCGTCCCGTGGGGAACATCCACGCCCCAGCATTCCGCCTGAAAGGTGGCTCCCAAGTCGCGGAACATGCCGGTTGCGCCAAGAGCCATGTCGACATAGGCCTGCCGCCCTGACTGCGGCACGGCCAAGACAAAGCCCTGAACATAACGGCCTGGCTGACTCTGGCCAATCTCGACGATCGGCTCGAACCCGCCCCATATCATCCGCCTTCCGTCAAAAGGCATCTGGCCCATGTCCTGCATCTCGGGTTCCGTGCCAGCGGCCATTCTGGCGTTGGCCGCATCGGCGGTGGCACGGTCAGGCCATTCAATGCGGGAAAAGACCGGCGTTTCGTCTTCTTGCGCCTGAGTGGCTCGGAAATAATCGGTCTGCTTGCCGCGCGGCACGTCCTCGGCCCAGGCTTCGACCAGCCGCCGCGCGCCGAGGCGCTGGAACATGGGCCAGCTGGCATGCGCGTGGTCGATGAAAGCCTGCCTGTTGGCGGTCGGCACGGCCAGAACAACCCCTTGGACATAGGTCATCGTCATTCCTCCCTGATGCGGTGCGGGAAACTTCTCCTGATTCCCTGACGGAAGTGTTCCCGTTGCAGTATGAAAAAGCAACTGTTAGTATGAAAAGATGACCGGACCGAATTCGAAAATGCGTTATGACGAAGGCTGCCTTGCGGCCCATGCCCTCAATGTGGTGGGGGACCGCTGGGCCCTGCTGGTCGTGCGCGAACTGATGCTGGCCCCCAAACGTTTCCAGATGATCCGGGCGGGAATTCCCGGCATCACTGCTGCCGTGCTCAGCCAGCGCCTGACGCAATTGCAGACAGGAGGCGTGGTGGTTCATGACGAGGCCATGGGTCTTTATGCGCTGACACGATCAGGACAGGGACTGATGCCGGTCCTGCAGGCGATGTGCCGGTGGGGAGCGCTGCATCCGGGGCATGATCCGACACGGTTCATCAGCGCTTCCGCCCTGATGATCTCGATGACGGCAATGATCGGGCCCGCGGGGGGCCAGAAGATCACTGCCGGGTTCCGTATCGGCCCCGAGGGTTTTGTCCAGCGCCTGACCGGCGATGGCATTCTGCACGTCGCCACGGGCAGCGATCCTGCCGTTGATTTCGTGATGGAGGGCAGCGGGAATGCCCTGGCGCGGGCGGTCTATGGCCCGCAGCCACTGGCAGAGCTTTCCGACATCGCCCTTTGGGGAGATGCGCGCCTGGCGCAGCGTTTCGTGGATCTGTTCCGGCTGCGCTAGACTGCGCGGTCCAGCTTGGTCGACAGGTGGATCAGGCTTTCCGACGACCGCACGCCCTCGGTTCCACCGATCCGATCCAGCGTGTCATCCAGTTCGGTCGTGGTGCCCGCCGCCAACTGGACCAGCAGGTCGATGCGTCCGCTGGTCGTGTGGATGCGCTCGACCTGGGGGATGACCTTTAGCCGCGCCAGGATGGCGGGCAGGCTGCGCGGCTCGATCCCCAACAGGACGGTGGCGCGGATGCGGGTCGTCCGGGCAGCCTCTCCCAGACGCAGGGTATAGCCTGCGATGGCGCCGGTACCCTCGAGCCGCTCGAGGCGCGCCTGAACGGTCGACCGCGCCACCCGCAGGCGGCGCGCCAGCACCGCCACCGACATGCGCGCGTCCCCTGACAACTGCGCCAGAATGTTACGGTCCAGATCGTCCAAGAACCCCGCCCGCCTGTTTCGTCAGAATGCCATGAAGTTTGGCATAGTAACTGCCAGATCATGCAAATCCACCCTTTTGAGCGGCGAAACCGGAACAACGAAGCGCCATGCTGAACGGAATCCTCCAGCAGCGAAGGGAAACGTCATGGGACAGCACAAGACCGTTTGGGACAATCCGGCCGAGGTCATTCGCCATCTCTCTCCGGAGCAACCGGTCATGGCGTTTGCGCCGACGGTGCTGCAGGAACGGGCACGGCAGTTCCTCGACGGATTTCCCGGCCTGGTGACCTATGCGGTCAAGGCAAATCCCGAAGAAGCCGTGATCCAGAACCTTGTTGCCGCAGGACTGGGGGGGTTCGACGTGGCCTCGCCCTTCGAGATCGACCTGATCGGCCGCGTGGCGCCGGGCACGGCGCGTCATTACCACAATCCCGTCCGCGCGCGCTCCGAAATTGCCCATGCGGTTGCGCAGGGGATCCGCGCCTGGTCGGTGGACAGTCGATCCAAGTTGGACAAGCTGTTCGAACAGGTGCCGTCCGAGATGGATGGCGTCGGGGTCGAGATCTCGCCGCGTTTCAAGCTGCCAGTGCCGGGGGCGGCCTATGACTTTGGATCGAAGTTCGGGGCGACGCCCGAGCGGGCGGCGGAACTGTTGGCCGAGGTGGCGCGGCGCGGCTATGTCGCCTCGCTGACCTTCCATCCGGGAACGCAATGCGCCGATCCCGTGGCCTGGGAACGCTATATCCGGGCGGCCCGCGCCATCTGCGACATGGCAGGGGTGCGTCCCCGGCGCCTGAACGTCGGCGGCGGCTTTCCCTTGCATCGTGCCATCGGGGCCGAGCCTGACCTGAAAGCGATCTTTGCCCGGATCGCGGATACCACCGCGGCGATGTTCGGCAACAACGCCCCTACGTTGGTCTGCGAGCCGGGCCGTGGCATTTGCGCCGATGCCTGTGCCTTGATTACCTGCATCAAGGGCATTCGCGATGATGGTGCGGTCTTCCTGAACGATGGTGTTTACGGCGGACTGTCGGAACTGCCGATCATCGGCAACATCGACCGGATCGTGGTGTTGACCCCCCAAGGCAAGCCACGCCGAGGCGGGCCGATCGGCCGCGTGATCTTTGGCCCCACCTGCGATTCGGTCGATCGCCTGCCGGGCGAGCTGGGCCTGCCTGCCGATGCGGTCGAAGGGGATTATGTGATCTTTCACGGCGCTGGTGCCTATTCGACGGTCACGAATACGCGCTTCAACGGTTTCGGCGCCCTGACCCATGCCACCGTGATGAACCTGTAAGGACGGGGCCGCCTGTCTTCAGGCGACGGCCTCCATCCCGGCCTTGGGGTGGACGCCAAGGGCGGCACAGACATCACGGGTCAGTTCCGGCCGGTTCAGCGTATAGAAGTGCAGGCGGTCCACGCCGCCTTCGATCAGCTTCTGGCACAGGTCCACGCAAAGGCGGGTGGCCAATCCACGCTGAGCCTCCGGACCGTCGAGGGCTGCCTGCTGGAACGCCGCCTCGGCCCAGGCCGGCACGGTCGTGTTGCAGGTCGCGGCAAAGCGCTTGGTGCCCGCCCAGCTTTGCACCGGCAGGATCCCCGGGATGATCGGCGCATCAATGCCGGCTGCCGCGCATTTGTCGCGAAAGCGGAAAAAGGTTTCGGGCTCGAAGAAGAACTGCGTGATGGCGCTTGAGGCTCCGGCCTCGATCTTGCGCTTCAGCCAGGCGACATCGGCGTCGCTGTGTGCGCTTTCGGGATGGGGTTCGGGATAAGCGCCCGCGCGGATCGTCATATCACCCCGCGCGGCGATTGCCTCGATCAGTTCGACCGAATTGGCAAAGCCTTCCTCATGCGGTGCGAAGCGGTCGGATCCGTGCGGCGCGTCGCCACGCAGGGCCACGATGTCGCGGATCCCGGCATCGGCATAGGACTGGACGATCTGCATCGTCTCGGCCTTGGTGGCCTCCACGCAGGTCAGGTGCGCTGCCACCTCCAGTCCGAACTGGCGGTTGATCGTGGTGACGGCCTCATGCGTCAGCTTGCGGGTCGTGCCGCCTGCACCATAAGTGACCGACACGAATTCGGGGGCCAGCGGCGCCAAGGCGCGCGCGGCCTCCCACAGCTTGAACGAGGCTTCCAGCGTCTTGGGCGGGAAGAACTCGAAGCTGACCTTGGGGCCTGTGCGCGTATCAAGGCGGGACATGGCGATTCCTTTCTGTTGACGACACTTGTGCCATGCGTCCGAGCGTGAGACAAATTCATAATCTTCAAGATCAACCTGAACACGGCTCATCATGCATCTGGAACTGCGCCATCTGCGAACTGTTCACGCCATCCATGAACAAGGAGGGCTGGCGCGAGCGGCCGAGGTGCTGAACATCACCCAGTCTGCCTTGTCCCATCAGGTCAAGGCGCTGGAGGAACAGTCTGGGGTCGAGCTGTTCGTCCGTCGCGCCAAGCCCATGCGCCTGTCTGCGGCCGGCATGCGCCTGCTGCGCCTGGCCGAGCAGGTGTTGCCGCTGGTCGCCGCCACCGAGGCCGAGTTCAAGGGCGTCGAAGCCGGCCGCATCGGGCGACTGCACATCGCCATGGAGTGTCATGCCTGCTTTGACTGGCTCTTGCCGGTGCTGGACATCTTTCGCCGTGCCTGGCCCGACGTGGACGTGGACATCCGCCAGCGGCTGGCCTTTGGCGCGCTGCCCGCGCTGGTGCGCGAGGAGGTGGACTTGGTCATTTCATCGGATCCGGAGGATCTGGCGGGCGTGACCTTCCAGCCGTTGTTCGATTACGCGCCCATGCTGGTTGTTCCCGCGGGCCACCCGCTGGTGGCCAAGGGCCATGCCGAGCCGGCCGACCTGGCGGGGGAAACGCTGATCACCTATCCGATGGACCGCGCGCGGCTGGATGTCTTCAGCCAGTTCCTGACGCCTGCGGGCATCGAGCCGCAACGTCAGCGGACGGTCGAGTTGACGGCGGTGGCGGTGATGCTGGTGGCTTCGGGACGGGGTGTGGCCGTCATGCCGGACTGGGTGCTGCGGCGCGAAGCGGCAAACCCGGAACTGGCCCTGCTGCCCTTGGGAGCCCAAGGTATCCGTCGTCGCCTTTATGCGGCCGTGCGCACGAATGATCTGTCCCAGCCCTACATGGCGCATGTCCTGCGCTTGTCCCGGACCGAGCCCCTGCGCATGCTGCGGGGTGCCGCCGCCTGACGCGCCTTTGGCTTCACATTCCGTGCCGCCTCGCCTATGACGCCCCAACCCCAGTTTCCGGAGCACCCGATGGCAAGCGCCAATCTGAACGTCATGATCAAGGCCGCCCGCAAGGCCGGGCGC
>NZ_JBKGUN010000156.1:0-5408 GCF_046462195.1 Paracoccus sp. (in: a-proteobacteria) | reverse complement strand
AAGTTCCGCGACGAGATCCGCCCCCGCTTCGGCGTGATGCGCGGGCGCGAGTTCCTGATGAAGGACGGCTATACGTTCGACCTGACCAAGGAAGCGGCGCTGCATGCCTACAACCGGCATCTGGTCAGCTATCTGCGCAGCTATGAGCGCATGGGGCTGCAGGCCATCCCGATGCGCGCGGATGGCGGCCCGATCGGCGGCGACTACACGCACGAGTTCCTGGTGCTGGCCGAAACGGGCGAGTCCGAGGTGTTCTATGACAGCCAGATCACCGACCTGACCTTTGGCGACCGCCAGATCGACTATGACAGTGTCGAGGAATGCCAGGCCGTGCTGGAGGAATTCACCAGCCGTTATGCCCGCACCGACGAAACGCATGACCAAGGCATCTTCGAAGAGGTGCCGGAGGAACGCCGCCGCACCGCGCGCGGCATCGAGGTCGGCCAGATCTTCTATTTCGGCACCAAGTATTCCGAGCCCATGGGCGCCACGGTCGTGGGCCCCGACGGGCAGCGCGTGCCGGTCCACATGGGCAGCCACGGGATCGGCGTCAGCCGCCTTCTGGGCGCCATCATCGAGGCAAACCACGATGACAAGGGCATCATCTGGCCCGAAGGCGTCACGCCTTTCCATGTCGGCATCGTCAACCTGAAGCAGGGCGACAACTCGACCGATGCCGCATGCGAGGCGATCTATGCCGAACTGCAGACGCGTGGGCTGGATCCGCTTTATGACGACCGGGACGAGCGGGCGGGCGCCAAGTTCGCTTCGATGGACCTGATCGGCCTGCCATGGCGGATCACCGTCGGCCCGCGCGGCCTGGCCAGCAACAAGATCGAGCTGACCAACCGCCGCACCGGCGAAAGCGAGGAAATGTCGCCCAAGGACGCCATCGCCCGTCTGGTCCAGATCTATCAGCCCGTACTTGGCCTGACGGTTCAGGACAAATGACCGGGCTGCTGCGGCTGGTGGCGGCGGCCCTGCTGGCCGCCTTCCTGTCGCAGTTTCCGGCATTCTCGGATCAATACGTCCAGCGCCTCGGCGGGCAGGTCGATGCGCTGGCGCTGGTTGCGCAGGAATTCGACACCAGCGCCACGGAGGCGGGCCTGTCGAGGACCGAGGCGCTGGCCGACCTGTCCGGAAGCACCTTCCGCGAGGCTCATGGACGTGACATGCAGCGGGCCTTCATCCGGCTGGACCGGGCGCGGGCCGACCTGCAGATGCTGCGCATCGCAGGTCCGCTCGAACGGATGCTGCTGCCCCACCGCCTGCGCGACACCGACACGCTGCGCGCGACATGGGCGGACTTTCGTCCGGCCCTTCCACTGACCCCCGCAGGCCTTGCAGCCGGGGGGATCGGTTTCCTGCTGGGCTGGATCCTGGCAGCCCTTGCGGGCCGGCCGTTTCGGCGAACCGAACGGCTGGGATGGCGTTAGGTCACTCTGGCGAATTGTCCAAAAAGGCTGCAAAGCGGCGGGATATCATGCTTTCTTTTTGGCAGGCCCGCTTCTAACCTGACGTGCAGGACAACGTTCCAACTGGGAGACGACGATGAAGAAACTTCTTCTTGCCACCGCCGCCGGTGCGCTGCTGGCGGGTGCGGCCGGTGCTGAAGAGATCAAGCTGGGCCTTTCGCTGGGGTTCACGGGTCCGCTGGAATCCATGGCGCCCGGCATGCAGCAGGGTGCCGAGATGGCCATGAAGGAGGTCAGCGATTCGGGCCTGCTGCTGGACGGATCGACCGTCACGGCCGTCACCGGCGACAGCACCTGCATCGACGCAGCCGCCGCAACGGCAACGGTCGAGCGTTTGATCGCCTCGGAAGGGGTCAAGGGCATCATCGGGGGCATGTGCTCGGGCGAAACGATCGCCTCGCTGGAAAACGTGGCCAAGCCCAACGGCGTAGTGATGATCTCGCCCTCGGCGACCTCTCCGGCCCTGTCCACGATCGAGGATGACGGCCTCTTCTTCCGCACCTCGCCGTCGGATGCCCGTCAGGGCGAGGTGATGGCCGATGTCATCATGTCGCGCGACATCAACACCGTCGCCGTCACCTATACCAACAACGATTACGGCAAGGGACTGGCGGACAGCTTCCAGGCCGCCTTCGAGGAAAAGGGCGGCACGGTCACCACCAACAGCGCCCATGACGACGGCAAGGCCGATTATTCGGCCGAAGTGGCTGCGTTGGCGGCAGCGGGCGGCGACGCCTTGGTCGTGGTCGGTTATGTCGACCAGGGCGGCTCAGGCGTGGTGCGTGCGGCGCTGGACACCGGCGCCTTCGAAACCTTCGTCTTCCCCGACGGCATGGTGGGCCAGGCGCTGGAAACCAACTTCGGCAGCGAGATCGAGGGCAGCTTCGGCCAGAACCCTGCCGCCGAGGGCGAAGGCCGCGAAACCTATCTGTCGATGGCCGAGGAGGCCGGCTTTGACGGTTCGGGCGCGTTTTCGGCCGAGGCCTATGACGCGGCGGCGCTGATGCTGCTGGCCATGGCCAAGTCGGGCAGCAGCGATCCCGCGACCTACAAGAACAGCATCATGGATGTCGCCAACGAGCCGGGCGAAAAGATCCTGCCGGGCCAGCTGGCCCGTGCACTGGAGATCATAAATGGCGGCGGCGACGTGGATTATGACGGCGCCACCTCGGTCGAGATGGTGGGCGAAGGCGAATCCGCCGGCAGCTTCCGCGAGATCGAGTTCAAGAACGGCGTCATGGAAGTGATCGGCTATCGCTGAGAATTCCACAGGACCTGATGGCCCGGCACCTCTGGTGCCGGGCCATTCAACAATGAAATAAGCCGCTTGCTGGCACATCTTCACCTTGAATGTGAAGACAGGGAAGTTTGAAGTCATGATCAGGGTCGAGGACCTTCACAGACATTTCGGCGGCTTTCGCGCCGTCGATGGCGCCAGCCTGACAATCGAGACCGGTTCGATCACCGGGCTGATCGGCCCGAACGGGGCGGGCAAGTCCACGTTGTTCAACGTCATTGCGGGCGTGCTGCCCCCCACGTCGGGCCGCGTCTTCATGGACGGAGAGGACATCACCGGCCTGCCCCCGCACGCGCTGTTCCACAAGGGCCTGCTGCGCACCTTTCAGCTGGCGCACGAGTTTTCCAGCATGACCGTGCGGGAGAACCTGATGATGGTCCCCGGCGCGCAATCGGGCGAGACGATCTGGAAAACTTGGTTCCAGCGCGGCCGGATCGCGCAGGAAGAGGCCGAGCTGCGGCGAAAGGCCGACGAGGTTCTGGACTTTCTGACCATCCGTCACTTGGCCCATGAAAAGGCCGGCAACCTGTCGGGCGGGCAGAAGAAGCTGCTGGAACTGGGCCGCACGATGATGGTCGACGCCAAGATCGTCTTTCTGGACGAGGTGGGGGCGGGCGTGAACCGCACCCTGTTGATGACCATCGCCGACGCGATCATCCGCCTGAACAAGGAACGTGGCTATACCTTCTGCGTGATCGAGCATGACATGGATTTCATCGGCAAGCTGTGCGACCCGGTGATCGTCATGGCCGAGGGTCACGTGCTGGCCCAAGGCAGCGCCACTGATATCATGAAGAACGAGGCGGTGATCGAGGCCTATCTGGGCACCGGCCTCAAGAACAAGGACATGGTGGGCGCATGAGCGATCAGGACGCAGCCTTCGGCAATCGCGGCAACCGCGACCTGTCCATCGTGAACCCCAAGGGGCGCGGCACCATCGACGGCACGCGCCGGTCCGGTCCCACGGGGCCGGGGCGCGCGGGCGACCCGTTCCTGATCGGCGAGGCGATGACCGGCGGATACGGCAAGGGCGCCGACATCCTCCACGACTGCACCATTGCCGTCGAAAAGGGACAGATCGCCGTGATCGTCGGTCCCAACGGTGCCGGCAAATCCACCGCGATGAAGGCGATCTTCGGAATGCTGAACCTGCGCGGGGGCAGCGTCCGCCTGAACGGGCAGGACATCACCGCGCTGAACCCGCAGGACCGGGTCAAGGCCGGGATGGGTTTCGTGCCGCAGGTGAACAACATCTTTCCGTCCATGTCGGTCGAGGAAAACCTCGAGATGGGCGCCTATATCCGCAACGATGACATCAAGCCGACGCTGGAGCAGGTTTATGACCTGTTCCCCGCCGTCGCCGCGAAGCGCCGGCAGGCCGCGGGCGAATTGTCAGGCGGCCAGCGCCAGCAGGTGGCCGTGGGCCGGGCGCTGATGACGCAACCCTCGGTGCTGATGCTGGACGAACCCACTGCGGGCGTCAGCCCCATCGTCATGGACGAGCTGTTCGACCGCATCATCGCCATCGCGCGCGGCGGCTTGCCGGTGCTGATGGTGGAACAGAACGCGCGTCAGGCAATGATGATCGCCGACAAGGCCTATGTGCTGGTGCAGGGCGCCAATGCCCATACCGGCACCGGCGCCGAACTGATGCAGAACGACGAGGTGCGCCGCACCTTCCTGGGGGGCTGAGCCTTGGATATCCTGAACGCCCTCGTGGTTTTCCTGAACTTTGTCTTCATTCCGGCAGCGGCCTACGGCGCGCAGCTGGCGCTTGGCGCGCTTGGCGTCACGCTGATCTATGGCATCCTGCGGTTTTCAAACTTTGCCCATGGCGACACGATGGCCTTTGGCACCGCCATCGTGATCCTGCTGACTTGGGGCCTGCAGGCCCTGGGCATCTCGGCCGGACCGCTGCCGACGGCGCTGATCGCGCTGCCATTGGGCATCGCCCTGACAGCGTTGCTGGTGCTGGGCACCGACAGGGCCGTTTACCGCTTTTACCGCAGGCAGAAGGCCGCGCCCATCATTCTGGTCATGGCCTCGGTCGGCGTGATGTTCGTGATGAACGGGCTGACGCGCCTGCTGATCGGTGTGGACGAATACCGTTTCGACGACGGCGCCCGCTTCATCATCGACGTCCGCACCTTTCGCGAGATGACGGGCCTGCCCGAAGGGCTGGCGCTGCGCTCGACCCAGGCGCTGACGCTGGTTGTCGCGATCCTGGTGATGATCGCGCTGTTCTGGTTCCTGAACCGCACCAAGGCCGGCAAGGCCATGCGCGCGTATTCCGACAACGAGGATCTGGCCCTGCTGTCGGGCATCGATCCCGAACGGGTGGTGCGACTCACCTGGATCATCGCGGCGGGTCTGGCAACCATCGCGGGCACGCTCTACGGGCTGGACAAGTCCTTCAAGGCCTTCAACTATTTCCAGATCCTGCTGCCGATCTTCGCGGCGGCCATCGTTGGCGGCCTCGGCAACCCCTTGGGGGCCATCGCGGGCGGTTTTCTTGTGGCCTTTTCCGAGGTTGCGGTCACCTACCCCTGGGTGCGTGTCGTGGGCTATCTGGCGCCCTGGTACGAGCCGGGCGGGCTGATGCAGCTTCTGGGGACCGAATACAAGTTCGCCGTCAG
>NZ_JBKGUN010000155.1:0-3718 GCF_046462195.1 Paracoccus sp. (in: a-proteobacteria) | reverse complement strand
ATGATGCACCTGACGCCCATGTTGGAGCGCAAGCCGCTGGAGCTGTCGGGCGGGCAACAGCAGCGCTGTGCTTTGGCGCGGGCGCTGGTCAAGGATGCCGGCCTCGTGCTGCTGGACGAGCCGCTAGCGAACCTCGACTACAAGCTGCGTGAAGAACTGCGGGTAGAAATCCCCCGCATCTTCGAGGAATCAGGGGCGATTTTCGTTTATGCCACCACCGAACCCGAAGAAGCGCTGCTGCTGGGCGGCAATACGGCGATCTTGTGGGAAGGCCGCGTGACCCAGTTTGGTCCGACGCCGCGGGTTTACCGTCAGCCTGTCGACGCAACAACTGCGCGTGTCTTTTCCGATCCACCGATGAACTTCATGCCCATGACCAAGACTGGCGGGAATTTGTCCTTCGGCACGGGACAGGGAGCCTCTGCCGAGGCGCTGTCGGCTCTGCGAGACGGGCGCTATCTGGCAGGCTTCCGGCCCAATCACCTCGAGATCCGCCAGCCAGCCCCCGATGCGGTGCGCTTTGACGCCACATTGGTCGTAACCGAATTGACCGGGTCCGAAACATTTGTGCATCTGGATCACCAGGGGGAGCGATGGGTGGGACTTATTCGCGGCATCCATGACCTGCCCTTGGGTCAGGTTCTTCCGGTCTGGCTGGATCCGCGTCACATTTATGTCTTCGCCGAAGATGGCCGCTTGGTCACTCCTGCGGCCCGTGCCGCAGCCGCCTGAGGAGGAGGGACAATGGCCAAGATCACACTGGAAAACCTGGCGCATTCTTATCTGTCCCAGCCCAAGGGGCCAGACGATTACGCGCTGAAGGAATTGAACCACGACTGGGAGGATGGTGCTGCCTATGCGCTGCTGGGATCTTCGGGTTGCGGGAAATCCACGCTGCTGAACATCATCTCCGGTCTCCTGATCCCGTCGCAGGGGCGCATTCTGTTTGACGGACAGGACGTGACGCGCGCGCCGACGGCCGAGCGCAACATTGCACAGGTATTTCAGTTTCCCGTTGTCTACGACACGATGACGGTGCGTGACAATTTGGCCTTTCCGCTGCGCAATCGGGGCCGGCCTGAAGCCTATGTCGCCGAGCGGGTGTCGGAGATTGCCCGGATGATCGGAATGGAGCACATGCTGGACCGCAAGGCCCGCGGCCTGACGGCGGATGCGAAACAGAAGATAAGCCTTGGCCGCGGAATGGTCCGCAAGGATGTCAATGCCTTGCTGTTCGACGAACCGCTGACGGTCATCGACCCGCATATGAAATGGGAACTGCGCACGCAGCTGAAGAAGCTGCACCACGACTTCGGCCATACGATGATCTATGTGACCCATGACCAGACCGAGGCACTGACTTTCGCCGACAAGGTCGTGGTCATGTTTGAGGGCCGTGTCGTCCAGATCGGCACGCCCGAGGAATTGTTCGACAGCCCTGACCACACCTTTGTCGGCTATTTCATCGGCTCGCCCGGAATGAACCTGTTGCCGGCCGAGGTCGCAGGGCGCGAGGCGCGCGTGCCGGGCGGAACGACGCCCTTGGCGCGCGACTATCATAAACTGTCCGGAAAGGTGCAGATCGGCATCCGACCTGAACACATTCACCTGTCCAGCGATCAGGGGCTGCCCGTGAACATCCGTCGGATCGAGGATGTGGGCCGCCACCGCATCATCCGCGCCGACCTTGAGGGCCACGCCCTGAACATCATTGCGCCCGAGGTGCAGGCCATCGACCAGAACATGACCCGCGCGGTCTTCGACCCGCACAAGATCAATGTCTATGCCGACGATTGGCGCGTCACGGCCGCCTGACGATGCCCGAGGGAGGGGAGAAGGATGCATAAGACGGTCAATCACAAGGCTTGGCTCCTGGTGCTGCCGGTGCTCGTGCTGGTCGCCTTCTCGGCGGTGATCCCGCTGATGACAGTGGTCAACTATTCGGTGCAGGACACCTTTGGCAACAACGTCTTCTTCTGGAACGGTCTGGGATGGTTCAGTGACCTGCTGCAGTCAGAGCGGATGTGGAACGCGCTCGGCCGGCAGCTGGCCTTTTCGGCCATCATCATCGCGCTTGAGATTCCGCTTGGCATCTTCGTGGCGCTGAACATGCCCAAGCGCGGTGCTTGGGCCAGCGCGGTGCTCGTGCTGATGTCGCTGCCGCTGCTGATCCCGTGGAACGTCGTCGGCACGATCTGGCAGATATTCGGCCGCGTCGACATAGGCCTGCTCGGCTACACGCTGGACAGCCTGGGCATCAACTACAACTACACGCAGAATCCGATCCATGCATGGGTCACGGTGATCGTGATGGACGTGTGGCACTGGACGTCGCTGGTCGCGCTGCTGGCCTATGCCGGGCTGCAGTCCATCCCCGACGCCTACTACCAGGCCGCCAAGATAGACCAGGCGAGCCGCTGGAAGGTGTTCCGCTATATCGAGCTGCCCAAGATGGCGGGCGTGCTGATGATCGCGATCCTGCTGCGCTTCATGGACAGCTTCATGATCTATACCGAGCCTTTCGTCGTGACCGGCGGCGGACCCGGCAACGCGACCACCTTTCTGTCCATCGACCTCGTCAAGATGGCACTCGGGCAGTTCGATCTGGGCCCTGCGGCCGCCTTCTCGTTGATGTATTTCCTGGTCATCCTTCTCATCTCGTGGGTCTTCTATACGGTGATGACGAACCTCGACAAAAGGGGCGGGTGACATGACAGCAACCGCAACCCGCACCACAACCGCCGCGCCCCGCAGGCGCAGCCTGCCGCGGGTCAGGGGCAGCGCCATTGTCATGGTTTTCTACCTGCTGTTCCTGATGTTGCCTATCTACTGGCTGCTGAACATGAGCCTGAAGACCAATGCCGAAATCACCGGCACCTTCAGCCTTTGGCCCCAGAACCTGACCTTTCGAAACTATGTGACCATCCTCACCGATCCCAGTTGGTATATGGGCTACGTGAACAGCCTGATCTACGTGGTGATGAACACCGTGATCTCGGTCGCGGTGGCGCTGCCAGCCGCCTATGCCTTCAGCCGCTATCATTTCATGGGCGACAAGCACCTGTTCTTCTGGCTGCTGACCAACCGGATGGCGCCGCCTGCCGTCTTTGCCCTGCCGTTCTTCCAGCTGTATTCCTCTGTCGGGCTTTTCGATACGCATATCGCGGTGGCGCTGGCGCATTGCCTGTTCAACGTGCCACTGGCCGTCTGGATCCTGGAAGGCTTCATGCGCGGCGTGCCCAAGGAGATCGACGAGACCGCCTATATCGACGGCTACGGCTTTGGCCGGTTCTTTGTGCGGATCTTCATGCCGCTGATCTCGTCCGGAATAGGTGTCGCGGCCTTCTTCTGCTTCATGTTTTCATGGGTTGAACTGCTCTTGTCGCGAACACTGACCTCGGTGGCAGCCAAGCCCATTGCCGCCACGATGACGCGCACGCAAGGTGCCTCGGGAGTAGACTGGGGCGTGCTGGCGGCTGCAGGGGTGCTGACCATCGTGCCGGGGGCCTTGGTCATCTGGTTCGTGCGCAACTACATCGCCAAGGGCTTTGCATTGGGCCGCGTGTAAGAGGGGAACGCATCATGTCCTGGATGGCCTGGACCACGCCTACCGCGATCTTCTTCATCGTCATCGCGTTGCTGCTGATCACTTTCACGGTGCTGGCGATCCGCTTTCCGGAAACGCCCCGACAGGGCGTCCTCGGGATCGAGACGACGC
>NZ_JBKGUN010000154.1:0-3116 GCF_046462195.1 Paracoccus sp. (in: a-proteobacteria) | reverse complement strand
CTTGCCGCTAGATTGACTCACAAATCTTCCCTGTGCCACAGTCCTCATATTAGAATAGTTTGGTGGCCGTTGCTCCGGCGTTAGCTGCCCAGAGGGACGGCCTGTTCGAAGGGTATTGTGCTGGAAGCGCCTGCAGCGGCAGAGGTCTGCCCCAGGGCAGGATACAACGGAAGCGATCAGAGGATCTCGGGCTCACGCGAATGCTGCGCATCTTGTACCTTGCCCATGATCTCCGTGACGCTGCCGTCAAACGGCGCCTGGACATGCTGATGATTGGTGGCGCCCGTGTAAGCGTCGCGGGCTTCAGGCGTGATGAACGTCCGATCGAGAACGTCGGCGTTCATCCTGCAGTCGACCTTGGCCGGACCTATGACCGGGATTTCAAGCAGCGTGTTGCCAAGATCATTTCGCTTCGACTGCTCCCTCAGAAAAACTTCACGCACACCGACGCCGATATCGTCATCGCACGCAATCTCGAGATGCTGGTGCTTGCGATGAAACTTCGCCGGCACGATGGCAAACGCCCAAAGGTCGTCTACGAGAGCCTTGACGTCCATCGGCTGCTGCTGCGCAAAGATGCGATAGGCAAAGTCCTGCGCCGAATGGAACGGCACCTCCTCTCCGACGTTCCCCTGATCATGACCAGCTCGCCAGCCTTCGTGCGCGAGTATTTCAACGGGGTTCAGGGCCTGCGAAAGCCGGTTGTCCTGATCGAAAACAAGGTGCTAGACGTGACCGGCGATCAAACAGCCGCAGGATCTCGATCGCTGGCGCTGAAGCCGGATGGTGAGCCTGTTCGTATCGGCTGGTTTGGCGCGCTTCGCTGCCGAAAGTCCGTGCATCTCCTGGCAGAATTTTCGCGGCGCATGCACGGCCGTTATGAAATCGTCCTGCGCGGCAGGCCTGCTCGCACCGAGTTCGATGATTTCGACGGCTTCGTAGCGGCGGAACCCTTTATGCGCTTTGAAGGGCCCTATCGCTCACCGGACGATCTCGCCACTATTTACGGCGAAGTGGACTATGTGTGGGCAATAGACTTCTTCGAAGAAGGACTAAACTCAAGCTGGCTATTACCAAATCGGCTCTATGAAGGCTGTCTGCACGGCGGCGTCCCGATCGCCATCGCAGGGACGGAAACCGCCCGCTACCTCGCCGAGAACAAGATCGGCGAGGTTCTCCTTGAGGCCTCTCCGGAAGCTCTTTGCGATCTCCTTGAGGCCTCAGACTTAGCAGCCCGGCAGCGGGAAGTCGTGGCGAAAGCCATAGCGTCGCCTCCCGCCTTCATTTGTGGGCAGGCAGAATGCGAGCGCCTTGTCGACATCTTGCAAGCCGGTGAAAGCATCGGTGATGTCAGGGCCGCAGAAATCGTGTTGCGAATTTGATGACTGACGTCTCGGAAGCTTCTGCGCGAAAGTATCCTCATTGCCTCATCATCATACCCTGTCTTAACGAGAGCGGACATATCGGTGGGCTGCTCGGCCAGCTTCTTGAAGAAGCCCGCGAAATCGGGTGTTCAATATTTGTGGTCGACGGCGGCAGCACAGACGGGACGCAGGCCATCGTTGAGGGTGTGCGGAGATCCGAGCCGCTCGTTTATCTTGTTCACAACCCACTGCGTTTGCAAAGCGCTGGCGTGAACCAGGTTCTCGCCGCCCACGGCGACGGATGTGAGTATTTCATCCGCATCGACGCTCACGGAAGTTATCCTCGCGATTACTGCCGAGACCTTTTAGCAGAGGCGGAGCGTACCGGCGTCGAATCGGTGGTTGTTTCGATGCACACCGCCGGAAGGTCGCTGTTTCAGCGCGCGGTAGCGTTCGCGCAGAATTCCCCACTGGGCACAGGGGGATCGCACCACCGGCTTGGCGCATCTGGCCGGTTCGTTGATCATGGCCATCACGCCTTGATGCGCGTCGATGCATTCCGAGCAGCATCCGGCTACGATGAACGGTTCAGCCACAATGAGGACGCTGAGCTCGACTATCGGTTACGCAGGCATGGATCGCGTATCTGGCTGACAGATCGCACGAGGATGACGTATTTTCCGCGCTCTACTGCGACAAATCTTTTCCGGCAGTATGTCAACTACGGGCGTGGGCGGGCCCGCAATGTTGCCAAGCATCGCACCATACCAAAGCTGCGTCAGTTGGTACCTCTGTCTGTCGCACCGGCCGTAGGATTGGCGTTTATCGCTCCGCTCCTTGGCTCCCTAATCGGCTGGGCCGCAGCTGCTCCATTCATGGTCTGGGCTCTTGCATGCCTTGCCTACAGCATCGTTGCCGGCTTGCGGACAGGCAAGGTGGAAGCCTTGCTCGCGGGCTTTGCGGCCATGATCATGCACCTGGGCTGGTCGACCGGCTTCTGGCTTCAGATCGCAGACGTCCGTAGCTGGCGGGCGTGACATCGTGATCGCTCCATCCCCTCCAGCTTTAACACTGATATCGGTGTGCATCTGCACATTCCGGCGTTCCAGCGTCGCGGAGACCCTGCTGTCACTCGGCGAACTGATCCTGCCCCCGGAAACGAGGATCGAGGTCGTCGTCGCTGACAATGATCGGGAGCCAAGCGCGCGTGAGACAGTAGAGGCCGCGGCGCGGAAGATCGAGTGGCCGGTGCATTACGTTCATGCCCCCGCGGCCAACATCTCGGTCGCCCGGAACGCCTGCCTCGACTCTGCTCAGGGCGAGATGTGCGCCTTCATCGATGACGACGAGACGGCGACACCTGTCTGGCTGTCACGTCTCGTCGCCGTAATGCAAAGGGACGCTGCTGACGCCGTTCTCGGTCCCGTTCGGGCCGTTTACGCCGAAGGCACTCCCAGTTGGATGCGAGACCATGACTTCCACTCGACCTATCCCGTGGTCGTTAAGGGGACGATCCGGACAGGTTACACGTGCAATGTTCTGATCGATCGGCGGTCGCAGGCCCTCCGCGGCCTCAGCTTCGACCTCTCGCGCGGCAGGAGCGGCGGCGAGGATACCGAGTTCTTCACACGGCTTCATCTCGCCGGCGGTCGTATCTCCTACGCCGACGATGCCTGGGTCGAGGAGCCGGTCCCGAGCAACCGCGCGCGCTTCAAATGGCTTGCGGCCCGACGCTACCGGATGGGCCAGACC
>NZ_JBKGUN010000153.1:0-16188 GCF_046462195.1 Paracoccus sp. (in: a-proteobacteria) | reverse complement strand
ATGAGCCATGCCATGCCGTCGGCCATGTCTGCGAATTCTTCGCAAAGAAGCAGGCTTCAACTTCTTCCGTTATGCAGAAGTGAAGCCGATCAAACTTAATACGCTACAGATGACCCTCCCAAAGGGAATTTAGATCGGCAATGGCTGTCAATGGGATCAAGACGATCAGCAGCTTATTTCGGACGGGCTGATGGTTCGAACACCCCACAAGACAAGGCCATCCGCGTGATTTGTTTATCTAAAATTGCACAGAGTCATCCTCCGGTCCGACATAGGCCGACGGCGACTCACTAAGGCAGGACAGCGCCGGGGTTCATGATGCCAAGCGGGTCCAGTGCCCCCTTGATGGCACGCATGGCGGCCAGCCGCACCGGATCGCCCCAACGCACAAGGTCAGACACCTTCAGCCGTCCGACGCCGTGCTCGGCTGAAAATGACCCGCCCCTTGTCACCACCATCTCGTGGATCATCCGGGACAGGTCGTGGCGGATGTCATCGTATTCCTCGCGCCTGCGTCCCTTGGCCGGGAACAGGTTGTAGTGCAGGTTGCCGTCACCCAGATGGCCAAAGCAATTGATGCGCATGTCGCCCTGCCCCTCAAGCACGGCCCCTGCATCCCTAATGAAATGTGCAACCTGCGAAAGGGGCAGGCTGATGTCATGGCTGGCAATCGCGCCGATATGACGGTTGGCCAGCGGGATATGCTCGCGCAGCGCCCAAAGGTCGGCGCCCTGTTGTCCCGATTGCGCAATGACGCCATCATGGACCAGTCCCGCTTCGCTGGCGACCAGGAACAATTCTTCAAGCGCGGCATCGGCGGGCAGGCCCGCTGGCAAACCGACCTCGATCAGAACCAGCCAATCCGGCCGCGTCGCGAAGGGTTGGCGCATGTCGGGAAAAGCGGCGTCAAGAAAATGGAGGCTTTGACCCGAGATCAGCTCGAACGCGGTCACCCCACCCGCCATGCGCCCCTGCGCCAGCGACAGCAGGGCCAATGCGGCGGCAGGGCTGTCCACGACCAGCATCGCAACCCCTACCTCGGCCGGCACGGGTGCCAGCACCAGTGAGGCCGCCGTGATGATGCCAAGCGTTCCTTCCGCCCCGATCAGCAAATCCCGCAGGTCATAGCCGGTGTTGTCCTTTCGCAGCCGCTTGAGGCCGCGCATCACCTCGCCCGAAGGCAGCACGGCCTCGATCCCCAGGCACAAGGCCCGCGCGTTGCCATAGCGCAGCACGTTCACGCCACCCGCATTTGTCGACAGCACTCCGCCAATCTGCGCCGACCCTTGCGAGGCCAGTGACAAAGGAAACTGGCGCCCTGCATCCGCCGCTGCCTGCCGCGCCTGCTGCAACGTCGTCCCCGATTCGGCAATCATCACGCCTTCATCGGCAAACACATCGCGAATGCGGGTCATCCGCTCCAGCGACAGGATCAGGGGCGCCGGGCCATCCGCCATGACCTGTCCCCCCACCAGCCCGGTGCCGCCGCCGCGGGGAACAACGGCGACACGGGCTTCGGCACAGGCACGTATGATGGCGGCGCATTCCTCGGTGTCCCGCGGCGCCGCGATCAGTCCGGCCTGCCCCAGGACGCGACCGCGCGGCTCCTCCAGATAGGACGGTGACGGGTCGCGCAGAACGCCCTGCGGCAAATGGGCGGCCAGTGCGGCATCGGCAGCGTTCAGTACCATCTCAGCGCACCTCGGTCTTGCCGCGCCGATCGCTGCGGAGGTTGGCAAACAGGACGTGGTTGCGCCAGCGCCCGTCGATCTGCAGATAGCTTTGGGCAACGCCCTCGTACTTGAAGCCGGATTTCTCCAGCACCCCCCGCGATGCGGCGTTTTCCGGCAGGCAAGCGGCCTCGATCCGGGACAGGTCCAGGTTCGTGAACGCGTGATGCACCAGCACCCCGATCGCTTCCCGCATATAGCCTTGGCGCGCAAAGGACTGGCCGATCCAATAGCCGATCGTCCCCGATTGCGCGGGACCGCGCCGGATGTTGTCCAGCGTGATCGCGCCCAGCAGCATTCCATCACGCCGCACCAGGAACAGCGGAAAGGCGGTCCCGGCCCTGCCGGAACGCGCCGCCCAATAGACCCGGTTCGTGAAGCTTTTCCGCGACAGGTGGTCGGGCGACCAGACCGGCTCCCACGGGACCAGGAAATCGCGGCTTTCGACGCGCAATGCGGTCCATGCGTGAAAATCGGAATGCATGGGCAGGCGCAGCACGATCCGTTCAGCCTCCAGCTGAAAGGGACGGCGCCGCGCCAGCATCATGCGGCAAGCCTTTCGGCCAGAGCCTCTCTGGACGGGGCGCCGTCAACCGGACCGTACAAGGCCAGCGCAGGACGTGCCCGTGCCAGCAATGCTTCGGCATGCAGGCGCACGTCGGCTGCGGTGACGGCCGCGATCTTTTCCGCCACTTCGGCCGGATCCGGCACGCGGCCCCAGATTGCCAGGCTGCGGGCCATGCGTTCGGCCTGACCCGAGGGGCTCTCCAGCCCCATCAGCAAACCCGCCCGCAACTGCGCCTTGGCGCGGGCGATCTCGGCCTCGGACATGTCCTCGGCCGCGCGCTTGATCTCGTCGATGGTGAGGGTGGCCAGATCGGACAGATCCTCGGCCCCGGTTCCCGCATAGATCGTCAGCATGCCGGTATCGTCGTGAAAGCCCGACTGCGCAAAGATCGTGTAGCAAAGGCCACGTTCCTCGCGGATCTTCTGGAACAGGCGCGAGGACATGCCCCCGCCAAGGGCGGAGGAAAAGATCTGCGCGGCATAGAAATCAGGCGCCAGATAACCCGGCCCTTCAAGCGCCAGCGCAAAATGGGCTTGCTCCAGCGGCTTGACCTGCCGCGTTTCCAGCCCCTGCCACCGCGCGATTTCCCGCGGCGCCTGCGTCACCGGCTTCAGGTGACCCAGCACCTTTTCGGCCAGCCGCACGATGCGGTCGTGATCGACCGCCCCTGCCGCCGCCACGACCATCTGCCCGGGGCCATAATTTTCAGCCACGAAGCCTGACAGATCCGCGCGGCCAAAGCTGCTGACGCGCTCGGCCGGGCCCAGGATGGTGCGACCCATCGGCTGGTCGGGATAGGCCGCCTCTTGCAGCCAGTCGAAGATGATGTCGTCGGGCGTATCTATGGATTGCCCGATTTCTTGCAGGATGACGCCCCGCTCGACCTCGATCTCGCGCGGGTCGAAGACCGGGTTCAGGACGATGTCGCTGATCACGTCAAAGGCCAGATCGACGTCATCCTCCAGCACGCGGACATAATAGGCCGTCGCATCGCGTGACGTATAGGCATTGATATAGCCGCCCACATCCTCGATCGCCTCGGCAATCTGCAGGGCGGTGCGCGTGGCGGTGCCCTTGAAGGCCATGTGTTCGAGGAAATGGGCGATGCCGTTCTGTTCGGCACGTTCATTGCGGCCGCCGGCACTGACCCAGATGCCCAGGGCTGCGGAATGCAGCCCCGGCATCTGGCGGGTGACGATCGACAATCCGTTGGAAAGGGTGGTCAGGCGCGGGGTGGGATCTTGGCTCACTGGGTCCTCCGGTCGAGGATCAGCGATTTAAGCGCCTCGGCATCGTTTTCAATACGTGTCACACGTTCGGGCAGATCGAAAAGGTCGGCCATATGCGGCGGCAGGCCGGGGCGCAGACCGATGGCCCGTTCAACCGCGTCGGGGAACTTGGCCGGATGCGCCGTTGCCAGCGTCACCATCGGCACGCCCGCCTCCAGGTGCCGCTGTGCCACGGCGACGCCGATGGCGCTGTGCGGACACAGGATCTCGCCCGTTGCCGTGCGAATGGCACGGATCGTTTCCAGCGTTTCATCCTCGCTGACGCGGCCCGAGCGATACTGCTCGCGCAGCGCTTCCAGCGCGCCCTGGCTGATGGTGAAGCCGCCGTTCTTCAGCTCATCCATCAGCTGGCGGATCGCGCCGGCATCCCCGTCATAGGCCAAATACAGCGCCCGTTCGAAATTCGAGCTGACCTGAATGTCCATCGACGGGCTGATCGACGGCTCGACCTGACCGGTCCGGTATTCGCCTTGCGTCAGCGCGCGGTGCAGGATGTCGTTCTGGTTCGTGGCAACAATCAGTCGGCGGATTGGCAGGCCCATCTGGCGTGCGATGCTGCCCGCAAAGATGTCGCCGAAATTGCCCGTCGGGACGCTGAAATCCGTGGGACGCATGCCAAGGCTGGCACAGGCGGTAAAGTAATAAACGATCTGCGCAACAACGCGGGCCCAGTTGATGCTGTTGACACCCGCCAACCCGACCCGGTCGCGGAAATCGTGATCGTTGAACAGATCCTTGAGCCGCGCCTGACAATCGTCGAAATGCCCGGTCACCGCCAGCGCATGGACATTGGCGGCAGGTGGCGTGGTCATCTGGCGACGCTGCACCTCGGACACGCGGCCATGGGGATACATGATGAACACATCCACGTTGTCGATGCCGCGAAAGGCCTCGATGGCGGCGGACCCGGTGTCGCCGGATGTGGCACCCACGATGGTGATCCGCTGTCCCGACCGCGTCAGCGCGATCTGGAACAGCTGCGCGATCAGCTGCATCGCAAAGTCCTTGAAGGCCAGCGTCGGCCCGTGGAACAGTTCCAGCAGATGGTGGCCGGGGGCCAGCTGCACCAGCGGCGCGCGGGCGTCATGGGCGATGCGCGCGTAGGCGCGGTCGATGGCGCCCCGCAGTTCCTCATCGGTGAAACTGTCGCCCGTGAAGGGACGCACCACGCGAAAGGCGACTTCCTCGTAGGGCAGCCCGTCCAGCTGATCCAGCCCGTCAAAGGCCGGGATGGTTTCAGGCAGATACAGCCCGCCGTCGCGCGCCAGCCCCGACAGCATGGCCTGTTCAAAGTTCAGCACCGGGGCCTGGCCCCGCGTCGAGACGTAACGCATCGGAATTCCTTCAGTAGCTGCGCTGCCTGATACGCCAGATCAGGGCCAGTGTCATCACCGCCCAGGTGGCCGCGATCAGGAACCACTGGATGGCATAGGACAGGTGATTGTTGGGTACGCCCTCGACGGCAACGGGGATAGGCTCGGCGCCCTGGTTGTCGCCTTCGACAAAGCTTGCGACCACGAGAACGGGCTGGGTGTCCAGCTGTTCGGCCATGGCGCCGACGTCGCGGGCGAACCAGATGTTTTCCTCGAGATTGGGAGCTGGCGTCGAACTGCTCGCGTCCTGCGGCCAGTGCAGGTTGCCCCGGACCGTCAGGCGGACCGGTTGACGTTCGACCCGGCGCGCTTCTTGCGGGACAAAGCCTCGGTCCAGCAGGATTGCCCGCCCGTCATCGGTGACAAAGCGCGACACGATCTGGTAACCGCCTCCCTGCTCTCGCGTGTGGGACAGCACGTCGATCTCGTCCCCCGTGGTGGTACCGCTGACGGTCACCGGCAGGTACTTCATCGACGGATCCACCTGCGCAGGCAGGGGCACGGGTTCAGCGTCTATCCCGGCCCTGATCTCGTCCAGCATTCCTTCCTTCCAAGCGAGGCGATCCAGCTGCCACAACCCCAGCTGGACCAGAACGGTGCAGCCGATGATGCCGAGGATCAGGGGGAACAGATAGCGGCGCATGAGAACGGTCCTGCGGGGGCAACGAAAAACGCGCGGAGGATGCCCCCGCGCGCTCTGGTCGGCAGATGGCGGGGATCAGCTGCCCCAGACATAAATGAGCGCAAACAGCACCAACCAGATCACGTCCACGAAGTGCCAGTACCAGGCAGCAGCCTCGAAGCCGATGTGCTGGTCGCGGGTCATCTGGCCCTTCATGAAGCGGATCAGGCAGACGGCCAGAAAGATCGTGCCGATGACGACGTGCAGGCCGTGAAAGCCGGTGGCGATATAAAAGGCCGAGGCATAGGCCGTATCGGCCAGGCCAAAGGCAGCATGGCTGTATTCATAGGCCTGCAGACCGGTGAAGGCGATGCCCAGAGCCACGGCGACGGCCAGACCATTGATGGCCACCTTGCGATCGCCTTCATGTGCCCAGGCATGGTGGGCCCAAGTGACGGCCACGCCCGACAGCAGCAGGATCAGGGTGTTGATGAAAGGCAGGTGCCAGGGGTCAAAGGTTTCGATTCCCTCGGGTGGCCAGACGCCATCCACTGCGGGGCTTTGCTCGCCCATGGGATACAGGGCGTGCTTCGTGAAGTTCCAGAACAGCGTCGCGAACAGCATCGCTTCCGAGATCACGAAAAGGATGAAGCCGTATTGCAGTCCGAGGCGCACCACCGGGGTGTGGTCGCCCGACTCGGCCTCGCGGACCATGTCGGCCCACCAAGCAAAGGCGACATAGCAGGTCGCGATCAGGCCGATCGCGAACATCCAAGGCCCCGTGATCGGGGCACCGGCAACGGTGACTTCGCCGGTCATCCAGGCGACCGCGCCGAACAGCATGACGAAGACCGCCACCGAGGTGAGGAACGGCCAGACCGAGGCCGGAAGAATGTGGTAGTCGTGGTTCTTAGCGTGCGCCATGTCGGATCCCCGTCGGCTCCCTCGAATTCGTCTTAGTTGATGGTTTCGACCGGCGCCGTGTCAAGCGCAGCCTGCTTGGGCTCGGTCCGGTGGAAGGTATAGGACAGCGTGATGTCGCGGATATGTCCGGCATCGCTGTCCGTGACAAGTTCAGGATCGACATAAAAGCTGACCGGCATCTCGATCCGCTCGCCCGGTTGCAGGGTCTGCTCCGTAAAGCAGAAGCATTCGACCTTGATGAAGTAATAGCCTGCAACCTCGGGGGCGACGTTGTAGCTGGCAGTCCCGGTGAGGGGCTGATCGGTGTTGTTCACCGCTTCATAGAAGGCCAGTCCGTTCTCGCCGATCTTCATGTCCATGCGGTTCTGGACCGGACGGAAGGTCCAGCCGAGGTTGCTGTCCACATTGGCGTCGAAACGTACGCGCACGACCTCGTCCAGGATCACGTCCGAGCCTGTCTCGGCAACCTGGGTCGTGCCGCCAAAGCCGGTGACACGGCAGAACCAGTCGTAAAAGGGCACGGCAGCCCAAGCCAGCGCTCCCATGGTGACCACGACGCCCAGCAGCATGGCGACGGTGCGTCCTTCGGGGCCGAGGCGCTTCATCGCACGGTTTCCGCTGCAGGGGCGTGCATTCCAGCGGCGGTCGGATCGTTTTGGGCCGGGGTCACGGAAACTCGCGGCTGATGGTCGAAAGCTTCCATCATGTCGCCTTGCCGCACCTTGACCACCGTCAAGGCAAAGACTAGCGCGACAAAGGCCAGCAGCACCAGCCCCAGCCCGACATTGCGCGACCGCCGACGGCCGTGGATCTCGTGTTCCGTTCGAAGGGCCATCACCAGCCTCCCATCCACCCTTGCGCCAGAAGCGCCAGGAAATGCAGGAAAAGATAATACAGCGACAGTTTGAAGACGCGCCTTTCGACGGCATAGCCGTCCTCGCGCGCCTGATCCTCGTTCCGGCGAAGGATCTGCCAGCCGCCATGAATGAACGCTGCGTTCAGAACGACCGCCACCGCCATGTAGAGCGGCCCGCCGATCGATGTGAGGCCCAGCCCCAAGGCAAACGGCGCCAGAACCAGCGTATAGGCAAAGATGTGGCGCCGCGCCGCGCGGCGACCATGGGTCACGGTCAGCATCGGCACGCCGGCCTTGTGATAGTCTTCCTTCATGAACAGCGCCAGCGCCCAGAAATGGGGCGGAGTCCAGAAGAAGGTCAGGGAGAACATCAGAAGTGACTCAATGCTGATGCCACCCGTGGCGCAGGCCCAGCCGATCATCGGAGGAAAGGCCCCTGCCGCGCCACCGATCACGATGTTCTGGGGGGTCCAGCGTTTTAGCCAGACCGTATAGATGACAGCATAGAAAAAGATGGTGAAGGCCAGGAAGCCCGCAGCGAACCAGTTCGCCACCAGACCCAGCATCATCACCGAGATGACCGAGAGAACGATTCCAAGGCCCAGGGCCTCGGATCCGTCGACACGGCCGGACGGGATCGGACGGTTCTGGGTGCGGTTCATGATCGCGTCGATGTCGCGGTCATACCACATGTTCAGCGCACCCGAGGCGCCGCCACCCAGTGCGATGAACAGGATCGAGCAGAAGGCGATGAAGGGATGGACATCGACAGGCGCAACCCAAAGGCCGACAAAGGCCGTGAAGACCACCAACGACATGACGCGCGGCTTGAGCAGCGCGACATAGTCGCCGAATTCGGCCTCGGGGGCTGTCTCGTATGCGTTGATATCGGTCATCGCACCTTCAATCGGTTTGCCTGGGTCGGGACGACTGCCCCGACCTCGGTCTTGGCTGCGGTTCAGTCGACGCGGGCCAGGGTGACTTCGGCCTCGGGGGCCAGGCTGGCCGTCTGCGGCTCGGCCTCACCCAAGGTGCCGCCCTGCTCGGCCACCCATGCGGCATAAACCTCAGGGCTGACGGCCTTCACGACGATCGGCATATAGGCGTGGTTGATCCCGCACAGTTCATAGCACTGTCCGAAATAGGTACCCTCCTGCTCGACTGCAAACCATGCCTGGGCAATCCGGCCTGGAACGGCATCCTGCTTGACGGCAAAGGCCGGAACCGACCACGAATGGATCACGTCGCCGCCCGTCACCTGCAGCAGCACGGTCTGCCCCACAGGCACCACGACGGCACTGTCGGTCGCCAGCAGATATTCGTCCGGCTGATAGCCGTAATCCGCCAGTTCTTCTTCGGGCAGGATCAGCGAGTCGAAGGCAATCCCGTTGTCGGGGTATTCATAGGACCAGTACCACTGATGGCCCGTCACCTTGATCACCACGTCCGGATCGGCAGGCATTTCCTGACTGCGGAACAGGATCGGCAGCGAGAAGGCCCCGATCGCCACCAGAATCAGCACCGGACCCAGGGTCCAGCCGATCTCCAAGGGTGTGTTGTGCGTGAACCGGGCCGGAACCGGGTTCGACCGCGAATTGAACCGGAAGATCACGATCAACAGAAGAATGCAGACAAACGCCGTGATGACCGTGATGAGGATCAGCACGTAATGGTCCAGCCATTGCTGGTCACGCGCCAACTCGGTCGAGGGCGGCTGAAAGCCCGTTGCCCCGTTTTGAGGTTTGCCGATCGTGGGCAACTCGCCCAGAACACCCTGCGCCATTGCAGCCCCGGCCAACATGCCCGCGGTTGCGAACCCCGTAGCTGCCGCGACTGCACCGCGAATCATCGCTCTTGCCATCATTCCATCCCGTTGCGTTGGCCCGACCTCAATGGCCGCGGGGGCCGCCGGGAGGCTGCCCCTTTTCCTTTCACAGTGACCGTTCTATGACCATATCTCGCCCCTACGGGCAAGACATACCTACAGCATTTCCGGCCAAAGAGGGAACGCGACCCGCTGCCGCGCCCCGTGTTTCGGTCCTGCTGACGCCCCCTGCCGCCAGGAGACCTGCATGAGCCGTACCCCCTTCGACCCTTTCGCCGCGGACCTCGACCGCGATCTTGCCCTGCAGATCCTGCGCAATGCGCTGCAGGGCGCCGATGACGGCGAACTGTTTCTGGAGCGCAACCAGTCGGAAACCCTTGTCTTCGACGACGGGCGGCTGCGTAATTCCAGCTTCATGGCAGGCCAGGGGTTCGGTCTTCGTGCCGTGTGCGGCGAGGTCAGCGGTTATGCCCATTCGACCGAGATTTCTGCGCCGGCGTTGCAGCGCGCGGCCGAGACCGCCCGGCTGGCCATCGGTGCGGGCAAGGCCGTGCTGGCCCCGGCCTCGGCCATGCAGCCCGTGAACCTTTATCCGGCCATCGATCCCGCCGAGGATATTTCCGTCGCCCGCCGCATCGCCCTGCTGCGCGAAATCGACGATTATGCCCGTGCGCTGGACCCGCGGGTGGTGCAGGTCACCGTGTCGATCGGCAGCAGCCTGCAGGAGGTCGCGATCCTGCGTCCCGAAGGCGCCCTGGCCGCCGATACCCGCCCCATGACGCGACTGAATGTCGCGGTCATCGTGGAAAACAACGACCGCCGCGAAAGCGGCAGCGCGGGCGGCGGCGGACGACATGCGCTGGACATGCTGATGCAGCCGGACCATTGGCGCGGCCTTGTGGACGAGGCGCTGCGCATCGCGCTGGTCAACCTGCGCTCCGTTCCGGCGCCTGCGGGGGTCATGGATGTCGTTCTGGGGCCGGGCTGGCCGGGGATCCTGCTGCATGAGGCCGTGGGCCATGGCCTGGAAGGCGATTTCAACCGCAAGAAGGCCAGCGCCTTTGCGGGACTGCTGGGCCAGCGCGTGGCGGCACCCGGCGTGACGGTGGTCGATGACGGCACCCTGCCCGGCCGCCGCGGCAGCATCAACATCGACGACGAGGGCACGCCCCCCGCCCGCAATGTCCTGATCGAGGACGGCATCCTGACCGGCTACATGCAGGACCGCCAGAACGCGCGGCTGATGGGGGTGGCCCCCACCGGCAACGGGCGGCGCGAAAGCTTTGCACATGTGCCGATGCCGCGCATGACCAACACCTACATGCCGGGTGGCGATGCCGATCCCGCCGCCATTCTGGCCGATCTGCGCGACGGCATCTATGCCGTGGGCTTCGGCGGCGGTCAGGTGGACATCACCAACGGCAAGTTCGTGTTTTCCTGCACCGAGGCCTATCGCGTCAGGAACGGCGTGGTCGAGGAGCCGATCCGCGGCGCGACCCTGATCGGCGACGGTGCGACGGCATTGCAGCAGGTCCGGGCCATCGGCAACGACATGGCGCTGGATCCGGGCATCGGCAATTGTGGCAAGCAAGGCCAGTGGGTGCCGGTGGGCGTGGGACAACCGACGCTGCTGATCGGCGGGCTGACGGTCGGAGGCTCGACCGCCTGACCGCATCAACCGGTTGTTAACCTTTGCCGGCTAACCCCTGATGCGGAACCGGCGGAGGTGACGATGGACAGCAGGCTTGCAACGCAGGGACATCGGCCCGTCACGGAGGACGATGATCTGGCCGTGCTGCGGCTGATCCGCTCGCGCCGCGTGGGGCCGGCCACGTTTCACCGCCTGATCGCGGAACATGGCTCGGCCGGGGCGGCGCTGGCGGCGCTGCCCGTGATCGCTGCCAAGGCGGGAATGTCGGGCTATACCGCCTGTCCCGAAGGCGTCGCGCTGGCCGAACTGGCGGCAGGCCGGCGCGCGGGAGCGCGGATGATCCGCATCGATTCGCCCGACTATCCGCCTGCCCTTGCCGAAATCGACACTGCGCCGCCCATCCTGTGGGTGCGCGGCGATCCTGCGTGGCTGTCCCGCGACGTGATCGCGGTGATCGGCGCCCGCAACGCTTCGTCTCTGGGGCTGCGCATGGCGCGCGGCCTGGCCGCCGGTCTGGGCGAGGCGGGCTATGTCGTGGCCGCCGGGCTGGCGCGGGGCATCGACACCGCCGCCCACAGTGCCACCCTGATAACGGGAACGATCGCCGTGATGGCGGGCGGGATCGATATGATCTATCCGGCCGAGAACGCGCATCTGGCCTCGCAGATCGCGGAAGGGGGGGTGCTGGTGTCGGAACAGCCTCCGGGCACCGAACCCGCCGCACGCCATTTTCCGACCCGCAACCGGATCGTTTCGGGCCTGTCGCGGGCCGTTGTGGTGATCGAGGCGGCACACCAGTCCGGCACGCTGATCACCGCCAAGAACGCCTTGGACCAGGGGCGCGAGGTGATGGCGGTTCCCGGCCATCCGATGGACGCACGCGCCTCGGGGTGCAACGCCCTGATCCGCGACGGGGCGACGCTGGTGCGCAACGCGGCCGATGTGTCCCAGGCGCTGGCCGATATCCGCCAGCCCCTGCTGACCGAGGCGCCGCCTCGCCAAAGGCGCAGCAGCATTGCGCCGCCGGTTCAGCCCCTCGCGCCGGAACGTTGCGATACGGACAGTGCCGTGTCGCTGGAGGCGCGCATCCTGTCGCGCCTTTCCCCCTCGCCCACCGAGGAAAACGACGTGATCCGCGATCTCGGCGTTTCTGCGGCCCTCGCCAGCGCGGCGATCCTGTCGCTGGAACTGCAGGGGCATGTCACGCGCCTGGCCGGGGGACGCCTTGCCCTGACGTGACCCGCCTGTCTGTCGGTCACCGGTGCGTGATCAACAGCCGCGCTGCCGGTCTGCCGATCCCGCCCCCCGTTGACAGCGCGCCGCGCCGCACCCATGTTGCCGCCCCATTGCAGCTTCCCGAGGTTCTCATGCCAGTCGTCGTCGTCGAATCCCCGGCCAAGGCCAAGACAATCGAGAAATACCTCGGCGGAAATTACCGCGTTCTGGCCAGTTTCGGTCATGTCCGGGACCTGCCGCCCAAGGATGGCAGCGTCGATCCCGACCAGGATTTCGACATGAAGTGGGAGGTCGCGGCCGACAGCAAGAAGCACCTCAAGGCGATCAAGGATGCGCTGAAGGACGACCAGAACCTGATCCTGGCCACCGACCCCGACCGCGAGGGCGAGGCGATCAGCTGGCACCTGCTGGAAGCCCTGCAACCGGCCCTGAAGAAGGGCAGCGACGTCAGCCGCGTGACCTTCAACGCCATCACCAAGGCCGCCGTGACCGAGGCGATGGGCAAACCGCGCCAGATCGACCAGCCGCTGGTCGATGCCTATCTGGCGCGGCGTGCGCTGGACTATCTGGTAGGCTTCAACCTGTCGCCGGTGCTGTGGCGCAAGCTGCCCGGGGCCAAGTCGGCCGGCCGGGTGCAATCCGTCTGCCTGCGCCTGATCGTCGACCGCGAGATGGAGATCGAGGCCTTCAAGGCGCGCGAATACTGGTCGGTCCATGCACGGCTGGCGACGCCGGGCGGCGAGGAATACGATGCAACGCTGGTCCAGCTGGCCGGCAAGCGGCTGGAGCGTTTCGATCTGGCCACTGCCGAACAAGCCGCCATGGCCGTCAGTGCCGTCGCCAGCCGCGACCTCGGGGTTTCCAGCGTTTCGGCCAAGCCTGCGACCCGCAACCCCTGGCCGCCCTTCATGACTTCGACCCTGCAGCAGGAAGCCAGCCGCAAGATGGGCATGGGCGCCAAGGCCTGCATGTCTGCCGCACAGCGGTTGTATGAGGCCGGTCTGATCACCTATATGCGGACCGACGGCATCGACATGGCCCCCGAGGCCGTGATGGCCGCGCGTGACGCCATCAAGGCCAAGTTCGGCGAGAAATACCTGCCGAAGTCCCCGCGCATGTACAAGAACAAGGCCAAGAATGCGCAGGAAGCGCATGAATGCATCCGGCCGACCGACATGATGATGTCGCCCGACCAGCTGAAACTGGGGGCCGACGACCAGCGCAAGCTTTATGATCTGATCTGGAAGCGGACCATCGCCAGCCAGATGGAAGCGGCCCGGATGGAGCGGACCACGGTCGAGATCGCCAGCCCGGACAACCAGGTCGGCCTGCGGGCCACGGGCCAGGTGATGCTGTTCGACGGCTTTCTGCGGGTTTATGATCAGGGGCGTGACGATGACGAGGGCGAGGACAGTGCCCGCCTCCCTGCCATTACCGAGGGCGAGGTGGCCCGCCTTGTGGGCCAGGCCTTCACTGCCGAATTTGCAAAGGCCAAGGAAAAGGGCGACCCGCTGCCCAACGCGCTTAAGGGCCAGCGTGCCGCGCCCGGCCTTTTGATGAACGATGCGGCCCAGGTCGCCGCGCGCCAGCATTTCACACAGCCCCCGCCCCGCTATACCGAGGCCACGCTGGTCAAGCGCATGGAGGAACTGGGCATCGGCCGGCCTTCGACCTATGCCAGCATCGTGACGACGATTCAGGACCGCGACTATGTCCGCAAGGACAAGAACCGCCTGATCCCCGAGGACAAGGGCCGTCTGGTCACGATCTTTCTGCTGAAATACTTTCCGCGCTATGTCAGCTATGACTTCACCGCCGATCTGGAAACGGAACTGGACGAGATCAGCGCCGGCGACCGCATGTGGCGCGAAGTCCTCGGCCGCTTCTGGAAGGATTTTTCCAAGGCGCTGGAGGGCACCTCCGAACTGCGCATCACCGAAGTGCTGGAGGCCATCGACGATGCCTTGGCCCCCCATCTGTATCCGCCGCGTGCGGATGGCGGCGATCCCCGGATCTGCCCGCTTTGCAATGCGGGACGGTTGAACCTGAAAACGGCACGCTCGGGCGGGGCCTTCATCGGCTGCACGAACTATCCGGAATGCCGCTATACCCGACCCCTTTCGGCACCCGACGGCGAAGAACCCGTGGGCGACCGCGTGCTGGGCGAGGATGGGGGCGAGCCGATCAGCCTCAAGACCGGGCGCTTCGGCCCCTATGTCCAGCGCGGAGAAGCGACCGAGGACAACCCCAAGCCGGCCCGCGCCTCCATCCCGAAAGGCTGGGACGCAGCCACCATCGACCTGGAAAAGGCGCTGCAGCTGCTGGCCCTGCCGCGGCCTGTCGGTCCCCATCCCGAGGACGGCGTGCTGATCGAAGCGGGGATCGGCCGCTTTGGCCCTTATGTCAAACACGGTTCCAAATACGCCAACATCGCAGATGTGGACGAAGTTTTCACCATCGGCATGAACCGGGCGGTCGAGGTTCTGGCGGCCAAGCAGACGCGCGGCCGTGCCGCCGCTGCGGCGCCCTTACGCGAGATGGGGGACCATCCGGATGGAGGACCCATCCAGGTGATGAGCGGCCGCTATGGCCCTTATGTCAAATGGAACAAGGTCAATGCCACGTTGCCGCGCGATGTTGGGCCCGAGGACCTGACGGTCGAGCAGGCGCTGGAACTGATCGCCGCCAAGGCGGCCAAATCGCCCGCCAAGACCAGTAGAAAGCCTGCGCCCAAGAAGACGGCGTCCAAGGCGGCCGACAAGAAACCGGGTGCCAAGAAGGCCCCCGCCAAGGCCGCCGCGGCCAAGAAGCCGGCAGCAAAAAAGCCAGCCAAGAAGGCCGAGGACTGATCATTCCGCCGCAGCCCTTTGCGCCGCCTCCTCAAAGGCGCGTTGCAAAGGGCTGCGTGCCGGTTTCGGCGCAGGATCGTGTCCAGCAGATCGGGCGAGTAAGCAGCGACCAGTCGAGCCGCCTGCAGCAGATGCGCAAAGCTGTCGGCCGCCAGCCGGGTCGGCAGTGGTCCCAACTGCGCCAAACTGTGTTCGATCAGATGGGTCCGCCCCACCGCCATGTCACGATCCTGTGCCTCGGGCATGGTGACAACAATCCGTATTCCCCGCCGCGGCATCGTCCCAATCCGTCGAGGAGCAGTGCCGCGCAAGAGACATTAGGCAATGCGCCGCCCTTCAAGGCCATTGGCGGCACCTTGCGGACAAAACAGGGGATGCGGGGCGATCAGTTGCACATGCTGCGGCAGGATCTGCTGCATCAGCAGCGGGGGCTCTTCCTTGACGCAGGCAACGTCGATCACGACCCGACCCGAAAGCAGATGAGGAGCGATGTTCCGCAGCACGACCTTCATCTGCGACGAGGGAACCGCCCGGATGACCTGCCCTCGGCCGGCGCCGATTCCGCCGAGTGGGCCGAAGACAGGTCATTCGAGCAACGCTGTGGCTCACAGATCGGCAGATGCCTGTAGTCGCCAAGATGACGGGCATCAGCTGCCCAAAGGGGGCCAAAGCCGATGACGGATCCTGCGGGCCGGGACGAGGGGGTGACTTTTCAGGGCTCAAGGTCACTGGTCTGTCTGGTTCAACCGCCGAGGCCCTGCGCGATTGACATGGTCCTGCCCCTGCTATGTCAGCAGGCGGTCACAAATGGCAAAGGCGGCGCCAATAGGCTCATCTGCTCCTTTTGAAAACAGCTGCGGCAAGGTCAGGCGACCACCTGTGATTGACACGGCCATTGACGCAGGTGACAACTTGGGCCGACACGAGACATCTGAGGGCGGGAGGTTTGATGAAGAAGGTTTATGCAACTGCGGGCGAGGCTCTGGAGGGGGTCTTGCGGGACGGGATGACGATCGCGGCGGGCGGGTTCGGGCTGTGCGGCATTCCCGAACTGCTGATCGCGGCCATCCGCGATGCCGGAACGAAGGACCTGACGGTGGCGTCGAACAACGCCGGGGTGGACGACTTCGGCCTGGGCCTGCTGCTGCAAAGCCGCCAGATCCGCAAGATGATCTCCTCTTACGTGGGCGAGAACGCGGAGTTCATGCGCCAGTACCTGTCGGGCGAGCTGGAGCTGGAGTTCAACCCGCAGGGCACCCTGGCCG
>NZ_JBKGUN010000152.1:0-9282 GCF_046462195.1 Paracoccus sp. (in: a-proteobacteria) | reverse complement strand
GGACACGGACATCCATGTCCTCGGACCCCCGGCCCAGGGCCACGCCGCGGATCGGAGCGGCGTCCGCGGCGTCCAGGCCGGACCCCAACCGGACATAGCGTTCGTCCGGGCAGCACCGGTTGGCGGCATCGAAGCCGATCCAGCCCAGCCCTTCCACATGGATTTCGGCCCAGGCATGGGCGGCGTCATGCGCCTGACCGTCGATGGTCGAATGCAGATAGCCCGAAACATAGCGTGCCGGCAGATCATGCAGCCGGGCCAGTGCGATCAGGGCATGGGTATGGTCCTGACAGACCCCTTCACCCAGAGCCAGGGCCTGGGCCGCTGTTGTGCCTGTCTGGGTGACTCCGGGGCGATAGGCGATACGGTCGCTGACCAGGCCGGAAAGCCGGTGCGACAGGTCCAGCTTGTCCGGCCCGTCCGGCACCAGTGCCGCCACGTCGCGCACCGTTCCTTCGGGCAGTGTGGACGGACTGTCGCGCAGATAGGCCAGCGGCTGGATCGTTTCCCGGTGACCGCGCAGGACGCCTGCGGTGTCGCGGGTATCGATGCGCCCCCGAACCCGGACCGTCACCTCGTCGGCCGGGCCGCGCACGGTCCAACCCTCGATCCAGTCGCCGGAACCGTCACGGAAGCCCGGCCCCCGGATGCCGCCCGAAACATCGATCTGCCATTCGTGCACCTTCTGCCCTTCAAAGACCGAAGGGGTCAGGCGCAGGCTTTGCACCAGGTTCCGGATCGGCGCGCCATAGCGATAAACGGTTTCATGCAGGATCTGCAGCCTCATGACCTATACTCCTCCCAGCAGGAAGTCCTGATGAACCCGGTGCGAGACCTCGCCCAGTTCCTTGATGAACGCCGTGAGGAATTCGTGCAGGCCTTCCTCGAAAATCATCTCGATGTTGCGGCCCTGCAGTCCGGCCAGAACCTCGCGCGCCTTGTCGCGGGCCGTCGAGGGCACGCTGTCACCATAACGGCGGGCAAGGCCCTCCAGGTGCCAGACGGTTTCATAAACCGACGTGATCAGCGCGCGGGGGCTTTCGCCGTTCAGGATCAGGAAATCCGCAACCTGACCGGCCGTGATGTCGCCGCCATAAGCCCAGTGATAGGCACGGTGCGCCGACAGGGCCCGCAGGATCACCTGCCACTGATAGGTATCGAGGCCCGACCCCACGAACTCGATCCGGGGCAGCAGCACGAAATACTTGACGTCCAGCAGCCGCGCCGTGGCATCCGCACGCTCCAGGCCATAGCCCAGGTTCATGAAGTGCCAACCGTCATTGCGCAGCTGGGTAGCGTTGATCGCGCCGCGCACGGTCGAGGTGTGGCTGGTCGTGAAATCGGTCAGTGCGGCCATGTCCAGCGTGGCGCGCGGCATCCGTTCCAGGCGGCGCAGTTCCTGATAGGCGACGTTCAGGGCATCCCAGACCTGGCTGGTCAGGGCGGTGCGCACGATGCGGCCGGCCTCGCGCGCCTTTTCCAGGCAACTGGCCACCGAAGACGGGTTGTCGCGGTCAAAGAAGATGAACTCTTCGATCTTTTCCTGCGTGATCTGCGTGTATTTCCGGGCAAACAGGTCGGCGCTGCCCGAGGCCTGCAGAAGCGAGTTCCATTCGTTCTGATAGCCGGCTTCGGTATTGGGCAGCAGCGTGATGCGCTGGCCCACGTCCAGCAGGCGGGCGCCGGTTTCGGCGCGTTCCAGATGGCGGCCCATCCAGAACAGGTTCGAGGCGGTACGGCTGAGCATGGTGGTCCCCCCACTCATTCCGACAGGACCCAGGTGTCCTTGACACCTCCGCCCTGCGACGAGTTCACGACAAGGCTGCCTTCGCGCAGCGCAACACGGGTCAGCCCGCCAGGCACCAGCTCGATCCGGTCGCCGCAAAGGCAATAAGGGCGGAGGTCGACATGGCGGGGCGCGATTCCCTCCTCGACAAAGGTCGGGCAGGTGGACAGCGCCAGCGTGGGCTGGGCAATGTAGTTCGAGGGATTGGCCTGGATCTTGAGCCGGAAGGCCTCGATCTCGTCTCGGGTGGATTTCGGCCCCACCAGCATGCCATAACCGCCCGATCCGTGAACCTCCTTCACGACCAGTTCGGGCAGGTGCTCCATCACATAGCGGTAGTCGTCATCCTTCCACAGCGTCCAGGTCCGGACGTTGTTCAGGATGGGTTCTTCGCCTAGGTAGAAGCGCACCATGTCAGGAACAAAGGTATAGATCGCCTTGTCATCCGCCACGCCCGCCCCCGGGGCCGAGCAGATCGACACCCCGCCGGAACGATACACATCCATCAGCCCGGGCACGCCCAGCATCGAATCCGGCCGGAAGCACAGCGGATCAAGGAAAGGATCGTCGATCCTGCGATAGATCACGTCCACCCGGCGCGGCCCGGTCGTGGTCCGCATGTAGCAGAACTCTCCGTCCACGAAGAGGTCCTGCCCTTCGACCAGTTCGACCCCCATCAGGTTCGCAAGGAAACTGTGTTCGTAATACGCGCTGTTGTAATGGCCTGGCGTCAGGATCACGCAGGTCGGGCGTTCGCTGCACTTGGCGGGCGCGACCGATTCCAACGTGCGGCGCAGCAGTTCGGGATACTGGTCCACCGGCTCGATCCGATTGCCACGGAACAGCTGGGGGAACATCCGCATCATGATCTCGCGGTTTTCGAGCATGTAGCTGACGCCCGATGGCGTGCGGCAGTTGTCCTCGAGCACATAGAACTCGTCCTTGGCGGTGCGGACCAGGTCGATGCCGATGATGTGCGAATAAACCCCGCGCGGGGGCACGAAACCCACCACCGCCTTTTCATAGGCCGCATTCTGGTAAACCAGCCGGGCCGGGATCCGGCCGGCGCGGATGATCTCTCCGCGCCCATACACATCGCGGAGGAAAGCGTTCAGGGCGCGGGCGCGTTGCTTGATGCCGCGTTCCAGCCTGCGCCATTCGGCCTGCTCGAAGACCCGCGGCATCATGTCGAAGGGGATCAGCCGGTCCGGGTCGCCACCCTCGCCATAAACGGCGAAGGTGATGCCGATCCGACGGAACAGTGCCTCGGCCTCGGCCTGCTTCATCTGGCGAAAGTCGTCGGGCATGGTCTCGACCCAATCCCGAAGGCGGGCATAGGGTTCGCGAACGCGGTCGCCCTCGAACATCTCGTTATAGCAACTCATTATCCCCCCACTGCTTGGCGCATTGTTATCGGGTCTTCCCCGGTTGATGATTGGCGGGCCGTCGGGGGAAGTCCACAGTGGAACATCACCTTTTGCCCAACGGTTCCGCAGAAGACGGCAGGCACAGGCCGCCCTTCAGGCAGATCTGCGGCCTTCTGCCTCGGATATGGGCAGGCCCGTGCAGGCGTGCTGCCCTGCCGGCAAAAGGGCCCGGCCGATCCGTTCAGTTGTCTTTATCCGTGTCGCAGGAAGGCGGGTCGTCACTTACCGGATCCTAACCTTTTCCGGCTACAGGGGAAGGTGACACGCACAACCGAAGGCAGGATCATGCAATTCATCGTCGACGATGCCGGACCTCACCTGAACGTCAAGATCACCGAAACGCGCATCGATGCCGCCATCGCCACTCTCTTCAAGGACAAGCTGCGCGAGATCGTCGTCAGAAACCGCAAGTCCGTGCACTTGGATATGGCGGCGGTCGATTTCATGGACAGTTCTGGCCTGGGCGCCATGATCGCCATCCGCAAGAGCCTGCCCGAAAATCTGGCGCTGGTGCTGCATGCGCTCACACCGAATGTCGAACGGGTGTTCCGGCTGACCCGCATGGACAGCATCTTCGACATCCGTCCCATCCCCGCTCAGAAGGAGCTTGATGAATGACATTGAAAGAACGGTCGGATCTTGGCGTGGGCAGCCGTGCCGCAGCGCCCAGCCAGCCGCTGTTCCACCGCGTCCTCAAGGCCGAGCCGGTGATCGTGCGGGACACCCTGCAGGACGTGCGCCAGCGGTTCCGGCACGAGATCAGCGAGGACACGATGGGCCGGCTGGAACTGGTTCTGGCCGAGGTGATGAACAATGTGGCCGAACATGCGGGACCGGAGGGAACATGGACGATCGACAAGTCGGGCCGGTCGCCCAAGAAGGTGTCCCGGCCGGTGATCCACCTGTGCATTGTGCGCCACAATTCCGGGCTGGCCTGCGCCCTGACCGATGACGGAAACTCGCTGCCGGCCGAATGCCTGTTGCCGCGGGGGCTGCCCAGCATGGCACCCGAGGATCTGCCCGAAGGCGGGTTCGGGTGGTTCCTGATCCAGGATCTGACTCAGGCCTTGTGCTATTACCGCGAGGAAAGCCGCAACTATCTGGCCTTCAGCATTCCTTTTGCCCAGCCCGACCTGACAGGAGCCTGAGGCCGCTCAGTTGACTGGCGCCATCAGGTAATAGCGGCCGTCCTCGAATGTGCCGAACGTGTCGCCCACTTCGGGATGATCCAGCGGCTCTCCCGAGCAGTCCGGTTCCAGGTTCTGTTCCGAAACATAGGCGACGTAATAGGTGGCCTCGGTCTCGGCATACAGGTGGTAGAAGGGCTGGTTCTTGTCGGGACGCGAATCCTCGGGGATGGATTCGTACCACTCCTCGGTGTTGGCGAATTCCGGATCGACATCGAAGATCACGCCGCGAAACGGGCGGCTGCGATGCCGGACGATCTGGCCCAGGCTGTATTTCGCGTGACGGCTCTGAGCCTGCATCCGGTTCGGTCCCTTCTTTCCGGCGTCCCGAAAAATCAACGCGCCTTTTAGGACTTGCGGAGGTTCTTGTCCACCATCTTGCATGGCTTTGCCTCAGTTCGCGGCCGGGACCGGGCTGGGCTGCATCGGCACCCGACCTTCATCGGTCAGCAGGTGAACCGCTTCCGCCTCGATCACCACCGCCTCCAAGGGGCGGCCATAGGCTGCGCCGCCATCAAGGTTCAGTCGGTTCGGATAAAGCGTGGGCCGGTCCAGCGCCGTATGGCCGTGCACGACCAGATGGCCGAAATCCGCCTTGCTGTGCAGGAAGGGGGCACGGATCCAGACCAGATCCTGTTCCGCCTGATGCTGCAGTTCGACACCCGGCCTTATGCCTGCATGAACGACCAGCGCCAGCGGATGCAGGTGCCACAAGGGAAGACTGTCCAGGAACCGCGCGTGATCGTGCGGCACCGCCCGCTGTGCCGCCTGCAGCAGCGCCTTTCGGGACTGATCGGGGTCAATTCCGTAGGAACGCAGCGTGGCCGCCGCCCCCAAACCCGGATGATCGATCCAGTGCTGCCCCGAAGACAGTCCCGGATCGATCCATTCGGGACGTTGCAGGAAGGCCGGCAGGAAACGGTCATGGTTGCCGCGCGTGACGATCCAGGGACGGCCGCCATCCTGACCCTTCATCAGGTGTTCGACCACGCCGCGTGAATCGGGTCCGCGATCGATCAGGTCGCCGACATGGGCGATGACGGCATCCGTGCCGCCGTCACGAAAGATCCGTTCATGTGCGGCCTTCAGCAGCTCCAGCTGCCCATGAATGTCGCCGATCGCGTAAAGTCGCATCTGTCACCTTGGCCGGGGCGCTCGGCATGAAAAAGGCGCCGCACGCCTTGGGTAAGGGCGTGCGGCAAGCAGGTCAAACCTCGAATTGCAGCCGGCGGGCCTGCAGGAACTTGCCGGTGTTCTGCAACGCGGCCAGGATTTCGTCACTGATGACATCATCCAGGTAAAGAATCGCGATGGCATCCGCCCCGCCAGCTGAGCGGCCGAGGGTAAAGTTCGCGATGTTCACGCCCAGATCGCCAAGGGTCATCCCCAAGGCGCCGATCACGCCGGGGACGTCCTTGTTGCGGGTGTACAGCATGTGCTGTCCGACCTCGGCATCGATGTTGATCCCCCGGATCTGGATGAAGCGCGGCTTGCCATCGCTGAAGACCGTGCCCGCGATCGAACGCTCGCGCGTTTCGGTGATGCAGGTGACCTTGATATAGCCTTCGTAAACGCCCGCCTTGTCCTGACGCGTGGTCGAGATCTGGACCCCGCGGTCCTTGGCCATCACCGGTGCCGAAACCATGTTCACGTCCGGGTTGGCGACCTTCATCACGCCCGCGATCACGGCGGCGTTCAGCGCGTTCAGGTTCATTTCCGACACGACGCCGTCATAAAGGACATTGATCGCCTTGATCGGCTCGTCCGTCATCTGCCCCACGAAGGCGCCCAGATGGCCGGCAAGCTTGATCCAGGGGCCCATGACCGCGGCCTCTTCGGCGGTGACCGATGGCATGTTCAGCGCGTTCTGCACCGCGCCGGTCAGCAGGTAATCCGACATCTGCTCGGCCACCTGCAGGGCCACATTTTCCTGCGCTTCGGTGGTGGCTGCGCCCAGATGCGGGGTCGCCACCACGTTCGGCAGGTTGAACAGCGGGCTTTCGGTCGCGGGTTCGACGGCAAAGACGTCAAAGGCCGCACCGGCCACGCGGCCGTCCTTCAGCGCCTCGGCCAGCGCTTCCTCGTCCACCAGGCCGCCGCGGGCGCAGTTGATGATCCGCACGCCCTTCTTCAGCTTGGCGATCGCCTCGCGCGACAGGATGTTGCGGGTCTTGTCGGTCAAGGGCACGTGGAAGGTGATGAAGTCGGCGCGGCCCAGCAGGTCATCCAGCTCCACCTTGGTCACGCCCAGTTCCTTGGCGCGGTCCTCGGACAGGAAGGGATCATAGGCCAGCACCTTCATGTGCAGGCCGAGCGCCCGGTCGATCACGATCGATCCGATGTTGCCCGCGCCGATCACGCCCAGCGTCTTGTTGAACAGCTCCACCCCCATGAAGCGGTTCTTTTCCCACTTGCCTGCATGGGTGCTGACGCTGGCCTCGGGCAACTGGCGGGCGACCGCAAACATCATCGCGATGGCATGTTCGGCCGTGGTGACGCTGTTGCCGAAAGGCGTGTTCATCACGATCACGCCCTTCTTGCTGGCCGCAGGGATCTCGACGTTGTCGACGCCGATGCCGGCACGGCCGATCACCTTGAGGTTGGTGGCAGCCTCCAGCAGCTTTTCGGTCACCTTGGTGGCCGAGCGGATGGCCAGCCCGTCATACTGGCCGATCACGGCGGCCAGCTTGTCCTTGTCCTTGCCCAAGTCGGGCATGTAGTCCACCTCCACCCCGCGATCGCGAAAGATCTGAACGGCGGTTTCGGACAGCTTGTCGGAAACGAGAACCTTCGGCATGTCATTCATCCTTGTATGGAGGGTGCCCGGGCATGGCCGCGCTGGCACCTGAATCAGGGGAAATTCGGCGGGGGCCGGGGGCTGCACCGCCCCCCGGCCTTACAGGGCGCTTATTGCGCCGCGAGTTCCGTGCGATAGGCCCATTCGATCCACGGCATCAGCGCCGCGACATCGGCTGCCTCGACGGTCGAGCCGCACCAGATCCGCAGGCCCGCCGGGGCATCGCGATAGGCGCCCGCATCCAGTGCCACGCCTTCCTTTTCCAGCCGCTTCGCAACGGCTTTGGCAAAGGCGTTGCCGTCGGTGATGGCTGGGTCGGTGAACTTGAGGCAGACGCTGGTGGTCGAAGCCGTTGCCGGGTCCTCGGCCAGATCGGCGATCCAGTCCTTGTCCGCAATGAAATCACGCACGGCGCCCGCATTGGCATCGGCCCGCGCGATCAGCGCCGGCAGGCCGCCGACCGACTGCGCCCATTTCAGCGCCACCAGGTAATCCTCGACCGCCAGCATCGAGGGCGTGTTGATCGTCTCGCCCGTGAAGATGCCCTCGATCAGCTTGCCGCCCTTGGTCATGCGGAAGATCTTGGGCAGGGGCCATGCGGGGGTATAGGTCTCCAGACGCTCCACCGCGCGCGGGGACAGGATCAGCACGCCATGCGCGCCCTCGCCCCCCAGCACCTTCTGCCAACTGAAGGTCACGACATCCAGCTTGTCCCACGGCAGGTCCATCGCGAAGGCCGCACTGGTCGCGTCGCAGATGGTCAGGCCATCGCGGTCCGCCGGGATCGCGTCGCCGTTCGGAACGCGCACGCCGCTGGTGGTGCCGTTCCAGGTAAAGACGACATCGCGGTCGAAATCGACCTGCGTCAGGTCCACGATCTGACCATAATCGGCCTTGCGCACGGTGGCGTCCAGCTTCAACTGCTTGACCGCGTCGGTGACCCAGCCTTCGCCAAAGCTTTCCCAAGCCAGCATCTCGACCGGGCGCTGGCCCAGCAGCGACCACATCGCCATCTCGACCGCGCCCGTGTCCGAGCCGGGAACGATGCCAATGCGGTAGTCGGCGGGTACGCCCAGAACCTCGCGCGTCAGCTCGATTGCCTCGGCCAGCTTGGCCTTGCCGACAGCGGCGCGATGCGAACGGCCAAGGGGCGCGTCCGAGAGCATGTCCAGAGTGTAATGGGGGATCTTGGCGCAAGGGCCAGATGAAAAGCGCGGATTTGCCGGCCGCGCAGCCGGGATCGCATGATCGGTCATGTGACTAGCCTTCCAGCTAAAAGCCCCTCGTTGGGGAGGGGTGTCCCACGGACGGACCTAAAGCCGCGCGATCTCTGGCGCAAGCAAAATCTTTGGCTTACACCCCAGCCAGCCGACCAAGGGATGCCTCCATGTTTACCGTTTCGCTGATTGCCTCGCCCGCTGCCGCCAATCTGGACGGCGCTCTGCCCGAAGGCCTGATGAAACGTTGGAAAGGGGGCGCGCCGCGCGTTCTCGCACCGGGAGCCGCCGCCGAATTCGACATTCTACAAACCCCTGCCGATGCCGATCAGGTCTGGTCGGACCTGCAGACCATCGGCATCGACCTGGCCATCCAGCCGTCGGAAGGGCGGCGCAAGCGTATCCTGCTGGCTGATATGGACTCGACCATGATCAACCAAGAGTGCATTGACGAACTGGCGGATTTCGCAGGCGTCGGCCCCCGCGTGGCCCAGATCACCGCCCGCGCCATGAACGGCGAGCTGAACTTTCACGAAGCGCTGATCGAACGCGTCAGCCTCCTGGCCGGCCTGTCGCAGGATGTGATCGCTACGGTGCTGCAGGATCGAATCACCATGGCTTCGGGCGGGGCGGCGCTGGTGGCCACCATGCGCGCCCATGGTGCCCATACGGCCCTTGTCTCGGGCGGATTCACGGCCTTTACCGAGGCAGTGGCGGCCCGGTTGGGCTTCCACGAACATCGTGCGAATACCCTTCTTGCCGAAGCCGGCGTTCTGACCGGCCATGTGGCCCTGCCGATTCTGGGCCGCGAGGCCAAGGTCGATGCCCTGCAGGAGATCGCCGCACGACTGGGAACAACGGCGCGAAA
>NZ_JBKGUN010000151.1:0-5072 GCF_046462195.1 Paracoccus sp. (in: a-proteobacteria) | reverse complement strand
GCGGCAGCGGACTGTAACTCCGCCGGGGAGACCCACGCCTGGTTCGATTCCAGGGTCGCCCACCACTTTCCCCATAGGGATTGCTGGTGATCGTTGAGCTCATGTTCCCCGAACTGTTTCACACTGCGCGCCTTGCCCCGGCCTGTGGCTGCGTGATCAGACCAGCCACCACCCTTTCACCTTCAACTGGTTGCGAACCTGCTTTTCCGGAAGCGGCTTTGTCAGGTCGGAAAACATCGGGCGCACCTTCTGACGCCCTTTCTCTTGATAAACCAGCCTGCGCGCCGGCTCCCATTCGCGAAGAACGCGCCTGATTTCCTTGGCCGAAATCGCGTTTTCCAGCACCGCCATGGTATGCTCGTTCTCGCGCGCATAAAGCAGCGGCAGCTTGCGATAATGACAGGTGATATCGCCATCCATGCCCTCCAGTTCGGGCCCCGGACGACCGCCCCCCAGGCTGTGGATGACTAGGGGCAACACGATCTGGTCCAGCCACGGATCCATGATCTGACAGGCCAGTTCATCATGCGGGGCATCCCGCAGAGCCAGCGCCCAGCCCAGAAAGCGCTGGCCGAAGACTGCGGGATCGGCACCGAAGAACCAGCCTGCATTGAAATACAGATAGCGTTCCCAATGCTCGTCCGGCTGCGACAGATCCAGTGACGACGGAAACTCCAGCCCGAAACGGTCATAGATCGACTGCCAGATCGCCCCATGGCCGGGGCCATAAAGGGGCGGCTGTGGCCACGTTCCTTCGCGCCGCATCGAAGCAGACGGTCGCTCGAAATCAAAGGCGACCTGGTCCAGTGGGCCTTTGATCAGCGTGTCCGTGTCAAGGAAAAGAAAAGGCTGTTGTTGGGGAAGCAGCGCAAGAGCCTCGATCTTGTTCCCTTGCGGATAGGACGCGCCGAAATGGCGTGCGGTGAAAGGCAGGATCGTTCCGCCCAAGGCTTCGATCAGGTCGCGGCATGGGGAGGAAATTGCCACCTCATGCCCCGCCCAAGCCCCCTCTGGTCGGGGCTCCGCCACAATGATCCGGCCGCTCCAGTCCGGGACATTCTGCCGCAGGCTGGCCAGACAGATCACCGCCTCGTATTCCAGCCGCCCAGCTTGAGCCACGATCAGCAGATTGGGTGTCACATTGCACTGCGAAGCCATGGCGATCCCTTGAATGCATCTTCATGCCCAACAACCATGACGGGAGGAAAATATCCAGACACACTGGCTTTGATCTCGGCCCGACAGGCGGATCACGTTGCCTGCGGGAATGCCATCACTTCCGGTCATGCCCCGGCAAAGGGGGTGCCAGACGAATGGGACCGTGCAGTTCAGTCAACGAAACCTCTCTGCCCTTCTGCAGGATGCGGATCAACCCTTGCTGGGCCAGATGGGTGGCCTCGTCACGGACAGGCTGCATCAGCGGCCGCCAGTCCGCTGCAGCGGCGCGGGCGATCTGGCTGGGACAGCAGGTCGTGCCTGGACGAAGGGACCCGACCTGCGCAAGGATCGCCTTGCGCAGGTCGGTCCGGGTCAGGCCGACAAAACCTCGTCGCAGCGGGCGCAGACGCCGGGATGGCGATGCGTTCCCACGTCGGGCAGGATCCTCCAGCATCGCTGGCATTTCTCACCATCGGCCGTTTCGAAGACCACGCCGATGCCGGGGGCCTCGGACATGCGGAAGGCCTCGGTGGGAACCGGATCCCGCGTCAGCGACAGATCCGAGGTGATGCAGATATCGGCAAAGGCCACTGATTTCAGCGCCGCCAGCATCTCGGCATCCTCCACATGGACGACGGGTGCGGCCTCGAGGCTCGCGCCGATGGTCTTGTCGGTCCGCTTGACCTCCAAAGCTGCGGTCACGACGCGACGGGCGCGCCGCACATGGTCCCATTTCGCGGCCAAAGGCTCGTTCAGCCAGTCGGCCGGCGTTTCCGGGAAGTCGTGCAGATGCACGCTGTCGTCCTCGGACGGGAAGCGCGACAGCCAGACATCTTCCATGGTGAAGGGCAGGATCGGCGCCAGCCATGCCACCAGCCGGTGATACAGGATATCCAGCACGGTCCGCGCGGCCCGGCGGCGCGGACTGTCGGGCGCGTCGCAATACAGCGCGTCCTTGCGGATGTCGAAATAGAAGGCCGACAGGTCCACCGTGCAGAACTGGAACAGCGTCTGGAAGACGCCCTGGAAATCGAAGGTCTCGTAGCCCTTGCGGACCTGGTGATCCAGCTGCGCCAGCCGGTGCAGCACCCACTGCTCCAGTTCGGGCATGTCGTTGGCCGGCAACCGCTCGGCCTCGTCCCACTCCGCCAGGGCGCCCAAGAGGAAGCGCAGCGTGTTGCGCAGCCGGCGATAGCTGTCGGCCGTCCCTTTCAGGATCTCAGGTCCGATGCGCTGGTCGGCGGTGTAATCCGCCTGCGCCACCCACAGGCGCAGGATGTCCGCGCCGTATTGCTCGATGACCTTGGCAGGCACGATCGTGTTGCCAAGCGACTTGGACATCTTCATGCCCTTCTCGTCCAGCGTGAAGCCATGCGTAACCACATTGCGGTAAGGCGCACGGCCCTTGGTCGCGCTGGCCTGCAACAGCGATGACTGGAACCAGCCGCGATGCTGGTCCGTGCCCTCTAGATAGACATCCGCAATCCCGTCGGGCGCGCCATCGGCCCGGTCGCGCAGCACGAAGGCATGGGTCGAGCCGCTGTCGAACCACACGTCCAACACGTCCATGACCTGCTCGTAATCCTCCGGGTTCACGATCCCGTCCAGCATCTGCGCCTTGAAGCCCGCGCGGTACCAGACATCCGCGCCGTCCTGTTCAAAGGCCGCGATGATGCGTTCGTTCACCTGTGCGTCACGCAACAGGAAATCGGCGTCCGTCGGTTTCGCACCTTTTTTCACGAAGCAGGTCAGCGGCACGCCCCAGGCCCGCTGGCGCGACAGAACCCAGTCGGGGCGGTTCTCGACCATCGAATGGATGCGGTTCCGCCCCGTCTGCGGCCACCACTTGACCAGCTTGTCGATCGAGGTCAGCGCCCGCGAGCGGATCGTGTCGCCGTGCTGGCCCATCCCGTCGTCCAGTGCCTTGTCGATGGCGGCGAACCATTGCGGAGTGTTGCGATAGATCAGCGGCGCCTTGGACCGCCAGCTGTGCGGATAGCTGTGCTTGATCTTGCCCTTGGCCAGAAGCGCGCCCGCCCAGGCCAACTGCTTGATGACGCTGACATTGGCCGGGCCATCCTTGCCGTCGGGGGCGATGATCGCCTCGCCGCCGAACAGCGGCAGATCCTTGCGATAGGAGCCATCCGGCTCGACATTGTAGGTCATGGGCAGCTTGAAGCGCAGACCCAGCTGATAGTCATCGTCGCCGTGGCTGGGCGCGGTATGGACAAAGCCCGTGCCCGCCTCGTCCGTGACATGATCGCCCGGCAGCATGGGAACATCATAATCCCATTCGGCCGCGCCCCCTTCGACCCCGCGCAGGGGATGGGCCAGCGTCAGGCTTGCCAGTTCATCAGCGGACACCTCGCGCAGCCGCGTGAAACCCTCGACCTTGGCGGATTTCATCACGCCCTCGGCCAGCGCATCGGCCAACACCACGGTCTCGCCCGCCTGTCCCGTCGCATTCTCGGCCACGGCCTCGACCTGATACAGGCCATAGGCGATGGTCGGGTTATAGGCGACAGCGCGGTTCTGCGGAATCGTCCAAGGCGTCGTGGTCCAGATCACGACCGCGGCCTCCAGCAGATCGCTGCGCATGCAGCCGTCCAGTTCCGCGAACCCGGACTGCGAGGCGACCGGAAACCTCACCCAGATCGTGTGGCTGGTGTGGTCGTGGTATTCGACCTCGGCCTCGGCCAGCGCCGTCTTTTCAACCGGCGACCACATCACGGGCTTCGATCCTTGGTAGAGTGAGCCGTTCATCAACAGCTTCATGAATTCGGCCGCGATCACCGCCTCGGCATGGAAATCCATGGTCAGATAGGGATCATCCCACTTGCCGGTGATGCCCAGGCGCTGGAACTCCTCGCGCTGGATGTCGACCCATTCATCGGCAAAACGACGGCATTCCTGCCGGAACTCGACCACGTCGACCGCATCCTTGTCGCGGCCCTCGTTGCGGTACTTTTCCTCTATTTTCCATTCGATCGGCAGCCCGTGGCAGTCCCAGCCGGGAACATAGCGCGCGTCACGGCCCATCATCTGGTGACTGCGCACGATGATGTCCTTGATCGTCTTGTTCAGCGCGTGGCCGATATGCAGATGCCCGTTCGCATAGGGCGGTCCATCATGCAGCACAAAGGGCGCACGCCCTTGGGCCTTCTCGCGCAGCCGGTCATAAACGCCGATCCGCGCCCAACGTTCCAGCCACTCGGGCTCGCGCTGCGGCAGGCCCGCGCGCATCGGAAAATCGGTCTGGGGCAAGAAGACAGTGTCGCGATAGTCGGGGGTTTCGGCGCTCATGGGCGTTCCTCAGGGTCGGCAGTCGGTTCGAAAAAGCATGCGCATCCCGGCAGCGCGAAACCTCACGCCACCGGGCCGCTAATTCGTATGACAAAGCCCGCAAAATCCATGCGCCCTCTATAGAAACGCCGGCCCGCCCCCGCAAGCGCCCCTTCAGCCGCGGCCGCGATAGCCCGCAACGCCCTGGTCGGGCAGCCAGACGCCTTCGGGAACGGCGCCCGTCTGCCAAAAGACGTCGATGGGCATGCCGCCACGCGGATACCAGTATCCGCCGATGCGCAGCCAGCGCGGATCCAGCAGCGCGACCAGCCGCTTGCCGATGCCCACGGTGCAGTCTTCGTGAAAGGCGCCGTGGTTGCGGAAGCTGCCCAGGAACAGCTTCAGCGACTTGGATTCGACCAGCCAGTCGCCCGGCACATAGTCGATCACCAGATGCGCAAAGTCGGGCTGGCCCGTCAGCGGACAAAGGCTGGTGAACTCGGGCTGGGTGAAACGGACCACATAGGCCTCGCCCGGCTGCGGGTTCGGCACCCGTTCCAGCACGGCCTCTTCAGGCGATTGCGGCAAGGGGGCATTGGCGCCAAGCTGGGTCAGGGCTTCGGTGTAATGGC
>NZ_JBKGUN010000150.1:0-2749 GCF_046462195.1 Paracoccus sp. (in: a-proteobacteria) | reverse complement strand
TTTTCCCAATCCTGCGTCGTCTGAATGGCCTGCGTCAGCAGCAGACCGATGCCACCGCCGGTGATCGCCCCGATGATCGTGGCGCTGCGCGTGTTCGATTCCAGAAAATACAGCATTTGCGACAGCAGCACCGGCATCACCTGCGGGATCACCCCGAACCGGTATTTCTGAATGACATTCGCCCCCGTCGACTGGATCCCCTCAATCGGCTTCTTGTCGACATTCTCCAGGGCTTCGGAAAAGAGCTTTCCGAAGCTGCCAGTGTCGGTCAGCAGGATTGCGAGTGCCCCGGTCAAGGGTCCTGGACCGAAGGCACGGGACAGGATTATGGTGAAGATCAGTGCATCGACCCCGCGAGCGAAATCGAAGATGCGTCGGATCCCGAAACGCAACCAGCGCGAAGGGGTGAAATTCTGGGCCGCCAGAAATGCCAGCGGCAGTGCAATGAAGGCAGCACCGAAGGTCCCAAGGAACGCCATCAGGATCGTCTCGAAGATCGCCCAGGCCACGGCGCCATGTTGCCAGATGTCGTTGGTCCAGAAATCCGAGAGCGCCAGGCTCAGATTGCTGCGGTCGGTGACCAGACGTTCTCCCCACAAAACCATGGCGACCACTTGGCTGGCGGTCATGCCGGAATAAGGGCTGGCAAGATCGAAGAAGAACATCTCCCATCCCCAGAAATAGCGCAGGGTTTCCGTGCGCGACCGGGTGGCGGTGAGGCGACCCTGATTGGTGGTGATGGTCACCCGGGCAGAAGAAGCGTTGATGAATTCGGCCGCCGCTCCGCCCGGAGTCTGCACCAAGATCTCGTCGCCAATGTCCAGCGCGATGGGACCATAATCAGGAATGTCATAGATCACGCGCGGACCGTCATAGGTCACGACATGGCCGGCACCGAGGTCAATGCGGGTCAAGGGCCCCTGTGTTTCGACCCAGTTTGGCAGGCGGTCAGACGCATAGGTGGCACGACTGGAACCTTCGACACTGACGGAAACGGCTTCGCGACGATTGTCGCGGGTGACATGGATCTTGTGGGTGACCATGTCCGCTACCAGTACTGCAGCATTATCCAATCGTGCCCGCTGCGCCAACCCGGCCAAATCAAAGGCCACGGCAACATAGGCTAGATAGAGGACAATCATGGCCGGAACTGCCAGCGCCACGCGTCGCTTGCGGTCTAGCGTACGCAGTGTGCGAGCAAACAGCGCGGTGTCTGGCCCTGATAGTTCGGTGGTTGTTGAAGCGATCATGTTGGCGCTCCATGAGTCAGGCGGTGACGGGCGAAGCCTGAGATCTGGTCGACGATGATGATGGTCGCGAACAGCATCAGGAAGATGGCGGCGGCCTGATCAAACTTTCCCTGGCCGAAGGTCATGGCATTGCGCAGTTCATAGCCGATGCCGCCCGCTCCGACGAAACCAAGAATGGCCGAGGCCCGGATGTTTACCTCCAGTCTCAGCAAGCCATAGGACAGGTAGTTCGGGGCAACCTGCGGCAGAACGCCCAGCCAGATGCGCTGAGACCAGTTGGCGCCGACCGAGGCTAGCCCCTGGACCGGTTTCAGATCGACGTTCTCGTTCACCTCGGAAAACAGCTTGCCCATCGCGCCAGCCGTATGGATCGCGATGGCGATCACCGCGGGAACCGGCCCGCCGCCCAGCACGAAGATGAGAACCAAGGCGATCACGATCTCAGGGATTGCGCGGCAGATGTCGGACAGGCGTCGTGCCACGGGCACCATCCGCGGCCAAGGCGCAAGGCCGCGCGTGGCCGCCAAGGATAGGGCGGTGCCCGAAATGCAACCAAGAAGCGTGGCAACCAACGCGATGTTCAGCGTTTCCACAAGGGCGGGAACGGCGCGGAACATATGACCGGGCAGGTTTCCGGCCTTGGCGATTGCCTCGCTGATCAGGGCAGCAGGAAAGTCGCCGACCTGATGCAGTCCCTGCCAGAAGCCGCCAGCATTGCGTGCATCGGCCGTGCGGAACCCTGCCACCATCATGGCCACGAAGATGACGACGAGCAGCCCGCCATAGATGCGGCGCCGCCGCGTCAGCGCGAGGTAATCGTCGCGGATATCGGAGAGCGCCATTGGACCCCTGGGATATGAAAAGGCCGGACCCGAGAAAGGTCCGGCCAGCAAAAGAAGGTGTCAGTTCATTTCGGCGCGGCGGATGTCGATGATGGTCTGGTATTCGTCGTGTGTGACAGGGCTGAAACCGGCGGTCTCGCCTGAGGCAACACCATAAGCGCAGTCGGGGTCGGCCTCATGCAGCCCGGCCACCAGATCGATGATCGTGGTCTTGACTCCGGCTGGGAGATCCTTGCGCACCACGACCGGTCCTTCCGGGATGGGCGAGGATTTCCAGATCTCGACAATGTCGTTCATGTCGACGATGCCGGCATCGGCGGCCTTGCGCAGTGCGCCAGAGTTATAGCCGTCAGCCCAATCGCCTTGCCCGTCGGCCCAGGTTACGCCTGCGTCATAGTCACCATTCACGACTGCAATGATCGACTGCTCATGACCGCCGGAAAAACCGATGCGGCTGAAATATTCGCCTTCCTCCATGGAATAGCCTGCCTCGGGCAGTTCAACGTTCGGGATCAGGAAGCCCGAGGTCGAGTTCGGGTCTGCAAAGGCAAAGCTCTTGCCTTCCATGTCATCCAGCGAGGTGATGCCGCTGTCGGCGCGAGCAAACCCGATGGAGTGATAGGTATAGCTGCCATCCAGATTGGTCTTGACCAGGAC
>NZ_JBKGUN010000149.1:0-22558 GCF_046462195.1 Paracoccus sp. (in: a-proteobacteria) | reverse complement strand
GTACCCCGAAGCGCACCGTATAGGTCGAGTTGCAGACCCGGATCTTTTCCTCCAGCCCCGGAGGCAGTTCCATCAGGCTTGCAGAATGCGTGAACATCCGATCAACCGACTCCCGGAACGACAAATGCGTGGCGGCCATTGCTGCTCTCCTCCTGTTGCCAAGGGCAGTTTTCGTCACGCCCGCACGCTAGGCCAAAGCCGCCTGCAGTGCCACCGCCCATTTTGCAGGCAATGTCGCACGCCAGATGATTGCGTAAAATATTGTTGTGCGGCTTAATAAAATCTTTCCATTCTGCGTGGCCTGCTTCATGAGGCTCTTTCGCGGAGGCCATCGGCGCCAGAAGAAGATGGGCGAAATTGCTGAAATCACGACCAGTCACACAACAGGACATGGGCCAGGGTACGGGGATTGTCCGGGGCCGAAAGTTCGAGCAGGTGCGCGAAGGCGCGGCCGTCATCTTCCTGCGTGATGGGTTCGCGGCCGCCAGCGTCGATGACATCGCCCGTTCGGCACGCGTATCCAAGGCGACGCTCTACAGCTATTTTCCTGACAAGCGCCTGATGTTCCAGGAGGTGCTGGCAAACGCCCTCGACATGGCCTTCGATCAGCCCCCTTTCGATGCCGCGTCAAAGGATGATGTCGGCACGGCCCTGCCAAAGGTTCTGGATCAGCTGGCGCGCTGGCTGATCAGCGACCACCGCCTGCGGCTGCACAGGATTGCCATCGCCGAAGCTCCGCGCTTTCCTGAACTGGCCGTCGCCTATGCCCGGGCGATGGAGGACGGCATTGTCGTCCCGCTGACGCGCCTTGTCCAGGACTGGGCCACGCGCAACGAAATCACGGTCCAGGATCCGGCCCTGGCCGCACGGCAACTGGTGGCTTTGATGGGGGGGCAACTGCGGATCAATGCCCTTCTTTCACACGAAATGCTGGCCGATTCCGAGATCGCGGAGGCCGTCACCTCGGCCTGCGCCTTGTTCCTGCGCGCCCATGCGCCACGGCAGGTGTGACGGCACCTCCTGTTGCATTCCTGCGATGATGGAAACGTGAATTCCGCCGCGGCTTCTCAAGCGGGAGGCTGCGGCCTATGCTGTCATCAAAAGCAAACACGGTCCGACAGGGACCGGCAGAGGTGACACAGGCAATGATCCGAAACGCTTGGCTTTCAAGGGCCGCGCTGCTGGGCGTGTGCGGCATGACGATGGGCGGCTGCGCCTCCTCGCCCAACCGGATGCCGCCAACGGGCGCGGCCTCCATGACTGCCGCTGCCCCTTATGCGCCCGCGCCCTATGCGCCCGCTCCCTATGCTCCGGCGCCTTATGCTCCCGCACCGCCGGTTTATGCGCCCGTGCCCGCCCCTGTCGCACCGCTGCCCGAGGCGCTGCCGCCTCCAGTCCAGACCACGGGCATCACCGGCCTCGAGGAACGCAAGCCCGATCTTTGCGGTGCGCGCAAGCATGACAGCGCGAAGGGCCAGCCCGGCAGCGTGATTCCGACCCTGGGCTTGTCAAAGGCCTATCGCGTTGTCGAATACCGGGGCATCGAGCCACAGGATTACGACCCGAACCGGCTCGTCTTCCGCCTGGACCAGGCGGGAACCATCACAAACATCGATTGCGGATAAACCCATGCGCCATACTGCCCTTGCCCTGTCCCTTGCCGCCGCCGGTCTTCTGGCCGCCTGCGAGCCCGTTCCCGTCGAGCCTGCCCCCGTGGTTCCCGCAGATGAATGCGGGGCCGCCGGCTATCAGGGCCTGATCGGCCAGCCACGCGAATCCGTGGCGCAGATGAACTTTCCCCTGGGAACGCGCATCATCGGGCCCGATGACATGATCACGGCCGATTTCCGCCCGGACCGCCTGAACATCGAATACGGGCGCAGCGGCCGCATCGACAAGGTCAGCTGCTACTGACCGGGACGGCACCGCACCTTTCGCGTTGATTTGCGCGCGGTGCGGTGTCACCCTTGTGTCATGATGAATGCAAGCCCGCCGTTCCAGGCTGATCCCGATCGCGTCGTCTTCGACCGAAAGGAGCTGAGCCTGATCCTGTCCACTTATGGCCGTTTCGTGGCCGCCGGGGAATGGCGCGATTACGGCATGTCGTTCCTGCGCGACGCCGCGATCTTCAGCGTCTTCCGCCACTCCGCCGAAAACCCGTTGTATCGGATCGAAAAACGCCCACGCCTGCGGGCGGCCCAAGGGGCTTATGCAGTGATCGGCATGGATGGCCGCGTCCTCAAGCGCGGCCATGACCTGGAGCAGGTGTTGAAGGTCCTGGACCGCAAGCTGATCCGTTCCGTCGACTAAGGGTCCTTCAGGTTCCCCGCGGCTTGGCGCGTACCGTCGGATCGGCCTCGGTCGGATCTTCGGGCCAGGGGTGGCGGGGATAGCGCCCGCGCATGTCCTTGCGCACATCGGCATAGGAACTGGCCCAGAATCCCGGAAGGTCCATGGTGACCTGCACGGGCCGTCCCCCGGGAGACAGCAGCACGATCCTCAGCGGACGCCCCCCCACCTTCGGATGCTGCGTCACACCGAACAGCTCCTGCAGCCGCAATTCGATCGACGGCTCCTCGCCCCCGTAATCGATGGGCACGCGACGGCCGAGAGGGGTGATGAAATGCGCAGGCGCCACGCGGTCCAGCTGCTGCTGCCCGTCCCAGCCGATCCGCGCCCTCAGCGGCTCGACAAGGTCCAGGGCACGCAGATCGGCCCGGCTCCGGACACGCGCAAGCCAGGGCAGCAGCCAGTCGCCGTCGTCCAGCAGATGCGTATCATCGACAGGTCCCAGGTCCTCGACCAGCGCCATCCGCGCACGCAGGCGGGCCGCCGCCGCGCTCCACGGCAGCCCTTCCTGGCGCAAGCCTTCAAGCGCGGCACGGGCGATCTGTCCGTCGCTGGCGCCGGTCCATGCCTGGTCCGACAGAACAAGGCTCCCCAGCCGCTCCTGCTGCCGCGACAGGATACGTCCCTCGCGCCGCGACCAGGTGCAGTCTCTGGTTTCCACGATCCGGGGGCCGTGCAGGGCGCGCAGCTCGGCCTCGTCCAGAGTGAGGGCCAAGCGGATGCGCGCTTCACGCTGATCGCCATCCAGATCCAGCGCGACAATCAGGCGCTGCCCTGCCAAGGGATCGCTGTTGTCCATCACGGCCCCCTTGCCCCCGGACAGAACAAAGCGCGCGTCATCCCCTCTGCGGCGCAAACCGATCCGGTCCGGATAGGCCAGCGAGGCCATGGCACCGGGCGTCAGCACCATATCCTTTGCCTTGCAGGGCAGGCTCAGGGGGGGTGCGGGGAGGACGATGTCCCCCCCGCTGTCGCGGGACGCGATCAGCCGCCGCAAACGCTTGGCATCCTGCTGGATGCGCGCGATCCCCTGCCGGTTCAGCTCGAACGGGTGCCTTGCAGCAAATGTCCCAGGGTTCCGCAGCGCCTCCAGCCGCAGGCTCAGATCCACCCCGGCACCGCGCAGCGGATCACGGTCAGACAGCAGCGCGGCCAGATCGGCGGCGTCGGGCCCCGCCACGGCCAGCATATGCCCCAGACGCGGGTGCAGCGGCAGGGAGGCAAGCCTTCGTCCATGCGCAGTGATGCGGTCATCCTTGCCCAGCGCGCCCAGTTCGACCAGCAGCGCCCTTGCTTCGGCCAGCGCCCCGACCGGCGGGGGCGTCAGAAAGGCCAGATCTTCGGGCGCGGCTCCCCAGACCGCCAGCTCCAGCGCCAGCCCGGTCAGGTCGGCCACGGCGATTTCGGGCGGAGCAAAGGCCGGCAGCGCGCCCTCCTCGGATCGCGCCCACATCCGATAGCAAAGCCCCGGGGCCACCCGGCCTGCACGGCCCCGGCGCTGATCGGCTTCGGCGCGACTGACCCGTTCGGTCACCAGCCGCGACATGCCGCTGCCCGGATGAAAGCGGGCCCGCCGCGCTCGCCCGGCGTCCACCACCACCAGCACAGCCGGGATCGTCAGCGAGGTTTCGGCAATGGATGTCGCCAGCACGATCCGCCGCTGCGCCCCCGGCTGCGCCAGTGCGGCGCGCTGTGCCCGCGCATCCAGCGCCCCGAACAGCGGCAGGATCTCGCAGCCGGTGCCGCTCAGCAGCGCCGTGACGCGCCTGATCTCGCCCTCTCCAGGCAGAAAGGCCAGGATGGTGCCGCCGATATCGCGTGTGTCCGCCTCGGCCTGCCGGATCAGGCGCGCCGCCTCCTCGACGAAACGGAAGGCCGGGGGCAGAGGCCGCTCCAGCCACCGCGTCTCGACCGGAAAGGCACGACCTTCCGAACGGATCACAGGCGCATCGTCCAGCATCGCCGCAACAGGCTCGGCCTCCAGGGTGGCCGACATCACCAGCACGGCCAGATCCTCGCGCAGGGCGTTCCGCGCTTCCCACACCAGTGCCAGTCCCAGATCGGCATTCAGGCTGCGTTCGTGGAATTCGTCAAAGATCACGCAACCGATGCCTTCCAGCGAAGGATCGTTCTGGATCATCCGGGTCAGGATGCCCTCGGTCACGACCTCGATCCGACTGCCCGGCACGGATTCGCCCCGGATGCGATAGCCGACATGCTGGCCGATGGCCTCGCCCAAGGTGTCGGCCATGCGCTCGGCGGCGGCGCGGGCGGCCAAACGGCGCGGCTCCAGCATCAGGATGCGTCCTGTGACCTGATCCATCAGCGCCAGGGGCACCCGCGTCGTCTTGCCTGCCCCTGGCGGCGCGACCAGCACGGCACGTCCATGGGTGGTCATCGCCGCGCGAAGGGCAGGCAGGGCATCGTCGATGGGCAGGGTTTGTGACATGGACGGGTGATAACGCCCGCCAACCCCGCTGCACAATCACCAACCTGCACGTTGCGGACATATCGAGCAGGCTACCCTTTCCCGCCACGCGAACCTATCTTGCGCCCACCGCGTTGAAAGGCGGACAGGCAGAAACGCAGGGGCAGCATGGGCATCGGCAGCGACGTGATGGAGGGCCTGGGCCTTTCGGATCCCGTCATCAGGATCGGCGTGACGGGATTGTCGCGCGCAGGCAAGACGGTGTTCATCACCGCGCTGGTGGCCAACCTGCTGGAGCGCGGCCGGATGCAGGCCCTGCGCGCGGCCGCCGACGGGCGTCTAAAGGCGGTCTGGCTGCAGCCCCAGCCCGACGATACGATTCCCCGCTTTGATTTCGAACGCCATCTTGCCGCGCTGACCGGTCCGCAGCCGCATTGGCCCGACGGCACGCGCCATGTCAGCCAATTGCGCCTGTCGATGCGGCTGGAAGGCGGCGGCCTCTTCGGCAGCCTGCGGGGCGCCCGCCTCCTGCATCTGGATATCGTGGATTATCCGGGTGAATGGCTTCTGGACCTGCGCCTCATGGAACGCGATTTCGCGCATTGGTCGGCCGAGGTGCTGGAGCGCCTTCCCGGCCGGCCCCGTGCCGACCGCTTTCTGGCGGCCCTGGCGGACGAAGACCCTGGCGCGCCCTTTGCCGAACCGCGGGCGCAGGCGCTGGCCGATCTTTATACCACCCACCTCAATGCGGCGCGCGACGCGGGCTGGTCGGACTGCACCCCGGGCCGCTTCCTGATTCCCGGCGAACTGGCAGGCTCGCCCGCGCTGACCTTTGCGCCCCTGCCCCCCGCCCTGCAGGACGGCAAGCTGGGGCGGGAGTTCCGCCGCCGTTTCGACGCCTACAAGTCGCGGGTTGTCCGCCCCTTCTTCCGCGACCATTTTGCCCGGATCGACCGGCAGGTGGTGCTGGTCGATGTGCTGGGCGCGATCCATCAGGGCCCCGCCGCTGTCGAGGACATGCGCCGCGCCATGGCCGACATCCTGACCGCCTTTCGTCCCGGCCGTGCAGGCTGGCTGGCGCAGCTGCTGGGCACACGGCGGGTCGAGCGCATCCTGTTCGCCGCCACCAAGGGGGATCACCTGCATCATGTCCAGCACAACCGCCTGACCGCCATCCTGTCCGCGATGCTGCGCGAGGCACGGGATCGTGCCGATTTCCAGGGCGCCCGGACCGAGGCCATGGCCATTGCCGCCCTGCGCGCCACGACCGAGGACATGATCCGTCAGGATGACGACGAACTGCCGGCCGTGCGCGGGCGCCTGATGGACGGGCGGCAGGCGGCCTTTTATGCGGGCGAACTGCCATCGGATCCATCGGCGCTGTTGCACCCGGCGCGGCAGGGGGCGAATGCTTGGCTGGATGCCGATTACGAGATCATGAATTTCGCCCCAGCCCCCCTGACCACGCGTCCCGGTGACGGACCGCCCCATATCCGCCTCGACCGCGCGGCCGAGTTCCTGATCGGAGACCGCCTGTGAGCGAGCCCACCAACAACAGCCCCAAGCGCCCGCGCCGCCCCGTGCTGCTGGAACTGGACGCCCCCATACGGCAGGCGCCGCGCCAGCCCAGGGTCGACGCCCAGGCCGAGCCCGCGCCCAACCCGGCCGACGCGCCCCCCATCGATGTCAGCGACGCGCCCCTGCCCCGGCCGCGGACCATGGAGATGGTGACACGGCTGGTCGGCCGTCGCCCTTCCCGCCTGACACGCCTTTTCCTGAACGCAGGAGTGGCGCTGTTCACCTTTCTCTTGGGCGTGGCGGCGCTGGACTTCATCAACGGATTGCTGACCCGTTATCCGCTGCTGGGCTGGATTGCGGTGGTCCTGTTTGCGTTGTTCACCTTGGCGGCGTTGGGAATGGCCCTGCGCGAATGGCGGGCATGGCGACGCTTTGCCAAGATCGACGCCCTGCAGCGCAGCGCGGGCGCGGCCTTGGCCGCGGACAGTCTGGATCAGGCCAAGGCGGTCACCAAAGAACTGGTGGCCCTTTACGCCAATCGGCCCGCCATGGAGTGGCAGCGTCAGCGCCTGGCCGAACGCCGTGGGGAAACCTTTGATGCCCATGCCCTGCTGACCCTGGCCGAGGCCGAGCTGCTGGCCGGTCTGGACCAGCAGGCTCGACGGGAAATCGAGGCCGCTGCCCGCACCGTCGCCGCCACGACGGCGCTGGTGCCCCTGGCATTGGCCGATGTGGCGGCAGCACTGGCCGCGAACCTTCGGATGATCCGGCGCATGGCCGAAATCTATGGCGGACGCGCAGGGGCCGTGGGCGGCTGGCGGCTGGCGCGTACCGTGATGACCCATCTGATCGCGACAGGGGCCGTGGCTGCCGGTGACGACCTGATCCACACGGTGGCGGGTGGCGGCGTTCTGGCCAAGCTGTCGCGCCGCTTTGGCGAGGGTCTGGTCAACGGCGCCCTGACGGCTCGCGTCGGCATTGCCGCGATGGAGGTCTGTCGGCCGCTGCCCTTCCTGGCGCAGCCCCGTCCAAAAGTCGGCAACCTTGTCACCCGCGGATTGCGCGGACTTTTCGGCAATGATGACAACAAGGCCTGATGCTGTCAGTCCAGCGCCAGCTTGTACCCGACATGAGAGGCGGTGAATCCCAGCCGGTCATAGAACCGGTGGGCATCGGTGCGCGACCTGTCGGTGGTCAGTTGCACCAGAGCACAGCCCTGGCGGCGACACTCCGCGATGGCCCATTCCATCATGGCCTGTCCGACGCCCTGGCCGCGCCGATCTGAGGCGACCCGCACCGCCTCGATCAGGCCGCGCCTTGCGCCGCGCCGCGACAATCCCTGAACAAAGCTCAATTGCAGGGTGCCGACGACGTGGTCCCGGTCCTTTGCGACGCACAGGAACTGGTTGGGATCGCACTGGATCTGCGCAAAGGCGCGGGCATAGACCGCCTGTTCATCCAGGCCTTCCCGCCCTGCCCCCAGAACATCGTCGGACAACAGGGCAATCAGGGCGGGCAGGTCGGCTTCGGTCGCGCGATCGAACTGCAGCGTCATGGGCCGCTCCTTTTTGAATGGACGCTCAGGGCTGGGGCTGACCCTCGGCGGGCAGTTCGGGGGCAGCCTCGTCGGGCGCCGGGGCCTTCGGGTCCGAAGCGGGATCGGCCTCGATCAGGCGGTTGTCCTGCCATTCCCCCGAGGCGACCTGCCCCGTGGCATAGCGCATGACGCCCTGTCCCTGGCGCTTGCCCGCAGCAAAGGTGCCTTCATAGCGGTCGCCATTGGCATAGGTCGCGACGCCCGCGCCGTCGATTTCTCCGGTCTTCCAGCCGCCTTCATAAATGAATCCGTCAGGCGTCGTCAGCCGGCCCTTTCCCTCGCGCAGCCCGTCGACGAAATTGCCCGTGTAAACCGTGCCGTCGGGATAGGTGGCCTGACCTTCGCCATGGCGCTGACCGTCCTGCCATGCGCCGGAATAAACATAACCGTCGGGATAGGACATCCGTCCCTGCCCATGGTTCCGCGCATTGCGAAAGCTGCCCTCGTACACCATGCCATTCGCATAAGTGGCCTTGCCGTCCCCTTCGATCACGCCTTCGGCCCATTGCCCTTCATAGGTCGATCCGTCGGCATAGGTGATCTTGCCCGTGCCGTGGGGCCGGTCGGCCCGCATCTGGCCCAGATAGACCGAACCGTCGGGATAGGTGATCTGGCCCCGGCCCTCCATCCGGCCTTCGGACCATTCACCCACGTAAACATAGCCGTCCGCGCCGGTGAAGGTTCCTTGGCCGTGGCGGCGGTCATCGGCAAATTCCCCGTCATACACATCGCCGTTGGCATAGGTCGCGACCCCCTTGCCCTGGCGGCGCCCCCCTTCCAGTTCGCCTTCGTAGCGGTCGCCGGTGGACTGAACCAGCACACCGGTTCCGGACATCTGCCCGGCTGCCCACACGCCGTCATAGGTCAGGCCGTCAGCCATCTGCAGCCTGCCCTGACCCGCACGCTGGCCTGCCAGCATGCCCCCCTCATAGGTCGCGCCGTCCGGATAGGTGATCTTGCCCTGCCCTTCCTTGACGCCCGCGTTCCAGTCACCTTCATAACGATAACCGTTGGCCTGGGTCAGGACGCCCTTGCCTTGGTGCAGACCTTTTTCGAACGCGCCCTCATAGACCGATCCGTTGGCATAGCGTGCGACGCCCTGGCCGGTGATTTCGCCTTCGGACCAGTCGCCTTCATAGGTGCCGCCGTCGGCATAGGTGATCTTGCCCTTGCCATGGGGCTTGCCGCGCGCGAACTGCCCTTCATAAATGGAACCGTTGGGAAACTCGGCTCGGCCCTGGCCCATGATCTGCCCTTCGACCCAGTCGCCCTCGTAGCGATAGCCGTTCGGCAGGACATAGCTGCCCTGGCCATGCTGCAACCCGTTGCGGAACGTGCCCTCGTAGACACCGCCGTCGTCGTACTGCTTGCTGATGACCTGTGCGCCCGCATCTGCCGCCATGCCGATCAGCGCCAGAGCCACTGCGCCCACTGCCGTCGCCGCCCGAGTTGCCGCTTTCATCGCCTGTGCCCTTTTGGTGTTTTGTCCGCAGGTCTAGCGCAGGCGGGCCTGTCACGCAAAGGGCGTCTTCGTCAGCGGCCCTTTTGCGGCTCAGGGCAGCTCCAGCTTGCCCAACAACGGCAGGTCATCCAGGGGGCTGACATTGTGACGCTCGATCATGCGATGGACCAGCGGATCGCCGTCGCCCCGGTGCAGGGCGCGCAGGGCGACCGTCACCTCGGCATCGGACTTGGTGCGGCGCAGGTTGTGGCGCACATATTCGTCCCATGTCGCGATATGATAGCTTTCGCTCCATTGATCCGGATGCTCGAGGTCGCGCAGCAGCGCCCAGTTGCGTGCCCCGTCGCGGCGGCGGATGTTGCGCCGCTGGCGCATCAGGCGCAGGAACTCGGGCACATCGGCCTGATCGATCCGGTAATCGACCATCACCAGGATCGGTCCCGAACGTCCACGCAGGTCCAGCGCCAGTTCGGGCTCGCGAAAGCGGTTCGCCGGATCCAGATCGACTGCTCCGAATTCGGGCGCCCGCAGCCAGACACCGATCAGCGCACCAAGAGCCAGAACGATTCCCCCCGTCGTCAGGGCGGTATCCAGTCCCTGTGACCCCGCCAGCCCGCCCCAGGCCCATGCTCCGGCCGCCATGCCGCCGAATGTCGCCGTCTGGTACATGGCCAGCGCCCGCGCCACGACCCAGCGCGGCGTGGACAACTGCACCGTGACATTGAACAGCGACAGGGCCAGCACCCACGACGCCCCTGCCGGCATCATCACGAGGGCATGCAGCCAGACCGACTGCGTCTGGCCCAGCACCACCGCCGACAGCGCAAAGCCGCAAAAGGCCATCCGCACCAGATGTTCATTGTCCATCCGGGCCCGCAGGCGCGGGTTCATCAACGCCCCCCCGATGGCGCCGACGCCGTAACAGCCCAGCAAGCCGCCAAACAGAAGCGAGCCCCCCTCGGGGTGGCTTTGGGCCACCAGCGGCAGCAGGGCCAGAACGGCAATGGCCGCAAAGCCGAACAAGGCCCCGCGGACCATGACCCGGATCAGGTTCGGCGACAACGCGACATAGCGAAGGCCTGCCCCCATTGCCGCCATGAAGGGTTCGGGCGTGGTGACGCGCGGGGCCAGCTGGGGTTTCCAGCGGGACATGACCGCCAGCAGCGGCAGATAGCTGACGGCATTGACCGCAAAGGCCACTGCGGCGCCAAAGACCGCGACGATGAAGCCACCTGCCGCCGGTCCGACGCTGCGCATCAGGTTGAAACCGACCGAGTTCAGGCTGACGGCCGCCGGCAGATCCTCGCGCCGGACCAGATCGCCCATGCTGGCCTGCCAAGGGGGATTGTAGACGGCCTGCCCCGCGCCCAGCAGGAAGGTGAAACCCAGCAGGAGCCAAGGCGTCAGCCCGCCGCTCCAGGCGACGACGGCCAGCGCAACCGAGATGACGCTCATCGCGATCAGCGCCGTCATCAGCAGCGTCTTGCGGTCAAAGATATCGGCCAAAGCCCCCGAGGCGATGGCCAGCAGCATGACAGGCAGGGTGTTCGATGCCTGAACCAGCGCGATCAGCGTGGCGCTGTCGGTCAGCTGTGTCATCAGCCAGGCCGCGCCCACCGCCTGCACCAGCCCCCCGAAGTTCGAGATCAGCGTCGCCCCCCACAGCAGCCGGAAGTCGCGGTAACCGAAGGGTGCAAAGGCACCCCTGGGCCGGGTCTGCGGGGTCGGAGGCAGGGCGGGTGCGGTCAAGGCGGGGATGCTTTGCTGATAACGGTCAATTCACGATGCCGGTCTCCGATGTCCGCGTCACGCGCGCCGCGCCAGCCGCAGGATCAGCAGCAGGATCACGGCGCCCACCGTCGCATAGATGATCGATCCGATGACAGAACCTGCGGCACCGATGGTCATGCCCGTCGCCGGAAACAGGAACGAGGCGATGACAGCCCCGAGGATGCCCACGATGATGTTGACCATGACGCCCTGACCATGGCCCTTGACCAGCAGCCCGGCCAGCCAGCCGGCGATGGCACCGATGATCAGTGCGACGATGATGTTCATGTCTGACTTCCTTGTGACCGGAACCGGCGCTTATGCGCCCGGCCCCCATGCAACCAAAGCACACGCCGAGTTGTTCCGCTGCAGTAAAAAGTTGATGATGCTGACACCTGCGCGCCACAGGCGGCGGTCCCTGATGCACCAAGCCGTTCACGATCGACGTGACAGGCTTGACGCGACTTGATCGGGGGCGTCATGCAACTTCCATGCGAATCGTGTAACGGCTCCGCCGCTTTCGCGAGGTATGAATGAATTTGACGCTGCCACGGCCACGCCTCTGCCGGCAAGGCCTGCGATTGAACAAGGAACATGCGACAATGCGCCTCGTCTTTCTTTTCACGGCGCTGGCCCTGGGGCTGGCGGCATGCGGTCCCGGCCAGGAAACCGCGGCGCCTGCGCCCCAGCGTTCGGCGACTGTCCCGGAGGCCTATCAGGCTCGTGTCGACAACGGTCCGGACGGTGCGCCTATCCAGATTCCGGCGGTTCGTGCCGCTTACCTGAACGACCGCAACCAGCGCCAGGTTGTTCCCTACAACGGTGCCGAAGCGCCCGGAACGATTGTTGTCGATCCTTACGCCCGCGTTCTTTATCACGTCCAGCCGGGTGGTCAGGCGATGCGTTACGGCGTGGCCGTCGGACGTGCCGGCAAGGGCTTCGAGGGCCAGGCGACGATTGCCCGCAAGGCGGCTTGGCCCAGCTGGCGCCCCACGGACAACATGCTGCGGACCGAGCCTGAGCTGTATGGCCAGTTCGCAGGGGGCCTTTCGGGCGGGATGCACAACCCGCTGGGGTCGCGGGCGCTGTACCTGTACCAGGGCAGCGTGGACACCTATTACCGCATCCACGGGACGATGGACCCTTCGTCCATCGGCAAGGCCACGTCGGCCGGCTGCATTCGGATGTTCAACCAGGATGTCATCGACCTGTTCGCGCAGGTTCCGACCGGTACCGAGGTGATCGTGCGCGGCGAAGCGGAAAGCGTTCGCATGGAAGGCCCCATGACCGAGACGCCGGAAGGCTATGTCATGCCCGCGGCCCCCATGGCGGCAGATCCGGCAGCCACCGTCCAGACCGTTGCGCTTGAAACGGCTGTTGTGGAGACTCCGATGCAGACGGTCAGCCAGACGCCTGCCCAACCGGTGATGGACCCTTACGCGGCCATGTCGGCGGTGCCGGCAGCCAGCCCGGTCCAGCCCGCCCAGGTCAGTGACCCCTTTGCCACGGCCGAAACCCCATTTGTTTCGCCCGTCGAGAGCGCTGTGCCCCGCTGGTGATCCGGCACACCTGCGTGCCCACGGCATCACCATTCAAGGCCCCGGCAAAAGCCGGGGCCTTTCCAATTGCAAAAATCGCAATCTCTGCGCAATGTCGGTGCGGAACATGAAGTCGTCTGCCCAAAGGCCATCCGATGCCCAATTATGCCAAGCGAGAGCAGCAGGTGCTGAACGCCGATCAGCTGCACCTGACCCAAGAAAGCCGTCAGCCGGCCTTGGGAACACTGGACGACGGGGCGCTAAGCGCGCTGGTGGAAAAACTGCGCGAAGCAATAGCAAACGCACAGGCAGGTCCGTCAGCAGACGAAGTGGCCCCCTTGCTGCGCGCTGCCTTGCGTCGCGCGGAGGCCGAGCGCCGCAAGCGCGACACCACGGCAACGTCCAAGGAGGCGCCGCCGCCCCTGCCGGCGGCTCCCAAGGCCGTTCCTGCGGCCAAGCACAAGCGTGCTTCGGCTGCACGCAAACCCGCAGGCCGGAAATCCGCTGAAGCGCGCAAGACCGACCTTCGCACGGAACCGCACCGCGTCAGCAAGCGTCGCCCCGCAGCTGAAACCGTTGAAACCGCCCCTTCCGACCTTGCAGCAAAGAACCCTGCCGTGACTGACAAAGACGCCGACAAGGCTGCAAAGCATGCTGCCCGCAAGGCCGAAAAGGTCGCGGCCAAGGCTGCGGAAAAGGAAGCTGCGAAGGCGGAACGCAAAGCCGAGCGGCAGGCTGCGAAGGCCGCCCAGAAAGAGGCCGATAAGACCGAGCGCAAGGCTGCCCGCAAGGCCGAGAAGGACGCCGCCAAATCGGCCGAGAAAGCGACCGCAAAGGCCGAACGCAAAGCGGCCAAGGCAGACAAACCTGCGCCACAGGAACAGGCCGACGAGCCCAAGGTGGCCAAGTCCCGGAAGGTCAAGACCTCCGCCTCCGCCAAGTCCGGGGCTGAAGACAAACCCGCCAAGTCCAAGAACAAAGCCAAGAGCGGCAAGACCGCTGCGAAGACCAAGGAATAATCAGCTGGCCGGTCTGTCGTTTTTCCCATGATCCGTTTCATTCGAATCGTCCTGTGCCTGGCGTTGTCGGTGGCGGCCGTATTGCCCGCGGCCACGCCTGCCTTGGCCTATCCGGCCGTCGATGCCTGGCAGGGGCGGGCCGCGCCCCGGTCCACGCCGGACACCCGCTGCACCGATGATGGCCGCGACTGCGTGGCCAAGGACAGTTATGTGCCTGATGTCTGCAAGCTGATCGAGCGCAATGCGTCGGAACAGGGGCTGGACCCTGCCTTCCTGGCCCGCCTCTTGTGGAAGGAAAGCCGCTTCGAGCCTTCTGCGGTCAGTCCGGCAGGCGCCCTTGGCATCGCGCAGTTCATGCCGGGCACGGCCGAGCTTTACTGGCTGGATGATCCTTTCAACCCTGCACTGGCGATCCGCAAGGCGGCCTGGTACCTGTCGCAGCTCAGCCAGCGCTTCGGCAATATCGGGCTGGCTGCCGTTGCCTATAACGGAGGCGAGAATCGGGCGGCCCGCTTCATTGCGCAACAAACCACCCTGCCCTTCGAGACGGTCGATTATGTCGAGGCGATCACGGGGTTCAGCGCCCACCGCTGGCGCGACAGCCCGCCCGCACCGGCTGACCTCAAGCTGGCGCTGACGCCCGACATGGCATTTCGTCCTGCTTGCGAAAAGATGGCCGGCGACCGCAACCTGCGCGAATTCACGACCCAACCCCCGGCCATGCCCTGGGGCGTGATTGTCGCCAGCCATCCCAGCCAGGCCGGCGCAGCCCAGCAGGTCGCCCGCCTGAACCGCACGTTGCGTCCCATCCTGGATGACGGAGCAAGGGTCGGCTATGTCCGCAAGCGCATCAACGGCATGCCGCGCGCGGTCTATACCGCGCAGGTCGGGTATCGTTCCCGGACCGAGGCCGCGACTTTCTGCGCCCGCTTCCAGCGCCTTGGCGGGCGCTGCATCGTTCTCAGGAACTAGCCCTGCCGGACGGCTGCCTGCAACGGCCTGCGGCCGCGCCCGACTACAGGAAGCTTTGCGGATCAATGTCCACGGACAGCCGGAGGTGCGTCGGCAGCTTGACCGGTTCCAGCCAGTCCGCAATGGCCGTCTGCAACGGCGCCTGACGCGGCGCACGGATCAGCATCCGCACCCGGTGCCGTCCGCGCACCCGGGCGATGGGTGCCGGCGCGGGCCCCCACAATTCGGCGCCGATCTCGGTCAGGGGTTGCGCCAGCCCCGCCAGATGGCGGGCGAAATCGCTGACAACAGTCAGATCGGGATGCGACAGGATGATCCCGGCCAAACGGCCGAAGGGCGGCATTCCGGCGGCCTGTCGGCCCAGCGCCTCGGCATCCCAGAAGGTCTCGTCCTGTCCCGACAGGATCGCCCGGATCACCGGGTGGTCCGGCTGGTGCGTCTGGAGCAGCGCCACCCCCGGCGCGGTGCCGGACTGGCGACCGGCCCGGCCCGCCACCTGCCGCATCAGCTGGAAACTGCGCTCGGCCGCCCGCAGGTCTGCGCCCTGCAGGCCCAGATCGGCGTCGACGACACCCACCAGCGTCAGGCGGTGAAAGTTGTGTCCCTTGGCCACGATCTGCGTGCCGATGATGATATCCGTATCGCCCTCGGCAATCTGGGCAATCGTTTCCTTCAACGCACGGGCCGAATGGAACAGGTCCGACGACAGGACGGTCGCCTTGGCGTCGGGAAAACGGGCCGCGACCTCTTCGGCAATCCGTTCGACCCCGGGACCGATGGGAGCCAGCTTGCCCTCGACACCGCAGGACGGGCAGGCCAGCGGAATGGGACGCGTTTCGCCGCATTGATGACAGACAAGGCGGTTCTGAAAGCGATGCTCGACCATGCGCGCATCGCATTGATGGCATCCGATCTGCTCTCCGCAGGCCCGACAGACCGTGACGGGCGCAAAGCCCCGGCGGTTCAGGAAGATCAGCGACTGCTCGCCCTTGTCCAGCCGCGACTGCACCGCCTGTGCCAGCGTGGGGGATATCCAGCGGCCTTGCTCCATCGCCTCGGCCCGCAGGTCGATGGCAGCCATCTGCGGCAACTCGGCCTCGCCATAGCGACTGCGCAGATCCAGCCGGCGGTACTTGCCGACCGATGCATTCACCCAGCTTTCCAGCGAAGGCGTGGCCGAGGCCAGAACCACCTGCGCCTGCGTGATCGAGGCGCGCAGCACGGCCATGTCGCGCGCGCTGTAGTAAACGACGTCTTCCTGCTTGTAGCTGCTGTCATGTTCCTCGTCGACGACGATCAGGCCCAGGTCCCGGAAGGGCAGGAACAGGGCCGACCGTGCCCCCACCACCAGCTGCACCTCGCCCTGCCCCGCCATGTGCCACAGGCGCCGGCGCTCGGTCCGGGTGATGCCGCTGTGCCATTCGCCCGGGCGCGCCCCGAAACGGGCCTCCACGCGGTCGAGAAATTCGGCTGACAGGGCGATTTCGGGCAACAGGACCAGCGCCTGCCGCCCTTGGGCCAGACATTCGGCCACCGCCTCCAGATAAACCTCGGTCTTGCCCGATCCGGTCACCCCCCGCAGCAGGGTCGTGCCATAGCTGCCGCCGCGGATCGCCCCGCGCAGCGCATCGGCCGCCGCCTGCTGGTCCTCGGCCAGCGGCTTGCCGGGCAGAGTCGGGTCGAGGCGCGGATAGGGCAGATCGCGCGGGGCCTCGATTTCGGCCAGCGCTCCTTGCGCCACCAGTCCCTTGACCACCGATATGCCGACACCCGCCAGCTGCGCCAGTTCCGAGGCTGCAAAGCTGGCCCCGCCGTGATCGGCCATCACGTCCAGAACCCGCTGGCGCGGCTCGGTCAGGCGGCTGACAATGCCCGATCCGGGCACGATGATGCGCCGCGCAGCGGGCGGCTGGTCGATGTCGGGCGCCCGCGTCGCCATGCGCAGCATCAGCGGCAACGGCGTCAGCGTGTAATCCGCCGCCCGCGCCAGGAATTCGAGGAACCCGGACGAGAAGGGTTCGGCATCCAGCACGCGCGCCACGGGGCGCAGCTTGGCCAGGTCGAAATCACCGACCCCCTCGCCCCAGACCAGTCCCAGCACGCGGCGTGGTCCCAAGGGGGCCAGCACCAGTTGCCCCTGCCGGACGCCGGTGTCGGGCGCCAGGTAATCCAGCACGCCCACCGGCTCGCAGGTCAGGACCGCGATGCGGGCGCGGGGCGGGAAAAAGGCGGGCTGCTGGTTCATCACCGGATGATAAAGACGCGGGCGCGGCCGGTTGCAAGCCCCGCGCTTCGACTGGACCGGTTCAGCCCCTTTCCGCGCCGCGCCATCTGCGATATCACCGGACCGAACCTTACCAAAGGAACCAGGTCATGAAATTCTTTGTCGATACCGCCGATATCGCCGCCATTCGGGAACTGAACGATCTGGGGATGGTCGACGGCGTCACCACCAATCCCTCGCTGATCCTGAAGTCCGGCCGTGCCATTGCCGAAGTCACGCGCGAGATCTGCGACATCGTCGAAGGTCCCGTCTCGGCCGAGGTGGTCGCCTCGGACGCGGAAGGCATGATCCGCGAAGGCAAGCACTTGGCGCAGATCGCCGAAAACATCACCGTCAAGGTCCCGCTGACCTGGGACGGGCTAAAGGCCTGCCGCGCCCTGTCTGACGACGGTCACATGGTCAACGTCACGCTGTGCTTCTCGGCTGCGCAGGCGCTTGTGGCGGCCAAGGCGGGCGCCACCTTCATCAGCCCCTTCATCGGGCGCCTGGACGACATCCACCTGGACGGGATGGACCTGATCGCCGACATCCGCGAGATCTATGACAACTATGGCTTCGAGACGCAGATCCTGGCGGCCTCGATCCGCACGGTGAACCACATCGTCGATGCCGCCAAGATCGGTGCCGATGTCATCACCGCCCCGCCCTCCGTCATCAAGTCGATGGTGACCCACCCGCTGACCGACAAGGGCCTGGCCCAGTTCGACAAGGATTGGGCAGCCACCGGGCAGAAGATCGGCTGAGCCGGCACGGGGAGGACGCAGATGTCTGACGCCCTTGAGCCCGAAATCCGGGACCGGCTTCTGGCCGATCCCAAGGCCATTCTGGGCGACCGCGACCTGATGCGTGCACTGGTCGCGGCCCGCGAGGCGGATCTGGGCAGCAATGTCATCGACATCCGCGGCCGGGCGATGGAGGCCCTGGAGCATCGGTTGGACCGGCTGGAGGTCACGCACGAAAGCGTGATCGCCGCCGCCTATGACAACCAGTCGGGAATGGCGATCATCCACCGTTCAGTCATCGGGCTTCTGGAAACAGCCGATCTGGCCGACCTGATCGGTGCGCTGCAGTCCGACATCGCGCCCCTGCTGCGGATCGAAACGCTGCGCCTGGTCGTCGAAGGCGAAGCCGCCATGGAATCTTGGCCCGGGGACACCGCCAGGGTCCAGCCGGGCGTGATCGACCGCATCCTGTCGGCCGGTCGTCGCGTTCCCCGCGGTGACGACATCGTCCTGCGCGAAGCGATGGCGGTGACGCGCCCGCTGCACGGCCGCGCCGTCGCATCCGAGGCGCTGCTGCCTGTGGATCTGGGCAGCGGGCGTCCACGTGCCGTTCTGCTGATGGGCAGCATTGATGGCACCCGCTTCCTGCCCGCCCACGGCACAGACCTGCTGCGCTTTTTCGGGCAGGTCTTTCGGCTGGTGCTGTTGCAGCGTCTGGCGGCATGACCATGCAGCCGCTGGCCCTTGCCCCCGCCACCAGCGATGCACTTGGCCGTTGGCTGGAAACCGAGGCTGCGACGCGCGACCGGTCCGACCACACGGTTCGTGCCTATCAGACCGACCTCATCGCCTTTCTGCAGTTCCTGGGGGGCCACTGGGGCGAGGCCGCAACCCCCAAGGCACTGGCCGCGCTGCGCCAGTCCGACATGCGCGCCTTTGCCGCCTTTGAACGCGCGCGGGGTCTGGGCGCACGATCGCTGGCACGGCGGCAATCGGCGGTGCGGTCTTTCCTGCGATGGTTGTCGGACCGGGAAGGGTTCGACCTGTCTGCAGCCCTGTCCAGCCGCAGCCCGCGTTATCCCCGTTCGCTGCCACGCCCGCTGACGCCCGACCAGGCGAACGACACCTTGGCCGAGGTGGCACTGCACGACACGCCTTGGGTCGCCGCGCGCGATTCGGCAGTGCTGACGATGCTGTGGGGCTCGGGGCTGCGGATATCCGAGGCGCTGGCGCTGGATGGCCGCGACTGGCCCTTTCCGACGGGTTTGACAATCCGTGGCAAGGGCGGGCGCGAACGCCAGGTTCCCGTGCTGCCCGTCGCCCGCGAAGCCATCAGCGAATACCTGCGCCTTTGCCCGTGGCCGCTGCTGCCCGACCAGCCGCTGTTTCGCGGCGTTCGCGGCGGCCGCCTTCAGGGCGCCAGCATCGCGGGCGCAATGCGCAAGGCGCGCGCTTCGCTGGGTCTGCCCGCCAGCGCCACGCCCCATGCCCTGCGCCACAGCTTTGCCACCCATCTGCTGGCCGCGGGTGGTGACCTGCGGACCATCCAGGAACTTCTGGGCCATGCCAGCCTTTCCACCACGCAGGTGTATACCGGGGTGGACGACGCGCGGCTGATGGCCGTTTATCGTGCCGCCCATCCGCGCGGATGAACCCGCAGCCCGCAGCCCGCGTTTGCCCTGTCCAAAGAAAAAGAGGGTTCCGATGACCGATCACGCCATCTTCCACCGCCCCTTGGGCGCCAACCCGCCCGCCGGATACGATCAGGCGATCTTCGGCATGGGCTGCTATTGGGGGGTCGAGCGGCTGTTCTGGCAGCAGAACGGCATCTGGCTGACCGAGGTCGGCTTTGCCGGGGGCGAAGTCCAGAACCCGACCTATGACCAGGTGAAGCGCGGCGACACCGGCCATGCCGAGGTCGTGCGCATCATCTATGACAGCTCTCTGATCAGCTATGACCATCTGTTGCAGTTGTTCTGGGAAAATCACGACCCGACGCAAGGCGACCGGCAGGGCAACGATGTGGGCAGCCAGTACCGCAGCCTGATCATGACCTTTACGGACACACAGGCCAGCGCGGCCGAGGCGGCCAAGATCGATTATGACAACCGCTTGGCGGTGCAGGGTTTTGGCAAGATCACCACGCAGATCCTGGACGCCGGCCCCTTCTGGCCTGCGCACGAGGCGCATCAGCAATACCTGGAGAAAAATCCCGACGGTTATTGCGGCCTCAAGGGCACCGGGGTAGAGGCGTCCCTGCCCAATCCGGATCCGATCTGATGCCCACCTTTACCGCACTGACCCACCTGCCCGGCCGTGAAGCCGCCGAAGCCCTGGCCGAAGCGTGCGAGGATTTGACGCCCGAACCTGTTGGCACCGGCATCTTCGAGATCGAGGACGGGTCCGAGCGCTGGGAAGTCGGCGCCTATTTTACCGAAAGCCCGGACGAGATCAGCTTGGCGCTTCTGGCCGCCGCTCATGGCGCGCAACCCTTTGTCATCTCGGAACTGCCCGAGGTCGACTGGGTGGCCCATGTCCGGCGAGAGCTGACACCGGTGCGGGCCGGGCGCTTTTACGTGCATGGCCTCCATGACGCGGACACCATTCCCGAAGGCGTCGAGGCGCTGTGCATCGAGGCGGCCATGGCCTTTGGCACCGGCCACCACAACACCACCAAGGGCTGTCTGGAGGCGCTGGACCGGCTGGCGCAGAGCGGGTTCCAACCAGGCCGCATCGTCGACATCGGCTGCGGGACGGCTGTGCTGGCCATGGGCGCGGCGCGCCTTTGGCACAAGACCGTGGTGGCCAGCGACATCGATTCCGTTGCCGTGGACACGGCCGCCGCCAATGTGATCGCGAACGGGCTGGACGGCCGCGTGGTCTGCATCGAGGCGGCCGGTTTCGAGCATCCCACACTGGAACAGGCTGCGCCCTATGACCTCGTGCTGGCCAACATCCTCAAGCAGCCGCTGATCGACCTGTCGCCCGACATGGCGCGCCATGTGGCGCATGACGGCAAGATCATCCTGTCGGGCATCCTGACCACGCAGGCGGACGACGTGGTCGAAGCCTATCGGGAGGCGGGTTTCACGCTGGATCGGCGCGACGATCTGGGGGATTGGACGACGCTGCTGATGACCCGCGCCTGAGACCGGCTCCTTGACGACAGAACAAGAAAAAACCCCCGCGAGCCTGCCAGCTTTCGGGGGTTCGTTCGTCCTTGGAACCGGTGGCGTCAGAAGCCGCGCGCGATCCGCTCGATGTCGCCACGGCACAGACCGATATCGTCCAGCTCGCGGTCGGACAGGCGGGCCAACTCGCGACGTGTCACGCGGGTATCCCGCCAGGACGCGATCATCGAGTTGATGTACGCGACGACGTTGCCCACGCCTCCAACAGCCACGCTGCGGTTCGTTTCGATCGTCGACATCATATCACCTGTTTTCAATATGCCCGATCATCAGGCATCTCTTCGATACAAAGGAGATAGTTTGGGCACAGGGCAAAGAGTAGCCGTCAATCCGGCAACCCAGATATGCAACTTCTGCAAGGAAACAAAAGGTTAATGGCAGGAACTGTCGTATTTGCGCCCCAGAATGCCGCATTGCAGCATAGGAACTCTGCTTGGCTTACTTCCAGTCGCCCAGCGACGCCTGCCACAGTGCCAGCGCCGCCACCACGGCAGTATCGGCGCGAAGAATCCGGGGGCCCAGACTGACGGGCGTCACGAACGCAAGGCGCGACAGACAGGCGCGTTCTGCCGGTGAAAATCCGCCTTCTGGGCCGATCAGGATGGCCCAGGGCCCGCGCGGCAGTCCGGCCAAAGCTTCAGCCGGTCCCACGCGTGCCTCGTCCGCCCAAAGGATGCGCCTCTCCGGCTGCCAACCATCCAGCAGGCGTGACAGCGGAACCAGATCCGCAACAGCGGGCACAAAGGTTCCGCCACATTGTTCCGCCGCCTCGACGGCATGGGCCTGAAGGCGGTCCTGCCGGATGCGTTCGGAATTGGTGTGATCGGTCTGGACCGGCTGAATGCGCGCTGCCCCCATTTCAGCCGCCTTTTCGACGATGAAGTCCGTGCGGGCCTTTTTGATGGGGGCAAACAGCAGCCACAGATCGGGCGGGTCCTGCTGGGGCGCCGTCCGGTCACCGGCCAGCAGGCTGCCGCCGCGCTTGCCCGCATCCTGCAGGGTTGCCGACCATTCGCCGTCGCGCCCGTTGAATATGCGCAGGTCGTCCCCCGCCTTCAGGCGCATGACGCCTGACAGGTAATGCGCCTGCGCCGGGTCCAAGGGGACGGGTTGTCCCGGGACGAAGTGGTGATCTATGAACAGTCTGATCCGAGCCATGATGGGTGCGACGCTATGCAAAGCCAGACGAAAAGGCCAGACGCCGTCTTTGATGCGCCGCCTGACAACTGGGTCGACCGTCATGCGCCGCCCGCCATGCGCCCGTGGCTGAGGCTCAGCCGCGCCGACCGCCCCATCGGGACATGGTTGCTGTTGCTGCCCTGCTGGTGGGGTATCGGTCTGGCAATGATGGCGGATGCGCCGCGCTGGTTCGACCTGTGGATCGCGCTGGCCTGCGCCATCGGCGCCTTTGTCATGCGCGGCGCCGGCTGCACATGGAACGACATCACCGACCGCCGGATCGACGCGCAGGTGGCGCGGACGCGGTCACGCCCCCTGCCCTCGGGGCAGGTCACGCTGTCCGGGGCCTATCGCTGGCTGGTCCTGCAAGGGCTGATCGGGCTGGTCATCCTGCTGACGCTGGGGCAGGCCGCCGTCTGGATGGGCGTCGCCTCGCTGGCGCTGGTGGCGATCTATCCCTTTGCCAAGCGCTTCACCTGGTGGCCGCAGCTGTTTCTGGGCTTTGCCTTCAACTGGGGCGTCATGCTGG
>NZ_JBKGUN010000148.1:0-12461 GCF_046462195.1 Paracoccus sp. (in: a-proteobacteria) | reverse complement strand
ACCATGGCGGCCGTTGCGGCCGCCAGGATGCTGGCGGCCGACCCGTGCGGATCGGAATTGATGTTTGCGGGCCCGCCTTCGCCCCGGCCAAGGATGCGGCCGTGACCATCGGCAATTGCGGCGCGGCAGCCTGACCCGCCACCATCGATTCCCAGATACATCACCATGGCACCTCCTACGGCACCGAACGCCACCTGCGGGGAAATGAAAAGACCCGAAAGGTTTCCACAGCCTACATGTTCACGTATTGTTCTAGATGAAAGGAGGCATCATGGACCTTGGTGACACGGACCCGTTCCGGCTGATCCCCCATCGCATCCACGAGGTGCAGGGTCCGGGCGCCATTGTCTTTGCGATCTTTCAGGCGGTACGCCATCCCGGGCCTGTCTTCTGGATCCGCCCTGTGCGGAACCATTGGACGCCTTTTCCCGCAGGCCTGCCCCACGGCCTGCCGGCCCGCCTGCATCTGGTGCGCACGCGTTCCGAAACCGACCTTTTATGGTCGGCCGAAGAGGCGCTGCGGGCCTCTGTCACAGGGTTCGTCCTGGCCGAGCCTCAGCGTCCCTTGTCCCTGACGGCGGGACGGCGCCTGCAATTGGCGGCCGAGGCGGGGGGTACGACCGGCCTGATGCTGATCCGCGAAGGGGCAGGGTCCAATGCCACGGAAAGCCGGTGGCATTGTCGTCCGGTTCCTGCCCCCCGGCGCGGAATGGCCACGCAACGATGGGCGCGGATCAAGAACAAGCACGGGCTTCTGGGCGAATGGCTGCTGGACTGGAGCCCCCATGATGCGGAGCCTCGGCTGTTGGGAGCCGCAGCCTTGTACGGGATCATTTCAAGCCTTGGCTGTGGCGAGGGCAGCGAGCCTTTTTGAGCGACATCCTGTTGGGATACAGACTTTGTCCCGGGCAAACCCCGATGCCAGCCACTCAGCCAGCCGCGGTCCATGCCAGCGGCGCGGGATCCTCGCGATGGGCAAAGCGCAAAAGGTGACCTTCGACGACGCCCCGCAGTCGCTCCATCGCATCCGGATCAAGGGCATTCAGCGTCAGGTGCAGGCCTTCTGGCGTCACGGAAATACCGGCCTCGCCCATTTCGAAATGCAGGGTGGAACAATCCTCTTCCTCGATCACGGTGATCTTGTGTGCAAAATGCTTGGACATCGTGCCCAGCAGGGCGGACGCGCGCATCGTCGGAAAACTGGCAGTCATCTGCATATCGGTATCCTTTCAAGGGCAATCCTGAAAGGGCGGGCTAGGACGCAGGAGGACCGGTGTCAATAATTCCGACAAAAATACATGGCCATTCTTGTTCTCGCACTCCCTCCGCGTTAAGCCCCCCTTGCGTGCAGCCACCCGTTCCAGCCCCACGCGAAATGATGATGAAAGGATCCGTCATGCGTCGCATCGCGCTGTCCGGCCTCTTGGCCCTCTCGTTGTCGTCTGCGGCCTGGGCCGAGGATGTCACCATCGAAACGGCTCAAGGGCCGGTCACCTTGCCGGCCAAGCCGGCAACGGTTGCCGTTTATGACATGGCCGCGCTGGATACATTGACGGCCTTGGGCGTGACGCCTGCAGGCACGATCGACAACATTGTGATTCCTGCCCTGCGAGAGGCCGTGCCCGATGCCGCCCCCGTCGGCACCTTGTTCGAACCCGATCTGGAGGCGCTGGCGGGACTTGGGCCGGATCTGGTGGTTGTCGGCGGCCGCTCGGCCACGCAGCTGGACGCCGTCAGCCAGGTGGCCCCGGCCATCGACATGACGCTGGGCACCGACATGGTGGCCGATGCGCAGGCCCGTATTGCGGCTTATGGCATCCTGTTCGACAAGGAGAACGAGGCCGCCGCATTGTCCGCAACCCTGGATGAAAAGCAGGCTGCCCTGCGCGCAGCCGCGCAAGGGCAGGGAACGGCGCTGATCGTGCTGACCAACGGCCCCAAGATGGCCGCCTATGGCAAAGATTCGCGCTTTGGCTGGATCTTTGGTGCTTCGGGTCTGACCGAGGCCGTCGAAGGTCTGGACCAGGCCACGCATGGACAGGCCATCAGCCATGAATTCATTGCGGAAACCAATCCCGACTGGCTTCTGGTCGTTGATCGGGGCGCGGCCATCGGCGAGGACGGCCAAGGTGCCAAGGCGACACTCGACGGTGCCTTGGTCGAGGGTACGACCGCATGGCAAAAGGATCAGGTGATCTATCTGGACCCGGCGGCCGCCTATGTCTCGGCCGGCGGATACGGCGCCATGACTGCCCTGCTTGATCAGCTGACCGCAGCGCTGTCGGACGGTCCCGCCAACTGATGCGTCCCTTGCCCGCCCTGACATTGGCGCTGATCGCGCTGATGCTGGCAAGCCTGACCGTCGGCGCCGCTCATGTCGATCTGCGCCGCATCTTTCGTGATCCGCAGGCCATGCTGGTCCTGCTGGAGTCGCGGCTGCCGCGCACCATGGCTGTGGCACTGACGGGCGCTGCCCTGTCGGTGGCGGGCGTTCTGATCCAGGCGCTGGTCCGGAACCGCTTTGTCGGGCCCGATACGTCCGGCACGGCAGAGGGCGCGGCCTTGGGCCTGCTGGCCATCACGATCCTGTGGCCCGCCAGTCCGCTGTGGTTGCGGATGGTTGCGTCCAGCCTGACCGCAATGGCCACGACAGCGCTGTTTCTGGCCGTCATCAGGCGTCTTCCCGTGCGTGAGGTGATGCTGGTTCCCATTGCGGGCCTTGTCCTGTCGGGTGTCCTGGGTTCCGTCGTCACCTTCATCGGCTGGCAGACGGACCTGATGCAGTATGTCGGCACCTGGTTGATGAGCGGGGAATTCTCGGGCGTCATCGCGGGTCGGTACGAGCTGCTGTGGATTGCCGCGATCGCCGCGGCGCTGGCTTGGTTTTCCGCCGACCGCTTTGCAATTCTGGGACTGGGGGATCAGGTGGCGACCGGGTTGGGCCTGTCCACGGCGGCAGTGATGCGGCTTGGGCTGGCGGTCGTGTCGGTCGTGACCGCGATGGTGGTGACGACCGTAGGGATGATTCCCTTTGTCGGGCTTGTCGTGCCCAATCTGGTGGCGCGGATCATGGGGGACAACCTGCGCGCCTCGCTGCCGATCGTGGCGCTGGCGGGGGCGGTTCTGGTGCTGGTCTGCGACTTGATCGGACGGCTGGCGATCCGTCCTTACGAACTGCCTGCCGGCCTGATTCTGGGCATCGTGGGCGCCGGCCTGTTTCTCTGGCTGCTGAACCGAAGGCCCGTCCATGGATAGGCGCGCGGCCCTGATGCTGGGCGGCATGGGGCTGGCTCTGGCGGTTCTGTCGGCGCTGTGGATGTTCCATGGCATTGGCGGGGGCAACCGCGGCTTCATCCTGCAGCTGCGGGCTGGCAAGCTGGCCGCGCTGACGATCGTGGCCGTCGCCGTGGGCGTTGCCACGATCCTGTTCCAGACCGTCGCCGCGAACCGGGTGCTGACACCGTCAATCATGGGATTCGATGCGCTATATGTGCTGCTGCAGACCGTGCTGGTCGTGGTCCTGGGCGGGGCAGGTTACGCAGGCCTACCCTCGGGCACCAAGTTCCTGGCCGAGATCGGGGTGATGACGGCCTTGGCCAGTCTGCTGTTCGGCACGCTTCTGCTGCGCGGGGCGCGGGACGTGCCGCGCATGATCCTGACGGGCGTCATCCTAGGTGTGCTGTTCCGGTCGATTGCGGGTTTTCTGGGACGCGTCCTTGATCCGAATGAATTTGCCGTTGTGCAGGCGGCCAGCTTTGCCAGCTTCAACAGCGTGAATGTCCGCCTGCTGCCGATCGCGGCAGTGGTGACTGTTCTGGCCGTGGTGGCAGCCTGGCGGATGTCGGCGCGCCTGGATGTGCTTGCCTTGGGACGCGATCCGGCCCTTTCGCTGGGATTGAGGCATCAGGCCGTCGTGCTGGATGTGCTGGCGCTGGTGGCGGTGCTGGTTTCGGTGTCGACGGCGCTTGTGGGGCCGGTGGCCTTCTTTGGGCTGATCGTTGCGGGGCTGGCGCACGGGCTGATGCGGACTGCCCGCCATGCGGTCCTGTTGCCCGCCGCTGCCCTGTCGGCGGCGGTCCTGCTGGTCGGCGGACAATGGCTGTTCGAACGCCAGTTGGGCCAGGCAGCCACCCTGTCGGTCGTCGTGGAATTCGCGGGCGGCCTGTTCTTCCTGTATCTGCTGCTGAAGGGACGCATCCGATGATCCAGATCGACCATGTCGGCCACCGCATCAACGGGACGCCCATCCTGCACGACATCTCGACCAACTTGCCCAAGGGACGGCTGACCGCGCTGATCGGGCCGAACGGGGCGGGAAAATCCACCCTGCTGCGCCTGATCGGCCGGCTGGAGCCGCTGCAGCAGGGGCGCATCACGGTGGCGAATCATGATGTCGCCACGACTCCCACGGACCAGCTGGCGCGGGTCATGTCGATCCTGGGGCAGCAAACGGCCATTGCCAGTCGCCTGCGCTTGTCCGAACTGGTGGCCTTTGGCCGATGGCCCCATCACAAGGGCCGACCGGGCGCCATCGACCGCGCGATGGTGGCGGAAGCGTTAGAGGCTTTTGCCCTTGCGCCACTGGCGGACCGTTTTCTGGACGAGGTTTCGGGCGGGCAGGCGCAACGTGCCCATATCGCCATGGCCTTTGCGCAGGACACCGACTGGCTGCTGCTGGACGAGCCGTTGAACAACCTCGACATGGCGCATGCGCGCGCCTTGATGCGCCGGCTGCGCGGCTTGGTGGACAACCGCGGGCGCAGTGTCGGCATGGTCGTGCACGAGATCAACTATGCCGCCGCCTGGGCGGATCATGTCATCGCCATGAAGGACGGACGGATCGTGGCCGAGGGGCCGGCCTGCGATGTGCTGACCGAGGCGATGCTGTCGCATCTTTATGATGCCTCGATCCGTGTGGGGCAGCATGAGGGTCGGCCTTTGGTTCTGCACCACATGTGATCAGAGGAATGAGAAGTCCAAGGGCCCCTGTCAGGGTTTGGCACAAACTGCTGTTGTTTAATAAATAGCAAAGGGCTGCTGAAAGGTGAAGGCGGGATCAGTGACAGCGGCTGGCGCTGCCGGACAGGAGCGGACGCGCTGGATGCCTCGCAGTATCTGCAAATCAGCGCGTGGATCTCCGGTTCCGCCAGCCAAGGAAACGCCTTGGATGCGGCCATTGCGAGTGATCGAGATGTTGGCGATGACCCGCCCAGTGCTGCCGCCTCGAATGCGGGATAATTGACGCGCAATGCAGGCTTGAATCTGCGCCTCCCACTGCGCCATTGCGCTGGCGCGGGTTGCGGCGCTCGAGCCGCCGCCGCCGCCGCCGGCGCTGCTGGACTGTGCCTGTCCGCCCTGCCCGGCGCGTTGAGCAGGCTGCGCGGCAGCCGGTGCCTCGCGCGCGGCCTGCTGGCGCTGCGGCGAAGGCTCCGGGTCGGGCTGGCGCTGCGGTTTGGGACGCCGCCGTTCGGGACGGCGGTCGGGACGGGCCGAGGCTTCCAGTGTCAGGCTCGGTTCGACATCGATCCGAGGCGGCGTGAACTCCTGTAGCTCGGGCAGGTCCAGGTCGGCCGGGTCGATGCGCTCCCGCTCGGGTTCCGGGGCCGGCGGCTCGGGCAGGTTCGGGCGCACGGGCGTCGGGTCGGGTTGCACCATCAGGGGGGGCGGTACCATGGCCGTCTGAAGCGGAGGCATTTCCCGCGGTTCCGCCCGAACCGGCGGCTCGGGTTCGGTGATGGGTTGTGGTTCCGCCAGGTCGGCCGCCGCCGCGACTTCGGGCGGGGCCTCCCATTCCGACACCAGCGACTGGATTTCCTCTCCGCCCGCGGCAAGTGCTGCGGGGGGCGCCTCGGCGGCAGTGCCGCGTTCCAGCCGGTCGGGCAGCATGATGGCCGCCGCCGAAACATGCAGCGCCGCTGCGATGGTGAAGAAGCCGGCCGTTTCCAATGTGCGACGCGAGATCATGGACCTATCCTCCGCTGACGACCAGTTGCGCGCCGGCGTCACGAAGGGTGCGTAGGCGCTTGAGATGGGCGGCCAGTGCCGCAGCGGGTGTGGCGGCATCGGCACGAATTTCGATGGGATCCGTGCCTTCGGTCGCGGCAATCTGGTCCCACACGGCCTCGCCTCGCGCCTCGTTCCAAGCCAGCGCACCCTCGGCCGAGATATAAAGGACATCCTGCGCCAGGGCGGGCACATCGGACCGGCTGTCGGGTGGAGTCAGCGGAAAGGGCGTCGGAGGGGCAATCTGCGCCGTCAGCAGAAAGAAGATCAGCAGCAGGAAGACGACGTTGATCATCGGGATGATCGATTCGCCACGCGGCTTGCGGGGGGGCATGTCGATGCGCATGGGCTACTCGATCAGGATCAGGTTGGTGATGCCGGCATCGCGCAAACGGTCGATGACCGAGACCAGCCGTTGCAGGTCGGCGTCATCCTGCGGGCGCAGGATGACAGCCGAGTCCGGCGCGGGCAGCAGGCCTTGGACAGCCGCGGCCAGCGCGGGTTTGTCAACGGCGGTGCCGTTCACCAGAACCGCATCGGGCGCGATGTCGATCAGGCGCGGGGCGCCCTGCCAGTCGCTGCCCGTACCTTCGGCCCCGCCTGCAATGGGCAGCACCGCATCGGTTCCAAAGCGCGATGCCAACATGAAGAAGATCAGCAGCAGGAAGACCACGTCGATCATCGGCGTCAGCGACATCTTGCGCGGGTGCCGGCGCGGACCGAGGTCGAATCCGGCCTTGCTGTTCATTCCGCAGCCTCGAACAGAGGCGCTGCGGGTGTGGGGGCGGCCTTGACGAAAACGCGCGTCGCAAGATCTTCGAGGTCCGATTGCAGCCGGTCGGCGATGCTTTCGAACCAGGACAAGGCGACACCAGCGGGGATTGCCACCGCCATGCCCGCAGCCGTGGTTAGCAGCGCCACCCAGATACCGCCTGCCAGATCGGAAGGATCGGCCTGGTTGCCCGAGCTTTGCAGAACCTGAAAGGCCGAGATCATGCCCAGCACGGTTCCCAGCAGGCCCAGCAGTGGCGCGATCGTGGCGATCAGTTCGAGGGCGCGCAGCCCCTCGCGCGAACGGTAAAGGGCTTGGCGCGCAACACGAGAAGTTTCCTCGCGCGCGGCAGTGTCGTCAAAGCGCGGGTCCAGGGAGGTTCCGATGGCGGCCTGCGCCACGCGGGCACGCGCCGAGGGGCGTCCTCGCACCGCCTCCATCGCGTCGCGCCGGCGGCCGGCGGCCCAAAACTCGATCGCGCGGCGGGAATGGCTGCCGCCCCAGACACCCAGCCGCCACAGGGACCACAGCTTCCACAACACGACGGCCAGCGTGATGACCGACAGGGCCGCGATCAGCCACATGGTCCAGCCGCCGTCGCGGATCAGTCCGAACAGCGGCAGTGCCGCCAATCTTGCTCCAAGATCAGTCATGAGTCGGTTCCTTGGGCTGAGCGGCAGGTCGAGCAGCGACACGACTCCTGGCCAACCCTTGAACGGCATCCGCCTGCACAGTGAAAGCCAGTGATTTATGTCCGGTCAGCACGGCATTGCGGCCCGTTAATCTGGATTTTTCCCGGAATGTCCCCTCTGGGCAGGTCCGGCCTTTCAGTGGGGTAAGGAATCCGACAAAAGATGTCAAGAATGGGGAAATCGTAATTCGACAGGTTCTGTGGCAATGCCAAGGCTGCTGCCGCACAATCTTTCGCAGCAACCGTTCGGTCCATTGTGCCGCAGGCCTGTCCGCATGTAACACGGCCCGGACATGGGCAGGCAGGGCGCGATGGCGGGATCATTCCAGACCGGACCGGAAGTGGCGGGCGACGGAGCTGCGGAAATCGCGGTGCTGATGGCGGCCTCGGACCCGGGACAACAGCCGCAACTTGCCGTCACGCCGGAGGTGGTCGTGCCCGAGCGTTTGTTCCATCTTGCACGCTACAACAAGATGCTGGGCTGGCTTCCGCTGGCTCCGCAGGCATTGCCTGCCGGGTGCCAGGGTCTGTCGGCTGATCTGCTGCAGGCAAATTTGAAGACCGTGGCGTTGAACCGGCTGGCAATGGCAGTCAGCACCGAGGTGTCGGGCACTCTGGCGGGTCATGGGCTGGCGCATGTGGTCATGAAAGGACCGTTCCAGCAGATGGTTGTCCACGATCAGCCGTTCAAACGGCCTTCGGGGGATATCGACCTGTTCGTCCGGCCGCGCGATCGGGCACAGGCCGCAAAGGTCCTGAAGCAGATGGGTTTTGTTCCGATGGAGCCTGACCGCGCCCTTTGGTGGATCAGCTTTCTGGGGGAAGAGCATTTCCTGCGCCCCTCCGATAACGCCGTGATCGACCTTCACCACAGCCTGCAGCAGGTCGGGTTGCCCGATTGGCGTCATGCGTCCGAAGTTCTGGACCGAGTCATATCCTTGTCGCACCAAGGCACCCAAGTCCCGGTGCCTGCACCCGAGGACGGCTGTCTGCTGCTGACCATCACGATCGCCAAGGCGCTGCTGGCGCGTGAACCCTGCGGTTGGGCCGTGGCCGATCTGGCCCGCTGGCTGGACCGGCTGACGGCGCCAGAGTGGCAGCGCCTTGTACAGATCGCATCACGGTCAGGACAGCGACAAACTCTGCGGCTTGGCCTGACGCTGGTGTCGGCGTTCTACGGCCCGCCACAGCCCACTGATGACGACGCTGCCGCTGCAATGCAGGCTGTGCTGGAGGGGCCGGTCAGCAAGGCGCGGCATATGCCGGGGCTGAGCCACCGGCAGATCGATCTGCAAAACATGGTGTTTCAACCGTGGCACAACCCGTCCCTGGCACCGCGCCGCCGCGACATGCTGCGCATGCTGTCCCTGGGTCGGCCGCATGTGCTGGCCGGACAAGGACTGCGCGCGGCCCTGTCACCTTTGGTCCTGGCGTGGTTGCGCCGTGGCGAAGGCAAGAGCGATCAGGCCTGAACGCTGTCCCTGACGGCCTTGTCCAGCCAGCGCGCCCATTCCGGCGCAGCCGAAGGAAGCGCATTGCGCCCCAAGGACGCTTCGGCCGCGATTGCCGCCGCCGCCGCCGCCGGAGATTGTGACCAAAACTGCCCCGGTCGGGGCAGTTCCACGCATGAAACTGCGCCCAGCGGCAGTTCAGACACGGCCTCCTGCGCCGCCTTGCGCCGCCGCCGGTCATTCAGGCTGGCGGCCAGCCTGCGCAGCATGGCCGGATCGGCCAGCCGAGGCAGGGCAGCCAGGCGGCGGTCCTTGAGATCGCGGACCAGTTCTTCATATCGCAAGGCACGGCGCAGATGGCGGTCCACATCACCTGCCGCGCGCCGGGCGGCGGCATCGGGCATGGGGGGCAGTGCGCGATGCGCAGCCAGCATCGCGGCCTGCCGTTCGACCGTCATGCGATAGGAAATCGAGGAAGCATGCCGGCGATAGGCGTAAAGGGGATCGGGCAGCAGAACGAACTGCGCGCCTTCCAGCAGCAGCCGCAGGATCAGGTCGTAATCCTCGCCGATTTGCAGGTTCGGATCATATCGGTGATGCTGCAACGTGGATCTCGAGATCAGCGGCTTCAGATAGCCGAAACCGGGAATGCGCGAATCGCCGGCATTGGCGCGCAGGTACAGCGCCGGTTCCAGCGTCATCGGGCCGGTCAGCGAAAGGGACTGCAGCAAGGTCCGTCCCCCGCGTGCCTCGGCCGCTCCGAAATAGACCAGATCGTCGGCAACAATCCCTGCGCCGCTTTCGTAAGCGGCGGCCACCAGCCGCTCCAACCGGGAAGGGTGGATCAGGTCATCGCTGTCGACAATGGCGATCCAGTCGCCTTGCGCCGAATCGAGTGCCCGGTTGCGCGTGATTGCAGGCCCCTGGTTCCGATCCGCCCGCAAGACCCGGACACGATCATCCGTGGCGGCGACAGCGTCCGCGATGGCAAGGCTGTTGTCGTCCGAGGCGTCGTCTGCCAGAATCAGTTCCAGGCGCGGCCAGGTCTGCGCCAGAACCGACCGCATGGCCGCTTCCAGATGCCTGCCCCCGCGGAAATTGGCCATGACGACGCTGATCAATGGCAACTCCTGGCGGGTAGAGCTTGCTTGGTGGCCGTCATATGCCATGTTCATGCCTGTCCGTTTGCCCTCAGCACCGCCGCTGACGCGCCTTTTCATTGACCTGACTCGGTACCGCTTCCATAACCGTCCCGATTGCGGGCGGCAACATCGGCCCCCGCCGGATTTCGGCCAAGGACATCCGATGACCCAGACCCGCCCCTCCGCCCGACCCCGCCTTGCCATTCTCGGGATGCTTGGCCTTCTGGCCGCCCTGTCCGCGGCTGATGCCAAGGAACTCGGCCCGATCCTGAGCGAAGGCTTCAAGGATGATTTCCAGCACAAGGGCTTGGACAACCGCCGCTGGTACATCTCGGACGGCTGGAGCAACGGAGACTGGATGGACTGCACCTGGTCGCGCAAGGCCGTCAAACTGTCAGAAGGGATGCTGCGGCTGTCCCACATCCCAGACAATCCTTCCAAAGACGAACCCCCGCTGTGCGGCGAGGTGCAGACCAACGGCTTCATCCACTACGGCACGATCGAGGCGCGAATCGGGACACCCCGCGGGCCCGGGCTCAATGCATCGGTCTTTACCTATGCCGGGCCGGTGCACGGCGTCAGCCATGACGAGATCGACATCGAGATCCTGACCCGTTCCCCTGACGAGGTCGCGCTGAACACCTATGTGGACGGCAAGCCCGTGAACGGGCTTACCGTGCCTGTCGATCCGCCGCTGGACCGCGATTTCCATACCGTGGCCTTGAGGTGGGAGCCCGACAGCATCACGTGGTACATCGATGGGCAGGAGGTGCACCGCACTGCGCCGGACAGTGTCCTGCCGAACCACCCGCAGAAAATCTACATGTCGTTCTGGAGCACCACCACGCTGACCGACTGGATGGGTGAACAGGAGCCGCGCACCGAGCCATTGATCTATGACATCGACTGGCTGGCCTACACGCCGCTGGATCAGTCCTGCCTGTTCCCGGAGTCGATCACATGCTGAGGAGCCAATCCGCCCAACCTCTCCACCCCCAGATGCGGAGGCGGCAGGCCAGCCGGCAAGGGCTCACGATCCGCTGGTCACCCGAAGTTCTGGCCTCGTTCGTGGCGATCCTGGGCCTGACGCTTTTGCCGCTTCTCGGCTCAAAAGGGGCTCTGATGTTCCTGATGGGAGGAATGGCACTGATCGTGACGCGTCCGGACGGTGTCCTGCGCGTCGCCCGCCGCGAATGGCTGTTGTTCGCGATGACGATCTGGTGCCTGGTGTCGTTCACCTGGTCGGATTATTCGGGCGCCAGCCTGAGATTTGGCATTCAACTGCTGCTGACGGTGACGATTGCCGTTGTCATCTGCCAAAGGATCACGCCGCAGGCGCTGATCAAGATCCTCCTTCTCAGCTTCTTCATTGCAGGCTTCATCAGCCTGGCTTCGGGCCGGACGCGCGCCGATGGAATGGGATTTCTGGGGATTTATGGCAGCAAGAACGCCTTGGCGTCTTCCATGGGGGTGCTGCTTCTGATCGGGCTGGCGGTGTTGCTGGATCGCCGAATGCCGCGGCTCTGGCGGTGGCTGGCACTGGTCGGATCAGGGCTGGGCGCGTTGCTTCTGGTTCTGGGACAATCGACGGGCGCGTTGGTGGCCGTTGCCGCATCGGTTGCTGCCGTGGGACCCATCATGTTGTTGCAGCGAATGAAGGCCCCCGTGCGTGTGGTGGCGATTGTACTGACCTTGGTCCTGACTGCCTCTGCGACGGTGATGCTGTCGACCATGGCCGACGAATTTGCGGCCGCCTTTCTGAACACCACTGGCAAGGACGTCACCCTGACAGGCCGCACTGACCTTTGGAACGTCGCCTTCCGCGAAATCATGGCCCGTCCCTTGGGCGGCGTGGGCTATCAAGCATTCTGGGTGCAGGGAAACCCGGCAGCAGAAGAGCTTTGGGCGCAATTCGGCATCGCAACGCGCAGCGGCTTCCACTTTCACAACACGCTGATCTCGAACGCAGTGGAAATAGGGTTGATCGGCGTGATCATGCAGGCTGTGCTGTTCTTTTCAGCGGTGTATTTCTGTCTGACATGGGCAGTGCGCAGCCCCTCGGCTGCGTCGCTGTTCATGGCAATGTTCACGGTGAGACAGTTGATGTCGATGGGGGTTGAAGCGGTGTTCTTCTTCCAATTTGACATCATAACAGTGGTTACGATCGCAGCCCTGTACTATGGACGGGGCTATCAATTGATGACGATGGCAGCCAGAACATCAGGGCAGCCAGCGCCATTCTTTGGTATGCGTTCCGGTTATCGGAATGGAAGGCTGCGCCACGGCCAAGGCGGCGGGGGCCAGTAAAGGCTTACCGCGCGCCCTTTGAGGTGAGCAGTGCGGGCACGGTCTTGGCGATGATGCGGATGTCGTTCAGCAGGTTCCAGCGCGACACGTAGTGG
>NZ_JBKGUN010000147.1:0-3420 GCF_046462195.1 Paracoccus sp. (in: a-proteobacteria) | reverse complement strand
CTGGAAGACGATCTCGACGCCCAGATTGTGACTGGCCAGCGTATAGGCACCGTTGCCGACGATGTTGGCCGGCTGGATCCATGCGTCGCCCAGTTCCTCGACCACGGCGCGCGGAACGGGATAGGTTGTCGTGTGCGACAGGGTGTTGATGAAGTAAGGCGTCGGGTCCGACAGCGTGACCTCCAGCGTCTTGTCGTCGATCGCCCTGACACCCAGCTTGTCCGGCTCCATCTCGCCCGCAATGATGGCGGTGGCGTTCTCGATGTTCATCAACTCCATGTACCAGGCATATTCCGAGGCGGTTTCGGGGCGCACCACGCGCTGCCAGGCATAGACGAAGTCCTCGGCCGTCACCGGCTGACCGTTCGACCAGTTCGCATCGCGCAGCTTGAAGGTATAGGTCAGGAGGTCGTCACTGACCTCATGGCTTTCGGCAACGCCGGGCAGCATCTCGCCCGATGCATCCTCGGTCATCAGTCCTTCGAACAGCTGACGCAACGCGTCCGAACCCTCGACATCGGTGTTCTTGGCCGGGTCCAGCGATTTGATCGCGTCCAGCAGCCAGAAGGTATAGGTCTGGTTTTCGGCCAGGGTCTCGCCCTCGGCAGGTTGCACGGCATAGGCGGGCAAGGCCAGTGCCGTCAGCAGGGCGGTGGTTGCAAAAAGCTTGGTCATCTCAACTCCTCCAAGTTGTGGGTCGATGTCTTGCGCACCGGAAAGGCGCGAGGTTACGCAAAGCGCGGCTGCAGACAAGCGGCGATTGGCGCTTTTCAACGCGCCCGCCCTGTGGAAAACATGCCCGCATGATGGATCGGGGACATATCACGTTGGTGACCGGCGGCGCGCGATCAGGCAAGTCGGCGCTGGCCGAACGGCTGGCTGTCCAGCACGCGATGCCGCGCATCTATATCGCCACGGCAGAAGCGCGCGACAATGAGATGGCAGAAAGAATCCTTCGTCATCAGAATGTTCGTGGAGAAAATTGGACAACGGTGGAGGAGCCCCTCGATCTGTGCGGAGCTTTGCGCAGAACCGATGGGCAGGGCGTCCGGTTGGTCGACTGCCTGACCTTGTGGCTGTCCAATTGCATGGGGCAGGCTCCTGTCGAGCCTCTGGTCATGACGTTACGTCAGCAACACTGTCCTGTTGTGCTGGTGACGAATGAGCTGGGCTTGGGCATCGTGCCAGACAATGCCCTGGCACGACGCTTTCGCGACGACCACGGGTTGATGAACCAGGCGGTGGCTGCTGTTGCGGACGCGGTCTGGATGGCAGTCAGCGGGCTGCCCCTGCGACTGAAACCCTCGCGCGAGGCGGATGATGAACGATTTCGATGATAAGGCGGCCAAGGCCGCCCGGACGCGACAGGCACAGCTGACAAAGCCCAAAGGCTCACTAGGGCGGCTGGAAGATCTTGCGGTCTTCATGGCAGGTTGGCAGCGGACCGAGCGGCCCTGCCTAGACCCGGCACAGGCCCTTATCTTTGCCGGCAATCACGGTGTGGTGGCACGTGGCATCACGCCGTTCCCGGCTGCGGTGACGGCCGCAATGGTGGCGAATTTCAGCGCAGGGGGCGCCGCGATCAACCAGTTGTGCCGTGTGGCCGGGGCAGATCTGCGCGTGGTCCCGCTGGACCTGGATTGCCCGACCCGCGACTTCACTCAAGGCCCCGCCATGACCGGGATCGAGGTGCAGGACGCGATGGCCCGTGGTGCCGAAGCCGTGCAGCCGGGGGCACAGGTCCTTGTGCTGGGGGAAATGGGCATCGGCAACTCGACGGTCTCGGCCGCACTGGCAGCCTCGGTTCTGGGGGGGCGGGCTGAGGATTGGGTGGGGCCGGGAACAGGCGCACAGGGCGACATGCTGGCCGCAAAGCTGCGCGTCGTGACCGAGGGCCTTGCGCTGCATGCGCCCACAACCGCAACCGGCACGCTGGAGGCCTTTGGCGGGCGCGAGCAGGCGGCGATCTGCGGGGCGATCCTCCGTGCGCGCGATCTGCGTATCCCGGTGATCCTGGACGGGTTCATCTGCACAGCCGCCGCTGCGGTTCTGACCCGCGACGATCCGGGCGCGCTGGCGCATTGCCTGATCGGACACGAAAGCGCGGAGCCGGGCCATCGCCGCCTCATCACGTCCTTGGGCATGCAGCCGGTCCTGTCGCTGGACATGCGCCTTGGGGAAGGGTCGGGTGCGGCCGTGGCGCTGCTGGTGCTGCGTGCGGCGTTGGAATGCCATAACGGCATGGCCACCTTTGCCGAGGCCGGGATTGGATAGGCTCCGGCAACTGCTGCTGGCACTGGTGTTCCTGACGCGGCTGCCCTTGGGCCGCTGGCTGCCGCCGCGCGTGCTGCCCTTGGCACAGGCGGCCTGGGCTTTCCCCTTTGCCGGTGCGACGGTCGGTCTCATCGCGTCGCTGCCATTGTGGCTTCTGGGTCCGGGGCTGCTGTCTGCGGCCTTGGCCGTTGCGCTTGCGGTATGGGTGACTGGTGCGCTGCACGAGGATGCACTGGCCGATTTTGCGGATGCCGCAGGGGGGCGCGACCGCAACGACCGGCTGCGCATCATGCGCGATTCCACCATCGGCAGTTATGGCACGATGGCGCTGATCTGCGTTTCCGTCCTGCGCATCGCGGCCCTTGCAACCTTGTCACCGGTCAGCCTGATCGCTGCGGCAGGGGCAGGTCGGGCGGCACCCGTCGTCCTGATGCGCATCCTGCCACCGGCAAGGGACGACGGGCTTGGCCATGGATCTGGCCGACCGTCTTCGCGCACAGTCGCGGTGGCAGTGGCGGCAGCCGGGCTTCTTCTGCTGCTGGGCGCGCCGAGCGCGGGGGCCGCGGTGGGTGCGGTCCTTCTGGCTGGCGGGATAACTGCTGCCGTCTCGGGACGGGCCAACCGGCTGGTAGGGGGACAGACGGGCGATGTGCTGGGCGCGTCAGCATTGCTGGCCGAGACCGCGGTTCTTGTGGCAATGGCTGCTTTGACCTGAGGCCCCGCCAGAACGCTTGACCGGCGCGGGGTCGATGCAGCATATCCGGGCTTGCCATGACGTCCGGGTCAACCGGTCTCGCAGCCCGGAACGCGGGTGGCGCCTTGAGGGAGGGGAACATATGGGTGGCCTTCTGGCCCTATCGCGCGGGATCGACCGCGTCACGACCGTGATCGGCCGCAGCGTCGCCTGGCTGATCCTGCTGGCCATCCTGGTCAGCGCGGTGAACGCGATCATCCGCAAGGTGTTCAGCGTCTCGTCCAACGCTTGGCTCGAACTGCAATGGTATCTGTTCGGTGGCGCCTTCATGCTGGCCTCGGCCTATACGCTACTGGAGAACGAGCATATCCGTATCGACGTGATCTATGGGCGCTGGTCGCGCCGCGTCCAGCACTGGATCGATCTTCTGGGCACGCTGCTGTTTCTGCTGC
>NZ_JBKGUN010000146.1:0-32956 GCF_046462195.1 Paracoccus sp. (in: a-proteobacteria) | reverse complement strand
ACACGATGCTGTTCGGCCATACCGGCCACCTGATCGTGACCGAAGTGTCGGGTCTGGCCGATTACGGAATCGAGGATTTCGAGATCTGCTGCGTGCCCGCGATCGATCAGGGTGCCGTCTTCGTGGCCAGCGCGTCGTCGGAACTGGCGTCGGTTGCGGACGTCCAGGCGGCCGAGGCCGGCAGCATCACCTTTGGCACCGAATTCGGCGGCTATTCTCATCTTCAGGGCCTGATCTTCCAGCAGGCGACAGGCGCCGAAATGACGATCGTGGATACCGGCTCGGCCTCCGAAAAGATCGCCTCGCTTCTGGGCGGGCGGATCGACGTGGCAGGCATCTCCTATGGCGCCGTTCAGGATTATGTCGAAAGCGGCCAGATGACGGTGCTGGGTCAGCCCAATGCCGAGCGCAATCCCCTTCTGGGCGATATCCCGACCTTTACGGAACAGGGCGTCGATTTCGTGATGAACAACCCGTACATCATCGCCTTTCCCAAGGGCACCGATCCCGAGATCGTGGCCAAGATGGAAGAGGTGATGCAGCAGATCACCGAAAAGCCGGAATATGCGCAGGATCTGGAGCAGGGGTTCAAGCAGCCCGTTGCCTTCCTGCCCAAAGACGAGGCGATGACCCGTCTGAACGAGATCCGCGACGCCTACATGCCCTATCGTGAGGCACTGCAGGCCGCGCGCTGATCCATTGCCGGCGCGAAACCTGCTCGCGCCGGAACCCAGCCATTCAGCAAGGGGAGGGCTGCGCCATGCGGCTCAAGGACGTGATCGTTGGTGCAGCCATGACCGGCGCGGGCATTGCTTACCTGAGCATGGCGGCGGCGCTGCCTCGGAAGGATGGCGTTGACGCGGCGACCGTCCCCACCATCCTGGCATGGATGATGATCGCCCTGGGGGTGATTGAACTGATCGGCGCCCTGCGCCGTCATCCTGCGCAAGACAGCGGGGACCAGACCGCTCCGACCCTTGCCACTGCCACAGTGCCTCCGCCCGCATCCAGCGGGATGCTGACGGTAGGGCTGACGCTGGTTCTGATTGCCGGGTTCATCACCGCACTGCGCCCCCTGGGGTTTCCCATAGCAACGGCCCTTTACCTGTTCCTGCAGTTTCTGGTGCTGACGCCGCGTTCGTCCCGACCGCCGATGGGGCTCTACGCCGGGCTCGCCGTGGGATGCACGGCCGTCATCTTTGCCGCCTTCCGTTATGGTTTCGATCTTTTGCTGCCCGCCGGCCCGTTGGTCGCCTGGCTGAACTGAAAGCAGATCCATGTTCGACCTTCTCATCCAAGGCTTTGTCGCCGTCCTGTCGCCGCAGATATTCCTGCTGATGACGGCAGGCGTCGCGGTCGGCATCGTCTTCGGCGCCGTGCCGGGGCTGACGGCCGTCATGGCCATCGCGCTGTGCCTGCCCATGACCTATGGCCTGGGCCCTGCCGCCGGAATCTCGCTGCTGATCGCGCTGTTCGTCGGGGCAACCTCGGGGGGCCTCATCTCGGCCATCCTGCTCAAGATCCCCGGCACGCCATCCTCGATCGCGACCACCTTCGACGGCGGCCCCATGATGGAAAAGGGCGAAGGCGCCAAGGCTCTGGGTGTCGGCATCGTCTTCTCGTTCCTGGGAACGCTGGCATCGATCGCGGCGCTGGCCTTCATCGCGCCGTCGTTGGCCAAGGTCGCCCTGTCGTTCGGCCCGCATGAGTATTTCGCGATCGCGGTCTTTTCACTGACCCTGATCGCGACGCTGTCCTCGGGCTCGATGGCCAAGGGCATATTCGCGGGCGTGCTGGGCTTTGCCGTGTCGACCGTGGGCATCGCGCCCGTCGATGCGACCACGCGCTTCACGCTGGGGCAGGTCGAACTGAATGCCGGCTTTTCCATCCTGACGGTGCTGGTGGGCATGTTCGCGGTGGCCGAGATCATCAAGGTTGCCGAAACCTCGCGCCGTCCTGTCGATGGCGCGGTCGCGCCGATGGCCGTCAAGATCAAGGGCTTCGGCTTTTCCATGGCCGAGTTCCTGGGCCAGATCCCCAACGCGATCCGGTCCGCGCTGATTGGCATCGGCATCGGCATCCTTCCCGGCATCGGGGCAGGGACATCGAACATCATCGCCTATATCGCCGCCAAGAAACGTTCGAAGACGCCGGAACAGTTCGGCAAGGGCACGATCGAAGGCGTCGTTGCCAGCGAAACGGCGAACAACGCGGGCATTGGCGGTGCCATGATCCCGTTGCTGACGCTTGGCATTCCCGGGGATGCCGTCACGGCGATCATGCTCGGCGGTCTGATGATCCACGGGATTCAGCCGGGGCCGATGCTGTTCCTCACGCAGGCGCCGCTTGTTTACACCATCTTCGCCGCGCTGATCGTCTCGTCCTTTCTGATGCTGATCCTGGAGTTCTGGGGCCTGCGGATCTTCATCCGCCTGCTGGCCATCCCCAAGCACATCCTGCTGCCGGTCATCCTGGTGCTGTGCGCCGTTGGCGCCTTCGGCCTGGCCAGCCGTGTCTTCGACATCTGGACGATCCTCGGCTTTGGCGTGCTGGGCTATGCCTTCGTCAAGGCAGGGATTCCGACCGCGCCCTTCATCATCGGCTTCATCCTTGGGCCGATGGCCGAGACCAGCTTCCGCCGCGGGCTTCAACTGTCGCGGGGCGATTTCACCGGCTTCCTGACCAACCCCATCTCGGGGACCTTCCTGGCGCTCGCGGTCCTGTCGATCGTCTGGCAGCTTTACGGCGAATACCGCGCGTCCCGCGGGCCGGTCACGGCCAATCCCTTGAAACTGGGCGGCGAAGAGTGATCGCCGCCAAGACGCCCAAAGATCCGGAGACGACATGAGCACGACCAAGAAACCCGCCGACCTGCGCAGCGCGCGCTGGTTTGCCCCCGATGATCTGCGCAGCTTCGGCCACCGTTCGCGGATGATGCAGTTGGGCTATTCCGAGGCCGATTTCATGGGCCGTCCGATCATCGGCATCCTGAACACCTGGTCCGAACTGAACAGCTGCCACTCGCATTTTCGCGAACGTGCGGCCGATGTGAAACGCGGCGTGCTGCAGGCGGGTGGCTTTCCGGTGGAGCTGCCATCGCTGTCGGTGGACGAAAGCTTCACCAAACCGACCTCGATGCTGTACCGCAACCTTCTGGCCATCGAGACCGAAGAACAGATCCGCGCGCACCCGCTGGATGGCGTCGTGCTGATGGGTGGCTGCGACAAGACCACTCCGGGACTGGTCATGGGTGCGCTGACTGCAGGTGTGCCGATGATCTACCTGCCGGCGGGGCCCATGCTCAGTGGCAATTACGCGGGGCAAAGACTGGGTTCGGGCTCGGATGCCTGGAAATACTGGGACGAGCGCCGTGCCGGCAATATCACCGACGCGCAATGGCAGGGATTGCAGGGCGGCATCGCGCGTTCTGCCGGTGTTTGCATGACCATGGGAACGGCCAGCACGATGACGGCCATCACCGACGCCATGGGCCTGACGCTGCCCGGGGCCTCCTCGGTTCCGGCCGTCGATGCGGGCCACCAGCGCATGGCCGCCGATTGCGGCCGCCGCATCGTGGAGATGGTGTGGGAGGATCTGACCCCCGACCAGATCGTGACCGAAGCATCGGTGCGCAATGCGGCCATCGTGGCCATGGCCACTGGCTGTTCGACCAATGCCGTTGTCCACCTGATCGCGATGGCGCGCCGGGCTGGCATCGACCTGACGCTGGACGACCTGGATGCGCTTGGGCGCGTGACGCCGTTGATTGCCAATGTCCGACCCTCCGGCAAGGACTACCTGATGGAGGACTTCTTTTATGCCGGCGGTCTGCGCGCGCTGATGAAGCAGATCGAGGACCGGCTGGACCTGTCGGCCATGACGGTCACCGGCAAGACCATGGGCGAGAATCTGGAAGGCGCCGTCGTCTTCAACGATGACGTCATCCGTCCCTTGTCGAACCCGGTCTATGCTGAAGGCTCTCTGGCAGTGCTGCGCGGCAACCTGTGCCCTGATGGCGCCGTCATCAAGCCGGCGGCCTGCGATCCCAGATATCACGTGCATGAAGGCCCGGCCCTGGTTTTTGACAGCTATCCCGAGATGAAGGCCGCCGTGGACGACGAGGCCCTGGATGTCACGCCCGACACTGTCATGGTGCTGCGCAACGCGGGGCCCCTGGGCGGGCCGGGTTTTCCGGAATGGGGCATGCTGCCGATCCCAAAGGCGTTGATCAAGCAAGGGCACCGCGACATGCTGCGCATATCGGATGCACGGATGTCGGGCACGTCCTATGGTGCCTGCGTGCTGCACGTGGCACCCGAAGCCTATGTCGGCGGGCCCCTGGCGCTGCTGAAGACCGGCGATATCGTCCGTCTGGACCTGCCGGCGCGGCGCTTGGACATGCTGGTGGACGAGGCCGAACTGGAGACGCGCCGCGCTGCATGGCAGGCCCCCGATCCCCGCTTCGAGCGCGGATGGGGCTGGATGTTCTCGCGCCATGTCACGCAGGCCGACAAGGGCTGCGATTTCGACTACCTCGAGCGGGGCTTTGGCCGCGCCGCGGGTGAACCGGAGATCTTCTGATGACCGCAATGACGCTTGACTGGGCCTTGACGGGCATTTCGGGTATCCTGGTGACGCCCTATGATCAGGCCGGGGACATCGCACCCGCGCGTCTGGCGCCGATCCTGGACCGCGCCCTGACGGCCGGACTGCACATGCCGGTCGTGAACGGCAACACGGGCGAGTTCTATGCCCTGACCACCGACGAAGCCTGCACCATGGTACAGGAGGTTGCGGGCCTGCTGGATGGACGTGCCCCCCTGCTGGCCGGGGTGGGGCGTTCCCTACGCGATGCGCAGCGCCTGGCGCGCGTGTCCGCGGATGCGGGCGCGGCAGCCCTGATGGTGCACCAGCCACCCGATCCCTTTGTCGCCCCGCGCGGGGTTGTGGATTATCTCAAGGCCATTGCCGATGCATCGGGCGGTCTGCCGATGATGCTTTACCTGCGCAACGATGCCATCGGCACCCGGGCCATTGCCGATCTTTGTGCCGTTCCCGGCGTGCGCGGCGTCAAGTGGGCCACCCCCAATCCGCAAAAGCTGGCCGAAGCGCGCGCTGCCTGTGATCCATCCATTGTCTGGGTCGGGGGTTTGGCCGAGGTCTGGGCGCCGACCTTCTATGCGGTGGGCGCGCGGGGCTTCACCTCGGGCCTGATCAATGTTTGGCCCGAACATTCCGTGGCCATCCATGCCGCATTGGAGGCGGGGGATTATCAAGGCGCCAACAGGCTGATCGACCGGATGCGCGTCTTCGAGGACATCCGTGCCCAAGAAATGAACGGCACGAACGTCACCGGCGTCAAGGCGGCGCTGATCGCGCAGGGTCTTGACTGCGGTCCGACACGCGCGCCGTCTGCATGGCCTCTGACGCAGACGCAACAGGGCGATCTGGACCGATTCATGGCCAATAGCGGCCTCATTTGAGGAAGACCCGATGAGCGATTACATCCTTTCTGACGAAACCCGGGAAAAGCTGAAGAAGGTGTCCACCGCTTCGGTTGCCACCGCCCTTTTCAAGCGCGGCTTGCGCAACCAGTTCGTCCAAGGCGTCACGCCCGTCGGCCGCAAGCCCGTGACCATGGTGGGCCAGGCATTCACGCTGCGCTATATCCCGGCGCGCGAGGATCGCAATCCGCTGACCGTCTTTCGCGACCGGGACCACAAGCAGCGCGTTGCCGTCGAAACCTGTCCTGAGGGTCATGTTCTTGTGATGGACGCGCGCAAAGACAGCCGAGCGGCGACGGCAGGATCGATCCTGATCACGCGGCTGGCGCTGCGCGGTGCGGCAGGCGTGGTCTCGGATGGCGGCGTGCGCGACGCGGCGGGCATTGCGGCCTTGGACATGCCGGCCTACTTTGCGCGTCCTTCGGCGCCCACGAATCTGACGCTGCACGAAGCGATCGAGATCAATGCCCCGATCGCCTGCGGGGATGCGCCGGTCTTTCCGGGCGATGTGATGCTTGGCGATGGTGACGGGGTCATGGTAATCCCCGGACATCTGGCGGACGAGATCGCGGACGAATGCACCGGAATGGAGTCCTACGAAGACTTCGTGCTGGAGCAGGTGAACGCAGGCGCTGGCATCATCGGCCTTTATCCGGCAACGGATGAGGACAATCTGACGAAATACGCCGAATGGCGTGAACGGACAGGACGCTGACATGACGTATATCCCCCATGGTGACCACCTGATCGCGGGCGAGAAGATCCGGACCGAAGGACGCTTCTCTTCGGCACCGGCCGAGGGTACGGCCCATGAATTTTCGGCGGGCACTCCCGAGATGGTGGCGCAGGCCTGCGCCGCCGCCCATGCCGCCTTCGAGGAGTTCTCGGCCACCACGCGCGAGGAGCGTGCCGCGCTGCTCGAAGCGATCGCCGACGAGATCGAGGTCCGCGCCGACGCCATCACCGCCGTGGGCAGCGCCGAAACCGGTCTGCCGCAGGCCCGCCTGCAGGGCGAGCGCGGACGCACGACCGGCCAGCTGCGCCTGTTCGCGGACCACATCCGCAAGGGCGACTATCTGGACCGCCGCCGCGACAAGGCGCTGCCCGACCGCCAGCCGCTGCCGCGTCCCGACATGCGGATGATCCAGCGCCCAATCGGTCCTGTTGCGGTCTTTGGCGCCTCCAACTTTCCGCTGGCCTTTTCGGTGGCGGGCGGCGACACGGCTGCGGCTCTGGCCGCGGGCTGCACGGTTGTCGTCAAGGGCCACAGCGCCCATCCCGGCACCGGCGAGATCGTGGCCGACGCCGTGGTCGCGGCCATCGCGAAGGTCGGCCTGAACCCGGGCATCTTCAGCCTGGTCCAGGGCGGCAAGCGCGACGTGGGCGAGGCGCTGGTCACCGACCCGCGCATCAAGGCCGTGGGCTTCACCGGCTCCCTGGGCGGCGGGCGCGCGCTTTATAACCTGTGCGCGCAGCGCCCCGAGCCGATCCCCTTTTTTGGCGAACTGGGCAGCGTCAACCCGATGTTCGTGCTGCCGCAAGCGCTGGCCGCACGCAGGGAACAGATCGGGCAGGGCTGGGCCGCCAGCCTGACCATGGGCGCAGGCCAGTTCTGCACCAACCCCGGCATCGCGGTGGTGATCGACGGACCGGAGGCGGATGCCTTTGCCGCGGCGGCCAAGGAGGCCCTGTCGGGCGTGGCGCCGCAGGTCATGCTGACCGACGGCATGGCCGAGGCTTACCGCAGCGGTGCCGCGCGCGTGGGGGCGGGCAAGGGGGTGCGTTCGCTGCTGACGGCGACCTGCGAGGCCCGCAGCGCTTCTCCCTATCTGTTCGAGGTGTCGGCCGACGACTGGCTAGACAACCACGAGTTGGCCGAAGAGGTCTTCGGTCCCTTGGGCCTGATCATCCGGGTGCGCGACGCGGCGCAGATGGAGGAGGTTGCGCGCAGCTTCGTGGGCCAGCTGACGACGACGCTGCAGCTGGACGAGGGCGACACCGACCTTGCGCGGCGCCTGATGCCGGTGCTGGAGCGGATGGCCGGCCGCGTGCTGGCCAACGGTTTCCCGACCGGTGTCGAAGTGGCCGACAGCATGGTCCATGGTGGCCCTTATCCCGCCAGCACCAACTTCGGCGCCACCTCGGTCGGCACGCTCTCCATCCGCCGCTTCCTCCGCCCCGTCTGCTATCAGAACCTGCCCGACGCCCTGTTGCCCAAGGATCTGTTGTCCTGAGCGATGCAGAGAAGAGCGTGATCCCCCCGTCCGAAACTTGAACGGGGCGATCAGTAGGAAGGTCGGCATGACCTGGGGCCTGTGACGCAAACCTAGTTTTCCGTTGGATGCTTCAGGGGCCTCCGCAACCGTTGAAATGAACAAGGCGAGCCGCAGGGCTCGCCTTGTTTCTTGCTCTGCAGGCTTGCGCTGTCAGGCGCTTTCCTGGTTTGCCGGAAGGGCAACCTGCGCATGCTGCACCACGGTCCAGTCTTCATGCGCCTTTCGGCGATAGACCGAGGTGCAGGCGGCGGTGAAACTGGTGTCGCCCTTGTCGGCCTTGATGCGGTAACCCACCACGATCAAGCCTTCTTCAGGGCGGGAAATCGTTTGTTCCGAAAAGGTGACCTCATCCCATGCAGGGGTGCCGCTGACGGCTTCAACCGCATCCTGGCCGCTGAAAAGATAAGGGGCATGGCTAAGCGCCATCACGCATTCAGGATCGACCCCTTCGTGATAACGTCCTTCCGACGCACGCCAAAGGCTTTCCTCGAAACTCCAGACCCGGTTGTCGTCCATCGTGCTCTCCTTGCTTTGACTTCTGCCACAACCGCAGCCTGCGAAGGCAGTTCCCATGACGGGTCCGGATTGGGTGTCGCACCTGCCGCATTTCTGCAGGTGAATGCTGTTTCACGTCCACCATACGGTGCGTTGAGCAGGCCGGCCGCCGCTGCGCCGTCGGTGATTGCATAAACGCCACCCGGTCCAATGCCAAGCGAAGGTGCGCATGTGTCGGGACATGCCTTCTACTGCCTTCGGGCGGCAAGCCGGCCAGAGCATTGTTTTCCGCCGGCAACTGGCTGCTGCAGGTTGCCGGCAAAGGCGCCTTGGCCCTTTACTGGTTTTCCTGCTTGTCCTCACCCGGAGTTGCCGGGTTCATCACGTCGAATTCGTCCGGCGAATGCGGGACGCCTTCGTGATCACCCTGACCGTTCTGGCGAGGCGGGTCGGTGGCGGGATTCTTCTGCTTGGGCTGTTCTCGGGTCATGATATGGTCCTCCGATCACCGAACCTTGTCAGATCGCAGCGCCCTTGCCAACACCTTCGCGATCTGGATCGGCAGCAGCCGAAGGTCGGACCAATTGCCGCGTCACAGGAACAATGAGGGACGTGTCAGGTTGGGGCACGATGTCGGCAGGGCGTGTCTGGGCCTGCAGGCAGATCGGCAACTGCGGAGGATCGTCATGCCCCATCAGAAATTCCGCGCCAGAAGCAGGGGCGACGTCGTTGTCATCACGGGTGCCTCGAGCGGCATCGGAGAAGCGACGGCGGAAGCCTATGCCCGCAAGGGTGCGCGGCTGGTGCTGGCCGCCCGTGACGGAGCGGCGCTGGAGGCGGTGGCGGAGCGGTGCAGGCAAAAGGGCGGACAGGCCGTAGCCGTGGCCACGGATGTCGGGAATGCCCAGCAGGTCATGGATCTGGCCGAAGCGGCCTTGGCCTTTGGCGGGCGCATCGACGTGTGGATCGCCAATGTGGGCGTGGGGGCCGTCGGCGCCTTTCAGGACGTGCCGATCGAGGCGCATCAGCAGGTGATCCAAGCCAATCTGATCGGTCACATGAACGAAGCCCACGCGGTTCTGCCTGTCTTCCTCAGGCAGAAGGCCGGGATATTCATCAACATGATTTCGCTTGGCGGGTTCGCAGCGGCGCCCTATGCCGCCGCCTACAGTGCCAGCAAGTTCGGCCTGCGCGGCTTTTCCGAAGCCCTGAGGGGAGAGCTTGCGGGCCATCCGCGCATCCATGTCTGCGACGTTTACCCGTCTTTCGTGGACACGCCGGGCATCGCGCATGGCGCGAATTATACCGGGCGCAAGCTTTCCGCGCCGCCGCCCCTGCTAGATGCACGGAGCGTTGCCGCAGCCATGCTGCACTTGTCGCGCCACCCGCGGCCTACGACGATGCTGGGTAGCCCCACCTATGCGCTCCGTCTGATGCATGCCCTGTCCCCGCAGCTGACGGCCATGATCTCGGGCGGGTTTCTGCGTGCGTATTTTGCGCGTGCCGAGGCCATGCCACGCAGCGAAGGCAGCCTGTTTTCCCCGCCTGCACGGCCAGGGGGGATCGACGGAGGCCTGAGATCGCCCCGCCAGCGCGCGATCATGGCGGGCGTGGTTTTGGCCGGTGTGGCTGGAGGGTTGGCCCTGGCACGCCGGCCCCACCGTCGTGAACGGGAACGGTCATGAAGATGGTGCCTCCGTTGTCTTCGGCGGTTTCGCCCCATGCCGTCTCGCAGGCCAGCGTGCTCGACACGTTGGCGGTTCTCAGGGATGTGGTGGTGCCGACATTGGGAAAAGGGCCGCTGATCCGGCGCCGGGCCGTCGTGACACTGGCCGAAAGAATAGGGCTGGACGACCGGGCCGTGCGCCGGATGCAGGCCCTGCGCGACAAGTACGGGCCCGGCCCCTTGCTGCTGCGTATTCCTCTGCGTCATCAGGCGGTGATCCTGTCGGCCGAGGATGCTTCGGCCGTTCTTGAGGGTTCGCCCGAACCCTTTGCCGCCGACAGTCTGGAAAAACGTTCGGCGCTCAATCATTTTCAACCCAATGCCGTTCTGTCCTCGCATGGGCGGGATCGCGCCATCAGGCGGCACCTGAACGAGGAAACCCTGCAAACCGGTTGTCCCGTCTATGCCATGGCCGCGCATTTCTCTACGATCGTGGACCAAGAGATGGACGAGGTCTGTCGTCAGGCCGCGGACAGCGGCAGGCTGGACTGGGACATCTTCTTCACCGGCTGGTTCCGCATGGTGCGCCGTATCGTCTTGGGGGATGCGGCACGTGACGACACGGACCTGACCGATCTGCTGGAGAAGCTGCGCCGTCGCGCCAATTATGCCTTCTTCCGGGGCAAGGACCGCCGCTCGCGCGAGGTTCTTCTGGACCGGCTGCGCGGGTATGTCGATCAGGCGGAGCCCGGCAGTCTGGCGGGGCGCATGGCGCAGGCCTGGACCGATCCCAACCAGCAGCCGCATCATCAACTGCCGCAATACCTGTTTGCCTTTGACCCGGGCGGGATGGGCACGTTCCGCACGCTGGCGCTGTTGTCCACCCACCCGCAGGTCAAAGAACAGGTGCACCGTGAGCTTTCGGAGGTGCAGCAGGAGGGTGCGCCCGAACTGCCGTTCCTGCGCGCCTGTTTCCTGGACGCCCTGAGGCTTTGGCCGACAACGCCGGCCATCTTGCGCGAAACCACGCAAACGGTATCCTGGGGGCAGGGCCAACTGGACCAAGCCACCCAAATCCTGATCTTCACGCCCTTCCTGCACCGCGACGACAAGACCCTTCCGCAAGCGCATCGCTTTGACCCTTCCTTGTGGAGCCACGGAAACAGCCGGCCGGATCTGGGCCTGTTCCCGTTCAGCGAAGGCGCGGTCGTCTGCCCGGCCGTGAATTTCGTGCCAACGATCACCACGCTGGCAATGCGGCGCATTCTGTCCCGGCTTCAACTACGCCTGAACGAGCCCGAGCGGATAACACCGGCCCGGCTGCCCGGCACGCTGGACGTGTTCACCCTGAGCTTTCAGGTGGAGGCGATGCAAGCCTGAACATTCAGGGCGCGGTATAGCCTCCGGCCTGCAGGGTGACCTCGTGTTCCGAAGGATCGTTCCTGAAGAAAAGACCGCCTTTGCGCTCCGCCTGCTGGGGCAGATAGTCGAGCGTCACCTCGGCCTCTTCGACGACCTTGTCGCCGTCCATCAGGCTGCCTGTCACGACCAGGTTCGCAGCGGTGGTGTTGCCGCTGTTGCGTGCGGTGAATTCGACCAGAAAGCCTTCGGAACGGCTGAGCGCCGAGGTTTGCGACACGGTCACATCGGGAGGCGAGTCGGGATAAGTGATGCCGTCATAGATCAGGTACCCGATGATGGAGGAAATCAACATCGCACCCAATCCGGCAACCAGCCATTCCAGTCGCGACGTGGCTTCGGGCAGGTTCGACTTCTTGTCCATCACAGCACCACCCGCGCGGCGGCGGCCCCCAGCGATCCGGGAAAGGCCAGCACCACGGCCGAACTGAGAATTTCCTCGGGCGAGGCTTCGGATGTGCGGCCGAACAGCCAAAGTGTCCCCAAGCTGACCAGCAGCACGATCGCATAACCTCCGCAGGTGAACCGGACAAAAACGGCAAGAAAGGATTGCTTGCCACGGGGCGAGCCGCCCTTGAACCCGACCGAATAGACAAACGCGTGCATCAGCACCAGGGACAGGGCGATCAGGCCGATCTCCTGCCAAGTGGACATCTTGTAGGCGATCAGCACCATCTCCTCGGTAGGGGCCACGTTCAGCGACAGGTAAAGCGCACCAACGCCCATCAGGAACAGTTCGCTCCAATAGGTTTCCTGCATCGTCTCGTCGTCGTCCCCTTCGGATGCCTCGCCCAACTGACTGCGCGCCAGCATCGCGCCCAAGCTGGCAGGCACCAGCTGGATCGCGATCTTGCCTATGACTTCGCGCGGGGGCATGTCCAGGGTGATGATGCCGAACAGCCCCAGGATGATGGCGGAGGCCAGCCCCGCCACCACGATCGCGACCAGCACATCCGCAACGTCATCGCGCAGGCGGCAGGTCTTGCGCAGTCCCCCCAGGCGCGACAGGCCCAGCAGCAGCGGCAGCACGACGATCAGCATGATCACGATGCGCCACGGCTCCAGATAGAACCCCTGCCACCACATCTCCATGGTCATCAGCATCGGCAGCGAGAACAGCATCGCCCCTGCAAACGCCCGGCCCACGCCGGCCAGGAAGGTGCGCAGGTCGGGCGTCGTGACCCTGCGATCATCCATGGCGTCATCTGCTGTCATTCGTGAAACCTGCTTGAGAAAGAAACGGAAGGAGCAATGATAACGGCGGCGGATTGCCCCCCGTTCCGCCGGCGCTGCACCTTGCGCTGTCACAGGCCGCTCCGCCACCCGTACTGCGTATCAGAACGGCGGCCCCTTGCGGCCGCCAACCTGCAAGGTCCTAGCTGCCCCCCAGGACCTGCCGCGCCGTGTTCAGCAGAACGCCGCCCCGTTCGGGATCGCGCGCCGTGGACGACAGGAAGTTGCGGACCTGCTTGAACGTCAGGTGTGGCGGCATTGGCGGAACCTCGGGATCGGTCCGGACCTCGATCACCGCCGGAACGCCGGCTGCCAGCGCCATGTCCCAAGCCGGGCCGATGCTGTCTGGATCGTCCACGAAGATCCCCTTCAGCCCGATCATCTCGGCAAAGCGATGATAGGGCACATCGGGAATGGCCTGACTGGCCTCGAACTTGGGATTGCCCTCCATGATCCGCTGTTCCCAGGTGACCTGGTTCAGGTCGCAGTTGTTCAGCACAAGGCAGATCCAGGTGGGGTTCTGCCAGTCGCGCCAGTATTTGGCGACGGTGATCAGCTCGGCCATGTTGTTCATCTGCATCGCGCCGTCGCCCACCATGGCAATGACCGGCCGGTCTGGATGGGCGAACTTGGCTGCAATGGCATAAGGAACCCCCGCCCCCATCGAGGCCAGGCCCCCGGACAGGGAGGCCATCATTCCTTCACGCATCTTCACGTCGCGTGCGAACCAGTTGGCGCATGACCCCGAATCCGAAGTCAGGATGGCGCGGTCGGGAAGGCGCGAGGACAGTTCCCAGAACGGACGCTGCGGGTTCACCGGCTGGGCTGGCTGCATCGCGCGTTCTTCCAGCGTCTTCCATGACCGGGCGACGCTGCCCTCGATCGTCTTGCGCCATGTGCCGCCTGTCTTCGGCTTCAGCAAGGGCAGCAGCGCCCGCAGCGTTTCCGCGCTGTCACCGACCAAGTTCGATTCCATCGGATAGCGCAGCGACAGCATGGTCGGGTCGATATCGATCTGCACCCCCCGCGCCGACCCTTCCTTGGGGAGGAATTCGGAATAAGGAAAGCCCGAACCAACCATCAGCAGCGTGTCACACCCTTCCATCAGGTCATGGCTGGCCGATGTGCCCAACAGGCCGATCGAGCCTGTCACCCAAGGCAGGTCGTCGGGCAGCACGGCCTTGCCCAGCAGCGCCTTGGCCAAGCCCGCATCCAGTGCGTCGGCCACGGCGCGCAGTTCGGGTGCGGCGCCAAGGGCCCCGGCGCCGGCCAGAATGGCCACCCTGGATCCTGCGTTCAGAACCTCGGCCGCATGATGAAGGTCGGCCTCAGACGGTATGACCCGGGGCTTTGACAGGCCGATGCCGGAAAAGACCGCACCATGCGCCCGGGGCGGGTCCTCGTATGGCATTTCCTGCAGATCGTTAGGAAAGATGAGGGCCGTCACCTGCCGCTGGCCAAGGGAGGTCCGCACCGCGCGGTCCGTCAGGTGGCGCACCTGCGCCGGCACCGTGGCCTGCTGGACAAAGGCGCTGGCAACGTCCTTGAACATCGAGACAAGATCGATCTCCTGCTGGTAATGGGCTCCCAAGGCCGTCCGCGCCTGCTGGCCCACGATGGCCAGCACCGGCATGTGATCCAGCTTGGCGTCATAAAGCCCCGTCAGCAGATGGGATGCCCCCGGACCCGAGGTGGCCAGACAAACGCCCAGCTCGCCCGTGAACTTGGCATGGGCCGAGGCCATGAAGGCGGCCATCTCCTCGTGCCGGGCCTGGACGAACCGGATGTCGTTGCCGCGCCGCTGCAGCGCCCCCAGAAGGCCGTTGATGCCGTCGCCCGGGTAACCGAAGACACGCGTCACGCCCCAGGCGCGCAACCGCTCCCAAAAGAAATCACCGACCGTCTGGGCCACCTGCTGCCCTCCTGCTGCCTGGATGCCGTTCCTTTCAACCCCGCGCCTGTTTCCCTGTTCCCACCGAACTGGCAGGGATCCGGACTGGCAGGGACTTGGCCGGGCAGGAATCCGGCCGGAACATCCGCATGGCTGCGCGGTTCCCTCTCGACATGACCATGCCAGAGAAGGGGGCCACAGCCATGGCACATGCCTTGTCATCAGGAACAAACGGCAGCGTCAGCGCCCTGATCGCACGATACGCGAATCCGCTGCCTGACCCGCATGACAGGGCGTTCGCGGCTTGGTTCGAGCGATGGGCGGATTGCAAGGTCGTGATGTTGGGCGAGGCAAGCCATGGCACGGCCGAGTTCTATCACGCACGGGCGGCCATCACGCGCCACCTGATCGAGCACCATGGCTTCACCATCGTCGCGGTCGAGGCCGACTGGCCGGATGCGGCCCTGATGAACCGCTTTGTCCGCAACCTGCCCCTTCCCGAAGGGGCGGACCCTTTCCAACGCTTTCCCCGCTGGATGTGGCGCAACAGTCCCATTGCGGATCTGCTGGCGTGGATGCGTGACTGGAACAAACATCGCGCACCCGAACGCCAGGCCGGCTTCTTCGGCCTCGACATGTACAACATGCGCGCGTCCATGCAGGCCGTGATCGCCTATCTGGAGGGTGTCGATCCGGGTGCCGCAGAACTTGCACGTCAGCGTTACGGATGCCTGCAGCCTTGGGCCGACCGTCCGGATGCTTATGGCCGGGCCGTCCTGACCGCGGGCCATCGCACCTGCGAGGAGGCGGTGATCCGGCAGTGCCGCGACCTGCTGGAGCAGCAGGACCAGGGACGAGACCCTGATGCGCTGGAGGCCGCTCAGAATGCCCGGCTGGTCGCGTCGGCCGAACGCTATTATCGCGTGATGTACCGCGGAGGGGCCGAGGCCTGGAACCTGCGCGACAATCACATGTGCGGGACGCTGGCCGATTTGCTGAAGGCGGCGGAGCCTGGGGGAAAGGCGGTCGTATGGGCGCATAATTCCCATGTCGGCGATGCCCGCCACGGCGAAATGGGGACCCGCATGAACGAACACAATCTGGGACAGCTTGCGCGCCAGGAGTGGGGCGACCAGGTCGCGTTGATCGGCTTTGGTACGCATGAAGGAACGGTCACGGCCGCATCGGACTGGGACGCACCCATGGAGGTCAAGTCGATCCGGCCCTCGCATCCCGACAGCTTCGAGAGGATGTGTCATGACAGCCAGGTGCCGCGTTTCGTGCTGGACCTGAGCAGTGAGCCCGCGATCACCGAAGCTCTGGCCGAACTCCGCCTTCAGCGATTCATCGGCGTCATCTATCGCCCCGAAAGCGAGCTTCTGAGTCATTATCTGGAAACATCGCCTGCGCGGCAATACGACGGCTGGGTCTGGTTCGACCGAACAACGGCGCTGGTTTCGGGCGAGGCGGCCGGTGGGGAAAGGGATCTGCCGGACACTTGGCCCTTCGGGCTGTAGAACGCCTGCCGTCGGGGCGCTGCCGGACCGGTTTCTGCCGGCGGCAGCCGGTACCGCTGATCCCGGCACCGGCCCTTGCCGTCATTCAGCCGCGTGGCGGATACGATAGATGACACCATTATGGTCGTCGGCGATCAGCAGCGCGCCCTCGGGGGTGACCGCAAGACCCGCCAGACGCGCGATCTGGCCATGGCCGTCACCGTCCTGCGTCAGAAAGCCGGTGATGAAGGGTTCGAAACCGGTCGGCTCGCCATCCTCGAAGTTGATCCGCACGACCTCATAGCCCGCCGGGGGATTGGCGTTCCACGACCCGCGCATGACTTGGAAAGCATCGTCGCGATATTCTTCGGGAAAGGCATTGCCGGTGTAGAAGGCCATCTGCAGCGGCGCGGAATGAGGCACATAGGTGGCAACAGGCGCTTCGGTCGTTTCGCAGAAGGCGTCCTTGCTGTCAAAGCCCGTGGGCAGGCCGGCGACGAAACGGTCCACCTGACGATCGCCATGGCACCAGGGCCAGCCATAATGGCTGCCTTGGGTGATGCGGTTCAGTTCTTCGGGCGGGGTGTCGGTGCCGCGGGCGTCCGAGCCGTGATCCACCCCCCACATCTCCTCCGTCACAGGATGCCAGCCAAAGCCGATCGTGTTGCGGAGGCCTTCGGCATGGATCGAACGTTCGCCCCCGTCCAGAGGAATGCGCAGGATGGTTGCGTGTTCGTCCTTGGGTTCGTCGCAGGCATTGCAGGTCGATCCGACCGACAGATACAACGCCCCGTCCGGCCCGATCGCCAGCGTGCGGTTGGGGTGCTGACCTGCGTCGGGAATGTCGTCGGCAATGGTTTCCAGTTCTCCGACCGTGCCGTCCTCGGACAAGGGGGCAGACAGCACTTCGTTGATCGTGGCCAGGTAGATGCGGTCGCCGTCGATGTGGATGCCGTGCAGGTTTTCCCGTTCCAGCACGGTCTGCGGCTCGGTGGCCTCGCCATCGGCATTGCCCAGCATCAGCAGGTCGCCTTCGTCGCGCCGGGTGACATAAACATTTCCCGAATCCGACACCACCAGCATCCGGGTGTTGCCCAGGTCCTTGGCAAAGACCTCGATATGGAAGCCGTCAGGCATGTTCAGCGCTTCGATCCGTTCAGGCGTGGGTTCCTGCGCGGTCGGCTCGTACAGCACGGTTTCGGTCGCGACAGGTCCCGACCCGGGCGAATTCTGCGCAAGAGCCGGACCGCTTGTCGTGATCAGCGCGCCGAGCGCGAGGGTGGAAAGGGGGGACAGCTGCATGAGAACTCCGGGTGAAGGTTTGGGTGGGGCAGCACTGGCAAGGCCACTGCGACCGGCGGCAGACGGGCCGCCTGTGGCGTCGAGGCGCTGCATGAACGAGCCGCCACCAGAAATGCCACGACTGCTCCTGTAACCGGCGCAGGCCTTGCGTGGTTCCCCCCGTCAGGAACATCACGCACTCTTGCCGGTTGAACCCGCACGCCAGCTTCAGATGCCAAGAGGGGTTTCGATGACGCAAGTGACCTATCCGCCGCTCGACACTCCCAAGCCCGTCGCGGCCGATGTCTGGATCGTGGACAGCGGCCCGCTGAAGGCCATGGGGATGCTGCCCCTGCCGGTGCGCATGACCGTCTTTCGCCTGCAGGACAAAAGCCTGCTGCTGCATTCGCCGACGCGCTTCACGTCCGACCTGCTGTGGCAGCTGACCGATCTGGGCGCTGTTCGGCACATGGTGGCGCCGAACAGCGCCCACTGGACGATGCTGAAGGATTGGCAGCAGGCCGTTCCCGACGCCGTGACCTGGGCGGCCCCGGGCCTGCGGGACCGGGGGCAGGTCAAGCGCTCGGGCCTGCGGCTGGATCGCGACCTTGACGAGCACGATGCCGAAGGCTGGCCTGCCGAACTGGAACGGATCGACATTCGGGGCATCGGCGGCTTTCACGAGATCTGCCTGTTTCACGAACCAAGCCGAACCATGGTGATGACGGACCTGATCCAGAACCTGGAAAAACCGAAGATGCCGGCGGCGGTTCGGCCGTTGCTGTCGCTGGCGGGAAACGCCGCGCCGAACGGGCGTGCCCCGGGATACCTGCGGGCCGTGGTCAAGCTGAAGGGGCAGTCCGCGCGCGAAGCAGCCCGCCGTCTGGTCTCGCTTCAACCCGAGCGGGTCATCTTTGCCCATGGCGCCTGGTTCGAGCGCGATGGAACAGCGCGGCTCAAGCAGTCCCTGGACTGGCTGATCCGCGACTGAGACATGCCTGACCTGTCCGAAGGGACATGAGGCCGGGCCGACAGGGCCGGTCGCATCAGGACACGCATGGAAATCGGCAGGGCGTTCACCCGATATTAGCGACTCGTCCGCTAGGGGTGGAAAACCAGCCACAGGTTTTCGCCGTGTCCTCATGAACAAGAACGACCCTTTCCTTCTCGACGCCATGCTTGCCCCGGGCGATGCCCGGCATGCCTGCGCATCTCTCAGGGCCTGGCTCGATCGCGGTGGCGACGGGCTGCTCGAGATTGCGCCCGTTCCCCCGGCGCCCGCCTTGCCGACGCAGCCTGCGCTTCAGCTTTTGCTTGCCACCGCAGGTGAACTGGACCGGCGCAGTCCCGGCATGCCGCGACTGGGCGATGAGGCCCGGCGGCTTGCTGCCCTTGCGGCTTTCCCTGACCCGCTTCCCCCTTACCGGAGTGCATGATGAGCATCACCGTATTGACCATCGACGACAGCAAGGCGATCCGGGACATGGTCGCCTTCAGCCTTCAACCTCACGGGTATCGGGTGATCGGCGCCGCCGACGGCGCCGAAGGGCTTGAAAAGCTCCGGGCCGAACGACCGGCACTGGTCATCACCGACCTGAACATGCCGGTCATGAACGGGATCGACTTCATCCGGAACGCCCGCAAGGAAGCCGCGGGCGCAGGCGTTCCCATCGTCATGCTGACCACCGAATCCAAGCCCGAACTGAAGGCCGAAGGCAAGGCCGCCGGCGCCACCGGCTGGATCAACAAGCCCTTCGATGCCGCCATGCTGGTTTCGGTCACCAAGAAGCTGGCGGGTTGACCGATGGAGGACATCAATCCCGCCATTGGCGCCTTTGTCCAGGAAGCCCGGGAAATCCTGGAAGGGCTGGAAGCGCTCCTGCTGGATCTGGAAGGTCAGGTCGATCCCGAACAGGTGGACGCGGTTTTTCGCGCCCTGCACACCATCAAGGGGTCGGGGTCGATGTTCGGCTTTGGCGTCCTTGCACGCTTTACCCATTATTTCGAGGATGCCTTTGACAAGGTGCGTGACGGTCTCTTGTCGGTGGACAACCGCCTGATCGACCTGTCGCTGAAGGCCCGTGACCACATGACGGCCCTTTTGGCATGCGGTGGCGACGGTCCCGAGGCGGAGGCGCTGGAGGCCTCCGGCGCGGCCGCGGAACTGCTGACGGCACTGGCATCCATCACCGGTCCTGCGGGACAGGCGGAGCAGCCTGCGGTGGCAGCCCCTGCCGGCCGGAATGCATCCGGCCTGCGCCACTGGTTGATCCGTTTCCGGCCCGAACCGATGGCTTTGCAGAACGGGATGCGCCCCGACCTGCTGATCGCCGAGCTGGCGGAAATGGGAACCGCAACCGTCACGGTGGATGCCGCCGCCCTTCCGCCCCTGGCGGAACTGGACGCGGGCCACAGCTATCTGGGCTGGCAGATCGCGCTGCAAACGGAACAGCCCCGCAGCGCCATCGAGGCTGTTTTCATCTTTGCCGACGATGCCGAACTGGACATCTCGGAGGTGGCCGCCGCTCCGGCCTCACCGGCCAGACAATCCATTGCGGAAAAAACCTCTGCCTCTGCTTCTGCCAGAAAGCCTGCCGAAGCGGCCGGTGAGAATGTGCGCGTTCCCGCCTCCAAACTGGACGAGATCATGGACCAGTTGGGGGAACTGGTGATTGCCCAGGCCCGTCTCAGCCAGTTGGCCGCCCTCAGCGCGGATCCGGAACTGGAGACCATGGTCGAGGAGGTCGAGCGCCTTGTGACAGGCCTGCGCGACTCCACGCTCTCCATCCGCATGCTGCCCATCGAGATGGTCTTTGGAAAGTTCCGACGGGTTGTCCGTGACCTGTCGTCCGAACTGGGCAAGGAGGTCGGCCTGACCACCGAGGGTGGCGAGACCGAGATCGACAAGACGGTGATCGATCGCCTGTCCGAGCCACTGGTCCACATGATCCGCAACAGCATGGACCATGGGATCGAGAGCTTGGAGGCACGTCTGGCTGCCGGCAAGCCGGCGCGCGGTACCGTCCGCCTTTCGGCCCGTCAGGAAGGGGGCGAGGTCCTGATCACGATCGAGGACGACGGTGCCGGCCTGGATCCCGACGCAATCCGCGCCAAGGCCATCGAACGTCAGCTGATTGCGCCCGATGCCCAGCCAAGCGACGACGAGCTTTACCAACTGATCTTCGCCCCCGGTTTTTCGACGGCAAAACAGCTGTCCAGCGTATCCGGCCGGGGTGTGGGCATGGATGCCGTGCGTTCCACCGTCGACGCCTTGCGCGGCAGCGTCGAGGTCGTCTCGCAGCGCGGTCGCGGCACCCGCGTCACGCTGCGCCTGCCGGTGACGCTTGCCATTGTCGACGGGCTGCTGGTCCGCCTGGGGAAGGCGGTCTTCGTGATACCCCTCGCCTCGGTGGAGGAATGTGTCGAGCTGGACGCCACGGACCGCCGGCGCGACTCGGGCCGCACCATGCTGTCGATCCGCGAGCATCTGGTGCCCTTCCTGGATCTGGACGTGGTCTTTGCCCGCGAACCCAGTACCGAGCCGCGGCGTCGGGTGGTGATCGTCAAGGCCGACGGTCAGCGTCTTGGCCTGGTGGTGGACGACATCCTCGGCCAGAACCAGACGGTCATCAAGACACTCAGCCAGTATCACCGGACCGTCGAAGGCTTTGCCGGCGCAACCATTCTGGGCGACGGCTCGGTTGCCCTGATCATCGACGTGGCCACGCTTGCACGCCGGGCGCTGGTAATCCGCCACGCGCAACGCTCTGCCGCCTGAGGGAACGCCGATGGATACCGCAATCGCCTCTTTCACCGTACCAGGCACGTCTCGGGGGCGTGACATGGTGCTGATCTTCCGGCTGCTGGGCGAGGCTTTCGCCCTGTCCGTCAGCTGCGTGCACGAGATCCTGGACCCGATCCCCGTCACCGATGTTCCCAACGCGCAAAGTTTTGCACCCGCGCTGGTGAATGTCCGCGGCGCCATCGTGCCCCTGATCGACATCCGCCACAGGCTGGACATGCCGACCGCCCGGGCGGGCGCATCCTCGCGGATGATCGTGCTGGAACTGCCCGTCGCCGGTGTGCCCACCCGCCTCGCCATCCTTTGCGACGCCGTCGAGGAGGTGATCGAGGCCGACACCGCCGCGCTGGAAAGCATCCCCAACCTCGGGGCACGCTGGCCTGACGCCTATGTTCAGGGCGTGGTGCGCCATGGCGAGGATCTGGTGATCCTTCTTGAAGCCGAAACCCTTTTCCGACCCGAACCCGACCGGCCTGCACAAGGCTGAACCAAGGATGCCTGATCCATGCGCCTCGCGACAAACTTCGAAATTGCACCAGCCTTCGCGCCGGAACGGCGTCATGGCCATCGTGACCCCTCGTGCCAAGCCACGCTCTGAAAGAAAGATCACGCTCATGCGTATGACAATCAAAACCAAGCTGATCGCCGTCTTTGCCGTGCTGATCGCTCTGCTCGGTCTGTCGAGCTTCATGGCGCTGCAGAAGGCGTCGCAACTCCAGGCGCAGCTGGACCAGGTGGTCGACCGCACCGCCTATCAGCTTGACGAGAGCCTGCAGATGGAGGCTGCGGCAGCGCGTTCGATGAGCCTCATCAAGAGCTATCTGGCTCAGACAGATACAGACGTTGCGACGCAGGTTGCCCAGAACGTCGACCAGCAACTTGCTGCCGTTGCCGAAGCGTTTGCGAACGTGGAGAGGGTCACCGTCACCGAACAAACCAAGGCTCGTCTGGCTGCCTTCGACAAGGAGTGGCAAGAGTTCCTTGAAGTCGAGGCGGAGCTTCGTCCTGCAGGTCTCGCCAACACAAACGAGCGGGCAGCGAGAGCCTATCTGGCCGAAAGTGAGCCGGCGTTCCAAACCCTTTATGCTCAGACCGAAGCTCTGATCGGTGATTTGCGCAATCGCATTGCTGCCGCCGCCATCCCGGACCCACGTGTCGTGGGGCTGGAAGCCAGTGTTGATGCGCTGACGGACAACATCCGCAGGGTTCAGAGCCTAGAGCGCGACATGCTTATCCTGACCGCCACGGATGCGCTTGCCGCAAAGCAGGTTGAGATTGCCGAAGAGCAGGAAGCGCTGCTCGGAAACCTGGCGGCAGCCGAACGCACTGCGTCGGGCACTGACCGCGCAGCCGTCGAGGGGATCAGGGAGGCGTGGCTGGCTTGGAAGGCGCCTCTGACCGCAACGATCGACCTGTCACTGAAAAATTCCAACACGGTCGCGAGCGAGATCCTGAACACGCGCCTCGAGCCGGCATTCAAGGAAAGTTTCGATGCTGCCGACGCGCTTGCCAATCGGTCGCGTGAAGTCCTCGACCTTGTTCAGGCCGACGCTCAGAAGGCGTATCTGAACTCGCGCAACACGCTGCTGGCCCTCGGCATCGCAGCCGCGATCATCGCCATCGCTGCTGCCTTCTGGCTTTCGATGACGATCAGCCGCGGCCTGGCCCGGGCAGTTCACGTGGCCAAGGAGGTCGCACGCGGCAATCTTGACGTCGATGCCAAGACCAGCAGCCGCGACGAGATCGGCGTTCTTCTGAACGAGATGGATGGCATGGTGGGCGACCTCCGGGGAATGAGCCTTGCTGCTGCCAGCATTGCCAAGGGGGACCTTCAGGCGGAAGTCACGCCGCGCTCGGCTGACGATCAGCTGGGCATCGCGCTGCAGGACATGGTGGTCAAGCTTCGCGACGTCATCTCGAACGCCAATATCAGCGCGAACGGCGTGGCCGAGGGGGCGCAGGCCATGTCGGCCACGGCCGAGCAGCTGAGCCAGGGCTCGACCGAACAAGCGGCCGCCGCCGAGCAGGCCTCGGCCTCGATGGAGGAAATGGCCGCCAACATCCGCCAGTCCTCGGACAATGCTGCGCAGACCGAAAAGATCGCGACACAGTCCGCCAAGGAGGCTGCCGAAAGCGGCAAGGCCGTCGACGAGGCGGTGCGCGCCATGAAGACCATTGCCGAAAAGATCAACATCATCCAAGAGATCGCGCGCCAGACCGACCTGCTGGCCTTGAACGCGGCGGTCGAGGCCGCCCGTGCCGGTCAGCATGGCAAGGGCTTTGCCGTTGTCGCCTCCGAAGTGCGCAAGCTGGCCGAACGCAGCCAGCAGGCCGCAGGCGAGATCAGCGAACTGTCGGGCCGCACGGTCGAGGTCAGCCAGCGCGCCGGCGAGATGCTGACGGCACTGGTGCCCTCGATCCAGCGCACCGCGGACCTGGTGCAGGAGATCAGCGCCGCCGCCCGGGAACAGAATGTCGGGGTCGAGCAGATCAACGAGGCGATCCGCGAACTGGACGCAGTGATCCAGCAGAACGCCTCGGCCTCGACCGAAGCGGCCAGCGTGTCGGAACAGCTGGCGTCGCAGTCCGAGCAGCTGCGGGGGGTCATCTCGTTCTTCCGGCTGGAAGACCAGAGCGCGACAGCTGCACGACCCGCGCCGGTCGAGGCCCGGACCCGCACCACGCCGCGTCCGGCCGCACGCAAGGCCAAGGCCGCCATTGTCATCAAGCCCGGACAGGTGAACGGCAAGGCGGTGAACGGCACGCAGTTGAACGGCGTCCATCTGGACCTTGGCAGCGACCACGTCTCGGACGCGGATTTCGTGCGCTACTGAGGCCGCGGCCCCGGGCTGTCCCGGGGCCACCTCCCCCTTGCTCCGGAGCATTCCCATGACCGCCCTGCAGACAAAACCGACGCACGAACCGGCCGAGCCCTGGCTTCCTGCCAACGCGGACGCATCCCCCTCGGAGCCGGACACCTATCTCACGGTCGAACTTGCCGGCCAGATCTTTGCCATCGATGTCGCGGATGTTCGCGAGATCCTCGACATGCAGCCCATCTCGCGACTGCCCAATGCACCATCCGACCTGATCGGCATGATCGACGTCCGCGGCGAAGGCATCGCCATCCTCGACCTTCCCAGCCGTCTTGGCTTGGAGCGTCTGCGCACGCGCGCGGAAAGCCGCATCGTGGTGCTTGAACTGGGCCGGGCGCCGCGCCATCCTGTCGGCGTCATTGCCGATCGCGTTCTGAGTGTCGTGGCCGTCACTGCGGACGGGATCGAACCTGCTCCCGCAACCCTGACGCACTGGCGATCGGATGCCCTGGTCGGGATCGTCCGCATCGGTGAACAGCTCACGATGGTTCTGGCATTGGAGCGGCTGTTCGCGGCCGATGCCCCCGGCCCGTTCGACTTCGGCTAGATCATGTCAGGCGCGATCATGGCCCCGGGACCGAGACTGACCGACGACCAGGCCCGTGTCCTTGTCGATACCGCGCGCAGGGTCGCCGGAGTGGCCATCGCGGCTGACAAGCTCTCCTTTCTGGAATTGCGTGTCAATCGTCGCCTGCGCGAGATCGACTGCCCGGACTTTGTCAGCTATATCGCCCTCTTGCGAGGGCCTCAGGGCGCTGCCGAAGCCCGCTGCGTGGCCGAGGCCCTGACTACCCACACCACCAGCTTTTTCAGGGAAAAGGCCCATTACGACTGGCTTGCCCGCGAGGGCCTGCCCACGCTGCTGCAGAACGGTGCCGCTCGCAAGCTGACGATCTGGAGCGCGGCCTGTTCGCTGGGATCCGAGATGTGGTCTTCGGCCATGCTTCTGGACCGGATTGCCGCCAGCCGGCCCACCCCCCTGTCATGGGAGGTCGTGGGTACCGATGTGTCGCGCCGCATCCTGAAGCGGGCCGCGAATGCCGTCTTCACGCCCGACGAGATCACGGGCATCCCCGAGGATCTGCGCCGCCGATATCTGATGCGCTCGGTCGGACCGCGTGAGCTTTACCGGATCGTTCCCGAGCTTCGCGAGCGCGCGCGGCTGGCTTGGGCAAACCTGATCGATCTGGACGCCGGCCTGCGATTGACGGCGGACGTGATCTTTCTGCGCAACGTGCTGATCTATTTCACGCCCCCCGACCAGGACCGCGCCGTCGACGGTGTCGTCGCGCGCCTGAGGCCGGGTGGCTATCTGCTGACCGGTCATTCGGAAAGCCTGAAGAACCCTCCCCGGGCGCTGCGTCAGATCGCGGCGTCGATCTATCAGAAGGTTTGAACATCTTGGAACGACAGACACGCCGCCCGATCCGGGTGCTGATCGTCGATGACAGTGCCGTCGTACGCCAAACCCTGTCCGACTTGATCGCCTCGGATCCGGACCTGCAGGTGATGGCAACGGCGGGTGATCCCTTTGCCGCCGCCGCGCGTATTCAGGAAGAGCGTCCGGACGTGATCACGCTGGATGTCGAGATGCCGCGGATGGACGGCGTCACCTTTCTGCGCAAGCTGATGGCGCAGCATCCCATTCCGGTGGTCGTCTGCTCGTCCCTGGTAGGAGCCAACAGCGAAACGCTTGCCCAAGCCATGGCGGCAGGGGCGGTTGATGTCATCTGCAAACCCCAGGTGGGCGTGCGGGATTTCTTGGAGGAAAGCCGCACCATCCTTTGCGATGCGGTCAAGGCCGCCGCACAGGCTCGGCTGGGCCGGATGCGCCCGCAGCGGATCGAGGCCAAGCTGACCGCCGATGCCGTGCTGCCCCCGCCTTCGGGGCGGGCAATGGCCAAGACCACGGAAACCGTGATCGCCATTGGCGCCTCGACCGGTGGAACGGAGGCGCTGCGCGTCGTGCTGGAGGCGATGCCGGCCGATTGCCCGCCCATTGTCGTCGTTCAGCACATGCCCGAACATTTCACGGCGGCCTTTGCACGCCGCCTGGACAGCCTTTGCGCGATCACGGTCCGCGAGGCGCGCCATGGCGACCGCCTGCTGCGCGGCCACGCGTTGATCGCCCCCGGCAACAAGCACACGTTGCTGGAACGGAGCGGGGCCACCTATTGCCTGCAGGTGGTGGACGGCCCTCTGGTCAGCCGCCACCGGCCCTCGGTCGATGTTCTTTTCCGCTCGGTCGCGCGGTCCGCGGGGCGCAACGCCGTGGGCCTGATCATGACCGGGATGGGTTCCGATGGCGCACAAGGGCTGCTGGAGATGCGCAGTGCTGGCGCACGCACGCTGGGTCAGGATGCCGCGACCTGCGTGGTCTACGGCATGCCGCAAGAGGCCCATCGTCTTGGTGCTGTCGAGGAGGAAATTCCCTTGCCGCGCATCCCTGCCACCTTGCTTAGGCTGACGGCCTGGAAGGCTGACGGTCTGCCAGCCGCGGCCATGCGACAGAAATAGAGAAAGAACAGGCCATGTCAGAACAGCTTGCAGTGCCGGGCGTTGTCGCGCAGCCCTTGTCCGAATTGCGCAGGACCAGCCAGGCGCATTTCGAGCAGCTGACCGACGTTCTGGGCGAAGTTCATGGGGGGCTGGGTGCGATCGCCACAGATGTTGCGCGCCTGAACGGGCTGCTGGCCGAGGTGGGGCAGGCACGTCAGGATGTCGGTCAGGTGCGCCTGGCCTGCATAACGCTTGCCGATCACCTTGTACGCTCGCATGCGGCGATCACGGCGTCGACCCTGCCGCCTGCGCTTGCGGACGGAACGGATGCCGCGGAAACCCTGCGGCTGGAGTGCCGGCAGTTGCGGGCCATCGCCTCGATGACCCGTGTTGCGGGGCGTGCGGCCAATGTCGAGGGGATCGAGGCTTATATCGTCAGCCTGCGCACCATGATCCAGCGGCTGGAGGACACATCGCAGGTCATGCGCGAAGGGCTGCGCAGCGTCGCTACTGCCGTCACCGGGGCCGCGACCTATCTGGCCGATGCCAGCCTTTGCGCCCGCCGCGCGCTGGAGCCGCGACACGCGGTTAGGGCATCGGTGGACCTGCAGGAACTGTCATCGGTGACGGGAATGCTGATGACCCGCCTGGGCACCAGCACCCAAGACAACACCGGTGTTCTGATGAACGGGATCCAGTTCTCGGATGCATTTGCCCAACGGCTTCAGCATGTCGAGATAATCCTGGATGCGGCGCAAGGGCGCGCGGGTCCGCAAAGGCTGGCCTCGGCCCAGCTGGCCGCACTTTGCCTCGATGCCGAAATGCTGCTGAAGTCCACACAGGCGGCGTTGCAGAACCTTGGAACCGATGGCCAGTCTGCGGCACGGGCCCTTGCTGGCGACATCGGCGGGCAGGCGGCGGGCGTTTTGGCCGACTGGCAGTCCGAACTAGACGATGGCCAGACGCTGGATGGGCTTGTGACGCCTGCCCTTCGAGGGGCCATGGCAACCGTCGAGGCCATCGATGCCGCCATGGAGGCATCGGCCCGGCATCTGGAAACCCTTTCCGCCACCGCGCAGGAAGTCCGGCTCGCGGCGGTCAACTCGGGCCTTCTGGCACGCCGCAGCGGCAGCGGCAGCGGCAAGACGGCCATGGCGGTGCTGTCGACAACGGTGCAGGAACGGGCACAGGTCTGCAGCGGCCTGAACCTGCGGTGCCGAAGCAGCTTTCGGACGATCACTGAATTGACCGGCCAGGCGGGTTTTGCGCTTCTTGCTCGGGAAGCCGAAGGCCTGACCCTGCATATCGCCCGCGCCCGTGATGATCTGGCCCGCGTCAGCGACCTGTTTTCCGAACTCGACAGGTTGAAGCAGGCTGCCGAAGACAGTGCGCTGAGATTGCAGCATGCGGTGGACAGGGGCCTTGGTGTCCTGTCGGGGCTTCCCGCCCTTGTGGCACGTATCGGTCACCTTGCCATTCCTCCGGCGGGCGAGGTTTCCGGAATGCCCGACCCGGCTGAACTTGAGGTCTTCAGGAACCTTTACACCATGGATCGCGAGCGCGAGGTTCATGCGCAGCTGATCGGGGCAGAACCCGAGATCACCGTCGCTCCCGAGCAGTCGATGGAGGACATCTTCTTCTGAAGATTGTGGGTCAACGGAAGGGCAGGGACAGAGTGCTTCCTGGGCAGACGATGCTGCTTGCATGGCTGCAATCGGTCGCCTCGGGGCATCAACTTGCACCGCACAAATACGGGGAGGCTTTCCGGCCGGATCGGCCGCCAGCAACGGGCCGAGCGGCTGTAGCTCCGGCCATCAGCGGATCAGCAGGCCGGGCAGGCATACCTGATCTCAGCCAGCAGCGCGTCCAGTTCTGCTCCACCGCCCTGAACAAGCCGCGCCAGCGTCCCCGAGCTGTAACGTGTGTCATGGGTGATGTCGCTTCCGGCCCAGGTGGGGCAGGTGAAGCAGTGATTTTCGGAAGGCAGTTCCACATCCGAAGTCACGAGGCCCGACAGCCGGCCCAGGTATTCATCGACCTGCCAGGTCAGCCCTTGGAAAGGAACATCGTACCGCCGCTTCTCGATGGCCGGAGTGCCGGCAAATTCGTCGATCATGGCCGCGGCTTCGGCATGAGAAAGGCTGACATGAAATTCGCTGCGCGACACCCCCTTGCGGTTGCCCTTCAGTGTCAGCGTTGCCGTATCGTCGCAGATCCTGATGCGCGCCTTGCCGGATTCGAACCGGGCGATCAGGTGATCCCTGATGTGGTGGCAGGCAATGGTCTGGTCCCGCCACGCATCGCACAGGACCAGAAATTTTCGTTCGATCTCAACGGCCAAAATGCCCTCGTCACTCTGTTTCTGTCGGCGAAGGCTTAATCCTTGGCTGCCGAGGCGGCAATCTCTCTGTTTCGGCAAGGGCGGAGTTCCTCCAAAGGGGCCCAGCCTCAGCCTGTCACACAAGTGTCGCCGCGCTCCGCCCGTTGCTCGACTTGGGGCCTCGGGCCTGCCAGAAAAGGGGCAGCAGGCCGCGGCGTCCCGCAGGAGGGTCAGATGTTTCACAGCCAGATCGAACAGGTCCGTCACAACACCGCCGATTTCGACGGGCGCGCCGCCCGCATCCTGCAGGCGCAGCGCGATGACGCGATGACGTCTGCACAGGCCGGGCTGCTGAAGGAAGGGGCGACATTGGCGGGGTTTCCGCCGCAGCAACTGGTGCCCGAGGCGCTTGGCCAGCACGGTATGGCCGAGGCGATCGTGCTGGCCCGGCTGCGTCCTGCCTTTTTCGTGAGCGAAACGGCCATCGACACCACCGATGCGGTCGAGGCTGACCCTAGCCTTCTGGATCTGGTCAGGCGCAATGACGCGCTGCTGCAGGCCACCTGCAGGGGGGTCGGCCGGGTTGATCTGCTGCATCATTCCACGCTGCCTTATGCAGGAACGGGGTTCCTGATCGAGGACGGGCTGGTGGTGACGAACCGTCACGTGGCGCTGGTCTTTGCCGAACGGCTGCGAAGCGGATACCGCATGCGCCCCGGTCGTTTTGAAACCCCGATGGAGGCGCGGCTGGATTATCATGGCTTCTTCCGCGCGACCTCGCATCTGCGCGCCGAAGTGACCGAAGTCCTGTATATCGCCCGTGATCACGAGCCGGACTTTGCCCTTCTGCGCGTGGCGCGGCAGCCTGTGGCGACACCGCTGGACCTGCTGGGCGGGACGCCCCTCAGGGACCGGCGGCCGGCCGTCGCGGTGGTCGGCTATCCGGCCGAGGACGGTACGCGCAACGAGCCTGCATTGATGGATCAGATCTTTCGCGGCCAGTATCAGGTCAAGCGCCTGGCGCCAGGCTATGTCACCGACTACAGCCGGGCTGAGCCCGTTCTGATGGCCGATTATTCCTCCCTTGGCGGCAATTCCGGTTCTCCCGTCCTATCCCTCGAGGATGGTAGGGTCTTGGGGCTGCATTTTGCCGGTCGGTTCATGGAAAACAATTATGCCGTCACGGCGGACGTGATCGAAGCCGCGCGCCGGCAGATCGTCAACAGCCGTCCGGGAGCCGGTCTTCCGAAACCCGAGGCACCGGTTTCCGCAGCCGCCAGCTTTGCAGACAGGAACGGCTATGACCCTGAGTTTCTGGGAACGGGCGCGCTGGCGGTGCCGCTTCCGGGGCTGGGGCACTGGGAAGCCGCGCCGGTGCAGGATGCCAACGACCGGGTACTGCGTTATCGCAACTTTTCGGTCATCCAGTCTGCCGCCCGCCGCCTGCCGCTGGTGACGGCGGTGAATATCGACGGGGCGCAGTCCCGGATGCTCAAGCGCAAAGGAGAATGGCGGCTGGACGGACGGCTGGACGCGGCCCACCAGATCGGGAACGAGCTTTATCTTCGGAATGCGCTGGACCGCGGGCACATGGTGCGCCGACGCGACCCCGGCTGGGGGTCCCGGGCGCAGGAGGGTGAGGATGATACGTTCCATTACACCAACTGCGCCCCCCAGCATGAGGACTTGAACCAGAAGGACTGGCTGGGTCTGGAGGATTACATTCTTGAAGCCGCTGAAACGCGTGATTTTCGCGTCACGGTCCTGACAGGGCCGGTGTTTCGGGACACCGACCGTTTGCTGAAGGCGCAACCCGGCGCCGAGGATATCCCCATCCCGGAAGAGTTCTGGAAGATCGCCGTCATGGTCGATGCGAAAACGGGGCAGTTGTCGGCAACCGGCTATGTCCTGTCGCAGGGGCGAATGATCCGCCAACTGGTCGAAAGCGTATTCGTTTATGGCAGCTACAGGACCTATCAGGTGCGCATTGCGTTGATCGGCGCCGAGACCGGACTGGATTTTGCAGGCCTGACAGCCTTTGATCCCTTGGGGGCCGAGTTGTCGACCGAGAGGGCCTTTGCCGACGTGGCGCAGATAATCGAGGGCCCGGACAGCCTTGTTCTTTCACCATCCTCGCGTCCGGCCGGGTGACAGGGCCAGATAGGGTGAAGTGTCAGTGGCTGTCCACCATGACGCCGCCCTCGGTCAGCGCCATCATGAAGGCCCGACGAGCATCATCGGAAGGACGCTCCCCCTGGATCGCCTCGATGCAGACGTTGATCGCATCGCGATAGGCCGGACCATCGTATTTCTGCCACCAGCCGTCCAGGATGCGCAAGGCTTCCACAGGGCCCTTGACCGTGATGGTGCTGTTCTTCTCGGTACGGAAAGTTACTGCTTGGGGCCACATGTCAGTTTCCTTCCTTTGATCAAAATGCATTTTCAAATCCGCAGAGTATCCTGCGCAGTATTGTTATGACTGAGCATAATACGAAGCGAATGACGAAGTCTCCCGGAAATCGGATAAATGGTCCTTTTGAAGGGCATCTTGTTCACCCGAAGGGGCAGCCGCGGGTTCGCACAAAGGAGGAGCGGCCGCCTCTTTCGCAGAGCGGCTCTCACAACTGCACAACCGGTCAAGGCCCCCCGATCTCGGGCGTCCGCGCACGTCACGTGCCGCCCTTTGGGGGATCAGATCAGCCTGTCCGCTGGTTGCCTTGTCAGCGACAACCGGTGGCCGGGCAGGTGCCGGAAGGCGCGGTCGCGACAGGTCAGCAGGATGACCTGCATCCGCTGCGCCGCGTCCCCCAGGATCTCAGCCATCAGGTCAAGACGGGCATCGTCCGAATACACCAGTGGATCGTCAAGGATCAGAGACACGGGCCGCCCTTGTTCCAGCAGCATGTCGGCAAAGGCGATGCGGGTCAGCACCGACAGTTGCTCCTGCGTGCCGCGCGACAGGTCCCGACAGTTTTCGCTGAAACCGCCGCGGATGATGGCATCAAGGGCCAGATCTTCGGAAAAGCTGAGGTCACAGCCCGGCAGCAGCCGTTCGATATGGCGACGGGCGCGGCGCGCGACCGGTCCGACGAAACGGGCCGAGGTTTCGTTACGCGCCTGATCCAGCGTGTCCCGAAGCAGCTTCAGCGTGTCTGCCTCTTCGGTGATACGCTGAAGCGCGGCCTGCGCGGCCTCGACCTCTTCACCGGCGGCGGCGGCATGATCGGCCAGACCCTTGCCGCCTTCACTTTCAACGACCCCTTCCAGCCGCGCGATGTCGGTGATCAGTCGGGTGCGCGCCTCGGCGGCACCCTGGGCACGGGCGTCGATCGTGTCGATCCTGCGCCGGATCGCGGCAAGGTCATGCGCCGTTGCATCGCGCTCGGCCTCGGACAAACGAACGGCTGCCGCTGCGGCACCGATCTGCGCCTGCTCAAGGTCGGCGGGCAGGGCGGCGAATTCCGGTCGGGCCTCGATGGTGGCCAGCTGCGCACAGGCGTTGGCCAGATCGCTTGCGGCGCCCGCCTCGGCCGTGGCCATCGGCGCCTCTTCCTGCTCCAGCCTGCGAAGTGCATCCAGTGCACTGGCCTGCACGCCTTCGGCGCGGGCGGTGGCGGTATCAGCGGCCTCGACCGCCTGCAGCAGCGCATCCAGATCGGGCGGGGCCCCCTCTGCCGAGTCCTTGATCTCGGGCAGGTTCGCGACGAACAGTTTCAGCGCATCGCGCCCCTCGGCAAGGCCCAGGGCATCGTCCGCAGGCGTGACGGCATCAATCTGCGCTTCCAGCGTCCGCAGTTCCCCCGAGGCCTCGCGTGCGGCATCCGCCCGTGCGCGGGCAGCGGCAAGATCATGAACCCCCAGCTCACGCAGGGCCGCCTCATGTCGCGCCAATGCCAGGTCGAGTGCCTGCTGGGCGCTGGCCGCGCCTGCGGGTGGCGTCACGGTCAGCTCTGCCCCGCCCAGACGGATGATGATCGGCCGTATCAGGTTCCGCTCGCCCAAGGCCGCAGCCTGATCGTCGATGGTCAGCCCCGTCAGGTCGCCTTCCAGCCGGATATGCGTCGCCCCCGCCGCAAGAACCGCGCCGGCTTCCGCAACGGCACGACCATTGGCTTCCAGTTGCGCGATCATGTCAGGCGGGATGGATGCGGCGGCAATCTTGGCGGTTTCAGCCAGCTGTTGTTCCAGCTCCAGAAGG
>NZ_JBKGUN010000145.1:0-6153 GCF_046462195.1 Paracoccus sp. (in: a-proteobacteria) | reverse complement strand
TCCCACCGCGTGACCCGGCGTTCCTTGCCGGTCGTGCAGCGGGACTTGATCGGGCAGTTGCCGCATTTGTCCAGTAGCGCCTGAGCTGGAGACCCTCCTCTCCGGTCGTGTAGCGATAGTTCAGCGCCTCGCCTGCCGGGCAGTGATAGACGTCCTTGTCTGGTTCGTAGGAGAAGTCGGCCTTCACGTACATAACCCTTGCCGCGGTTGCCCAAAGTCTCGCGACGTAGCACAGTCGTGGTGATGCCTGCGTCAAAGCAGATCAGGATCTCGCGGCTGCTGAAGTAGCCCTTGTCGGCCAGACACATTCAGGTCGTCCCGAGCCAACACCTCCTTCGCCGCTGTCGCCATCGGCGCCAGCAGATCGCGGTCATGCACTTGGTTGGTGACATCATGCGTCACGATCAGGTGGGTTTCGGCATCCACCGCAGTCTGCACATTGTAACCAACCATTCCGCCCCATCTCCAGGCTGTCGGCAGGAACAGTCCGTGTGCGACCGGCCCCCTCCCGCAGCGCCGTCTTTGGCACGAGATCGGCCAGTGCCCGGATGCCTTGGCGCGCTTTTCCGGCCGCGACACCCTCCAGGACCTCGCCCACGGCGAACAGGAAGACCACCAGTGCCGCTTCCTCCGCCGCAACGATCAGCAAGCGCCACCGGCGGCGATGGTCATCAGCCCCTCGATGGTGAACGGCTGACTCATGCGAAGGGCTTTATGGCACGCTTCGCCACCGGCGCCGCCCCCATCAGGCAAGTCGCGACAAACGCTCAGCATCCGGCCTCGGCAGAGGTCAGCATGTCGATCAGCCATGCGGGGGCAAGCAACGTGCTCGTCAGGAGGACAAGCCGCCCCTTCGCTGTTCGGTACCATGACCTCTCGTGCAGTGCCGGTGCCGCATCGTGATTGCACGACATCGGATTGGGATTTTTGCGCTCGCCATCTTCTGCCAGCGTGGCAGGGTCTGTGCACGGCAGCACGAAGATATTGTTGCGCGGAGCATGCTGGCCTTTCGGCGCAGTTCCAAGGCCCAGCTGCCGAACGAGGCCTTCGATGGCATCGGGTTCGGTGGTGCCCGGCACTTGGTTCAGCGACAGCCGTTGCGTCATCAGCGCAACCTTGACGTCGCTGACAACCGGCAACCGCTCGAGGGCCCGCACCGCCTTTGTCGTGCAGGCCGCGCAGTCTAAGCCGGTGACGCTTCATTCCTGCCGCCCTTTTATTTCAGCTACCATGCGCCTCCCACTCAACGTGCTTCCTTTATCGAGTTGGGAAGACAGATATTCAGTCACTAGAGGTTCAAGGGGCTTCTCATGCCGAGCATCGGGAAACTGAGTGTGACGACCGGGGTCAAGGTGTCGACCATCAGATATTACGAGGACATCGGCCTGCTATCAGAGGCGAAACGCAGCGCAGGCAACCAGCGGCTCTACAGGAAAGAGCATCAAGAACGGCTCGCCTTCATCCACCATGCCCGCAAGCTTGGGCTGCCCCTTAAGGATATCCGGGAGCTTCTCAGCCTGTCGGACCAGCCTGACATGTCCTGCGCGGCAGCCGATGTCATCGCCAGCCGTCCGCTTGCATCACTCAGAAACCGCATCACGCGGCTTCAAGCCCTGCAGCAGGAACCGGAGCGCATGCTGACAGACCGCGCCTGTGGCACGATCTCGGATTGCAAGGTCATCGAGGTGCTGAGTGATCACAAGAACCGCCTCCACGTCCATCACGGTAAAGGCTGACTGGCCGAAGCGCCAATGTCCTTCAACGTGAAGTGCTGCGTCAGGACCGGGCATCGTCTACCGACCGCTCCTGCGCCTTTCGGTTCAGCCAGCGGGCGAACCTGCCCAACGTCAGCCCCTGCACAAGGATCGAGAAGATCACGACCGCATAGGTCACGGCGATGATGGAGGCCTTCCACTCATTATCGGGCAAGGAAAGCGCCAAGGCCACTGAAATCCCACCTTTCAGGCCGCCCCACGTCATCAACGGCACAACATCCCGGCCTTCCTGCCGGATCGGGCGCAAAAGAAGGATGGGCAAGGCCACGGAGATAAAGCGGGCCACCAGTGCAAGGATGATGGCGGCTGGCAGCGTGACAGCCATGTCGCGCGTCAGGCTCAGCTGAAAGATCTCCATCCCGATCATCAGGAACAGGGCGGCATTCAGGATCTCGTCGATGAGGCGCCAGAAGCCGTCGACATAGTTGCGCGTTTCCTCGGACATGGCGTCCCTGCGCCCGACATTGCCGATCATCAGGCCCGCCACGACAGCCATGATCGGTGCCGAAACTCCTAGAGCCAACCCAAGCTCATAACCACCGAAGGCCAAGGCGAGGGTCAGCATCACCTCCAGCGGATAATCGTTCATCCGTCGCATGATCTGAAACACGCACCATCCCAGAGCGGCGCCCAGAAGGGCACCACCCAATGCCTCCCGCAGGAACAATGAGACTGCGGCGGCCACACTGAACGAGGTTTCTCCGTGTGCGCTGGCTGCCGGAAAGGCCAACCCGACCAGAAGCAGGAAGACGACATAGCCAACGCCGTCATTGAACAGCGATTCACCGGTGATCTTCGTTTCAAGGCTTTTGCGGATCCTGGCGTCCTGCAGGATGCCCAGCACTGCAACGGGATCGGTCGGCGAGATCAACGCGCCGAAGACGAGGGCGATCAGAAGAGGCATGCCGCTGATCAAGGAAAATCCGATACCCACAATGGCGGTTGAAATTGCCACACCCAATGTCGCCATCAGCAGGACAGGCAGCGCTTCACGCTTCAGATCATCCAGAGATACGTGCAGCGCGCCTGCAAACAGCAAGAGCCCCAGCATCCCGTCCAGAAGCGAGCCGGAAAATTCCATCGAGGCAACAAGGTCGCGTACCTGTTCGGCAAGCTGCAAGCCGGGATGGGTGTGGTCGACGGCCAGGATCACGATAGAACCGAGGAGCGCCGTGATCATGATGCCGATCGAGGAAGGAAGCTTCAGAAAGAAGTAATTGATGCTGCCAGAGGCAGCGGCCAGTACCAGAATGACTGAAGCAATCTGAAGCGGTGTCATCGGCAATCCTTCTCGGTCTCGTCAGTGGCTCGATTGAAGAACTCGGCTGCGACGACTGGAGGTCCGATCTGAATGCCGAAACCTGAAAGTCAAAGCGTCACCGTCACGCCCGCAGTTCCTGTGCCCTTCCTCGGCCAGGCACGTTCATCGTTCACAGCCAGAACATGACGGTCGTGGCCAGTGCGAAAACGACAAGAAAGACTTGGAGATATCCGGCTTCGCAGCGCTCACTCTTGGCAGACCTGCGGCACAGGACACTCGTTCATCTATCAATCCGGTCCGGTATTGTTGCAGAAGCTGAAAACAAACAAGCAGGCGCATCCGGTCGATCCGCAGGCGCATCCGGTCGATCCTGAGCATCAGGAAGGTGACTACCCTTTCAAATGTGCGCCGGCTCATGATGTTCTGGCTGGCGCCATCAATCCTGCACCCCTTCGCCCGGCTGCCAACGCGGACCGGGCTCCTTGCGGGGTCCGGCAGGCCAGCCCTCGCGCTGCTTGCTGCGATGGCCGTCGGTATGCTCGGTCTGGTCGTGCCACAGATGCACCTCCGTCGGGTAAGGCATGTCGATGCCCGCGGCAGTCAATGCCTTGCTGGCGGCGAGGATGACCCGCCCCTGGGTGTGGATGACGCTTGCCCGGTCGGGCCTTGTCCACCAGCGCAGCCGGATGGTGTTCTGATACGCGTCGATGCCGACCGGGATCGCTTCGGGTGCGGGATCGGCTAAAACCCCTTCACAGCCCCGGGCGACATCGATCATGATCTGCATCGCCTGCTCCCAGTCGTCGCTGCAGCCAATGCCGATGTCATACTCCGAACGGCGCAGGTCGAAGGCCGTGTTGACGGTGAAGGTCCCGGTGTAGATCTGGGAGTTGGGGATCACCACGCGTCGACCGTCATAGGTCTTGATATAGGTTGCGCGGGTTTCGATGTCCTCGACGGTGCCCTCGAAACCGTTGGCGACGATTTGATCCCCCACGCGAAAAGGCTGCCGCAAAAGGATCAGCACGCCGGACAGCAGGTTCTGAAGGATGTCCTTGAACGCAAACCCGATGGCGACGGAGCCGATGCCCAGCCCCGATAGCAGATCGCCGGGGCGCAGCGATGGCAGGACAATGGTTGCCGCCAGCAGAAACGCCAGGATCATGATCGACCAGCGAAGAAGTGCGGCTCCGACATTCGCCAACGCCGGCCTTCCCCGGTAGACCAAGGTGCGTGTCACGGTATATCCTGCCAGGCGCGCCAGGACATAGAAGAGCAGAAGCAGGAGCGCCGCAGCGATCAGGTTCGGCATCAGGGCGATGAGGCCGTTGATCCAGCCTTCCACCTTTTCGATAATCACACCCACGTCCGCGCTCACATCGATTTCTTCATCCATATCCGGTCCACCCTTGGGTACTGTTGTTTCAAGCCGGGATGATTGGAACCGTGAAGCGTTGTCGGCATCGGACAGACAAACAGTCGACAACACGGGAGCCTCACGAACCGCCCTGCTGTTGAAGAACACTGGTCGCGGAGCCCGGTTCAGTCGCCGACGCCTCGGCAGGGAGCCATCGGATTGCCTGGATCAGCACGCTTGCTTGCCTCAGGGTCGTGACAAAGTTGCCGGTGCGTGTCGGCTTCAGCACCAGCAATTGCTGGCGGCGGATTCGATCGGGAAACTGAAACCCAAGCTGTGCCGTTGTTGAACGAACAAAGGAGCGGCACATGAACTGGACGGAGATGTTTTTCCAAAGCTGGAGTGGGATCGTGCGCACGATCATCGTCGGGACGCTGGCCTACCTGCTCCTGGTCGTTTCGCTCAGGGTTTCGGGAAAGCGCACCCTCGCCAAGCTCAATGCGTTCGACCTCGTGGTTACGGTGGCTCTCGGCTCCACGTTGGCCACTATTCTCCTCAGCGAGAGTGTTGCCTTGGCCGAAGGGATAACGGGGCTCATCCTGCTCATCGTGCTTCAATATGCTGTCACCGCCTTGTCGGTCCGCTCGCACAGGTTCTCCCGTTTCGTGCGCTCCGAGCCGACCCTTCTCCTTCGCAACGGCGAGCCCCTGACCCAGGCGATGCGCAACGCCCGTGTCACCAAGGCGGAGCTTGAAACGGTGGTGCGTACCGAAGGCCAGCGTGGCCTTGAAGATATCGAAGCCGTCATCCTGGAGTCGGACGGTTCCTTTTCGGTCATCGACGGCAAGCAGACGAAGAAGGGATCATACTCTGATGCGGGAACTTGAACAGGGTGCCATCCTGTTTTCCTGCAGCGTCATCGCTCGATCATGAAGGGCGTCCGGCTATTGCCAACGATATCGGAACATCGGGCGCTGCAGCAGGTTGATTGGCCCGAGCGGTTGCAAAGCCCAAACCCGCACCATGACATCTCGCCGCAAGGTGGACCTTTTTTGAGCAAGTTTCATGGCTCGTCGAAATTACCATGCCTTTGTGCCGGAGGGCCATGATCGGCGCGAAAAGTAAAGCGTAGGCTTGCTTGTGCAGGAGGTCTCAGACCAGAGCGTGCAAAGCCGGACTAGGAACACCTCACGCCGCTGTTCCTGATCACAATGTTCGACCACAGCCAGTCGCGCGGACTGACTTCGCAACCATGCGATGCGCCCGAAGCGCATTACTGAAATATCTTGACCCCAACGCCCAAGCATAAGCTCACAACAGGGACGCTAAAGCGGCGCATTGCCTAGCAATGTCGCAACCTACTCAATCTAGCCATGACAGCATCCGTGTCCGTGTGGTGGATCATGTGACTAACTTTGGGGATCAAGTAAAGGCTTCTGTAAACAAACTCCTTGCTCAACCTTGCCGACTGAAGAGGGGATCGATCAGTCGATCTTCTGCACCTGCAATGATGGCCACCGGAAGCGTCAAGGCTTCGTAGGCATCACGGGAAGCGGCATTAGGCACCAGCAATGCAGACTCTGCCACTCTGGCGCGGATCTGTGAAGGACGAACCGCCATCCCTTTTTAGGAAGCCGGCAATTTGGCGGGAACCTGTCGCGGACCAAATAACTTCTTTAGCAGGCGGCCTAGAGCCGATCCCTATGGATTTCTGTTGCGTCCCTCCCGTCAAGTGGATCTGCCGGTCACGGGCAGGAGGG
>NZ_JBKGUN010000144.1:0-2667 GCF_046462195.1 Paracoccus sp. (in: a-proteobacteria) | reverse complement strand
GCAGGATCGTGTTTTCCAGCCATGACGGGATCGGGGCGGGCATCCACATATGGGACGGCACATCAGTAACCAGCCTGCCCTTGCGTCGCCCAAGCTGGTGGCACGCTGCGCAGGGCAACCAACTGACCTATGCCTGCGCACGCGGCGACAGGACGGTGCAGATCGCCACGTGTGACCTACAGGGAGGATCGGAGGTTGTTCTGACGCATGGAACAGCCCACAGCGACGGGCCTGACTTTTCCCCTTGCGGAACATTCATCTGGTTCAACTCGGACAAGACCGGCCAAGCCCAGATCTGGCGGATGAAAAGTGATGGATCGGAGGCCGCGCCGGTCTTTCGCGATCAGCGGGTCAACTGGTTCCCGCATCCCTCGCCCTGCGGTCAGCATGTGATCTATCTATCTTACGCGCCGGGAACCACCGAACATCCGCGGGACCGCGAGGTAGCCTTGTGGATCATGCGCCCTGATGGAAAGGAAAGGCGCAAGCTGCTGGATCTTTTCGGAGGGCAGGGCACGCTGAACGTGCCCTGCTGGTCGCCAGATGGTCAGGCATTCGCATTTATGCGTTATGCACCGGCAGTCAGTGCACGCTGACCGGCTGCAACTCGTTCTGACGGGCTAGGCTGAAGGCCAAGTTGCGATCCTGAACCAGTGCCAGTCGCTCACCCTCGGTATCGTGCACGGCATAGATCGTGGGCACATCCGGCAGCTGTTCCCGAACGTCCTTGGGCAGGCTCTCGATGGCAACTTCGCGGATATAGACAGTGCGGGCCGTATCGGCCTCGCCGAAATCGTATTTGGTATCCATGATGATCCCCTTAGGTGCGGCTGATCGGAATGGTCTTGACAACCTGCTGCGGCGCCGACCGGCGCAGATCGATATGAAGCAGCCCGTTCTCGGACGCAGCCGAGATGACCTCCACCCCGTCCGCCAGCACGAAGCTGCGTTGAAAGGCACGAGCAGCGATCCCCCTGTGCAGGAAGACCCGGCTGTCATCGGCGGTTGGCATCTTTCCCCGGATCACCAGCTGGCGATCTTCGGTCGTGACGGACAGATCGCTTTCTGAAAAACCCGCAACGGCCAGCGTGATCCGGAAACCGTCAGGCGCGAAATGCTCGATGTTGTAGGGTGGGTACCCTTCGGCCCCCTTGGCGGCGCGCTCGGCCAGGCGCTCCAGTTGATCGAACCCCAGAAGATAGGGGTGAGACCCCAGCGAAATCTTGGTCATGTCAGCCCTTTGTCTTGAAGCGACTGGCGGCAAGGGCCCCGTGATTGGCAACCCTTCCTCGATCCAAAGATGGAAGCTGCAAGTCGATTTTGCAAGATGCCTCAGGCAGCCTCACGGCTGCAGAGAACATTCCTTCATCGCGCGCCGTATGGCCGTATCCGAGCCGGCAAGGGGAAACACCGCGGTGATCTGCCCCGCAACGACCTGCACTTGCCGCCCGTCCATCAAGCCCTCAAGAACTGCGCTGTCCGGCTTCACTTCAGTGAAATGGACCCCGTCCTGCGTTTGAAAGGAGGCTTCGATGATCTGGCCGTCGACTGCGAAGGCCAAGGCGCGCCCGCCACCGCCAAGCCCTGTCACCACCAGCATCCCAAGACCGCCGGGCCGGCACACATAGGAAAGAGAGCGGCTCTGCACAGCAACGCCAGCTGCATGGCCTTGACCGGTTGTCACTGGGCCATGAGCCCAGCTGGCCTGAAACGACGTGCTGCAGTCCGCGCAGGGCAGGGTACCTGTATCCTGTACGCCCACCGGAACGGCGGCTGTCAGCGATGACAAAAGAAGGGCGGCAATCTTTCCCGACATGGCACATCCCAACAGAAAGTCACATTTCACGGTGCCGTGAGTGCTCCCCAATAGCAACAATCTTGCGTTGTATGGCACCAAAAAGTGACGCATCGGAAAGGTCGCGGTTAACAGGAGACGGTTGTCACGATATAGTCAGGGCAGCAACTTCCTGTTTCAGGCAGAATCCTTATGAACATGCAGCACTCGATGAGCCATGATGAGATTGCCCGCGCGCGGCTTCTGGCATTGCGCTGCGAGCATCGTGATCTCGATGAGGCAATCGCTGCGTTGCAGGGGCAACAGCTGACCTCGACCCTGACCCTGCAACGCCTGAAAAAGCAAAAATTGATCCTCAAGGATAAGATCGCGCGGCTGGAAGACGAGCTGACGCCCGACATCATCGCTTGATTGCAGGGACTTGCACGGCGCGATATGCGGTGGCCAGCACGATGACGGGGGCATGCAATGGACACACCGGTTGGAATTATCATGGGCAGTCAATCTGACTGGCCCACGATGCGCGAAGCAGCCGATATTCTGGACCAGTTGGGGATCAGCTATGAAACCCGTATCGTCAGCGCCCATCGGACCCCGGACCGCTTGTGGGACTATGGCCAGTCGGCAGTCGGTCGGGGCCTCAGGGTAATCATCGCAGGTGCGGGCGGTGCCGCCCACCTGCCTGGCATGATGGCGTCGAAGACCCGCGTTCCTGTCGTGGGCGTTCCGGTCCAGACCCGTGCCCTGTCGGGGGTCGACAGTCTTTATTCCATCCTGCAGATGCCCAAAGGGTATCCGGTGGCGACCATGGCCATCGGTGCGGCGGGTGCGGCGAATGCGGGTCTGATGGCCGCAGGCATTCTGGCGCTGTC
>NZ_JBKGUN010000143.1:0-18983 GCF_046462195.1 Paracoccus sp. (in: a-proteobacteria) | reverse complement strand
TAACATGGCGCACCTGCTGACAGGCCTTATTACTTCAACCTGCATGCTTGGCGCGTCCTCAACCGCATGCCTGCCGATCACGAACGCCCTGACGCCTGCAAATGGCCTTGGAGCATGCTCCACCCGCAACCCCTGCTGACCGGCTTTCTTCAATTGCATCGGGACACAGATTCCACTTCATGCTCCCGAGTGCGGCATCCAGGCGTTTGCGATGCCGCCAGTCTACCAGCCCGCTTACAACGCTTTCCGGCTGTGTGGCCTGTACTGCCCGAATTCGCTCATCCCTTCCCGGTTTTGCCCCGCTGTCAACAACTCACAACCGGAACCCCAAAGGCACTGTCGTCAAGATGGCCAGAAACATAGGGCGCTTCCGACAGTTGGTGACAACAAGGAGAACGGGAGGATGCATGTGTCATCACATCATGATCGTTGAGGGCCCATTCTGGACTGCCGTTGATCGAGACAAGGAAGTCAACGACCGTGGAGCGACCGCAGTGGAGCCATTCAGTTCGATGGCGCAAACCCTCAAGAAACTGAGGGCACCGCGGACACTGGATGCAGCCATCCTGAACATTCACCTGCGGACCCAAGACAACTTCAATGTTGCCGACATTCTGGTTCAAAGCAAGATCCCCTTTGTAATGGGCCATGACAAGCGCGATGTCCCGCCACGATTTTCATCGGCCCTTCATTTCGAGAAACCTTTCACAAGCAGCGTTTGCGTCGACAGGGTCATGCAGCTCGCCAAGGATCATTCGCCTCAGTCCAGTTGAACCGGGCTGCTGCAGAAGACATTCGTCAAAAGGAAACGCCCGCCGTGAATCAGAACAATGTCCATCCGCGTCGCGCGGTCGCCATCGGCGGATCAACCGGGGCGGTTCCCGTGCTGAGCAAGATCCTGGCGCAGTTGCCTGCCGATTTCCCTGCAGCCGTGCTTGCGGTGATCCATGTGGGCTCCGAGGGACGGAACCTGCTGTCGCAGATGTTCGCAAGGGACTGCCCCCTGCCCGTGATGACCGCAGAAGACGGTGACGAGGTGAGGCCGGGTCATGTCTATGTGGCACCTGCGGATCACCATCTGCTGGTGATGGAGGGTCGCATCAGGCTGGGCCGCGGCCCGCGCGAGAACCTCAGCCGGCCCGCCCTAGATCCCCTGTTCCGGTCGGTGGCCCTCGAATACGGGCCCGCTGCCGTCGGGATCGTGCTGACGGGCAAGCTGAACGACGGCGCCGCCGGGCTGGAGGCGATCCAGCGGTGCGGCGGCGTCACGATCGTGCAGAACCCTGCGGACTCGATCGCGCCGGATATGCCTCTTGGGGCACTGGATGCCAGCGACATCGGCTATCGCGCTGCCGCCGATGACATGGCCATGTTGCTGGACAGTCTCATGGACATGCCCATCGGTCCTGTTGCCGCCGCTCCGGAGGACATCAGACTGGAGGTGGACATCGCCCTGGGCCGTCCCTGCAACAGCAGGACACTGGAAAAGATCGCCATCCCCGCCACATTGACCTGCCCTGCCTGCGGAGGCGTCCTGTCCGAGGTGAAGCATCCGCCGCTCAGGTTTCGCTGTCAGGTCGGTCATGCCTATACCGCGCAGTCCCTTCAGGCCGAACAGGACAACGCGGTGGATGAAGCCGTCCGCGTGGCCCTCAGGATCGTCGAGGAAAGGGCGACGCTGACGGAAAGAATGGCGCAGGATGCACGCAAGGCCGGCCGCACCCGATCAGAGGAGTCATTCCGGGAAAGGGCAGGAGAATTGCGCCATCATGCCGAAACACTCCGCAATGCCGCCATAGGCGCAATGCGGCGAAGCCAGTAGCGCATCTGCCAGAAGTGCTGCGGGCCTCGATGGTCACGGCCCGAAGAGCCTGTTGCACCTGCCCCGGACGGTCCCGCCAGCCCCGCGCAAGATGACGGTGTCACGGCGCTGAAACAACCGGGCGGCAGTATGATCCCCATCTACAGGATGAAGCTGTCCTCGCTCAGCATCAGGCGACCTTCGAGACTGATCACCATGTCGGCTTGCCGGTCCCCGTCAAGGTCGATGAAGATCTGCGTGTTTGTGCCTGAATGGTCCCAACGCAATGAACGCGATCCGCCAGGCGCGTCGCCACCATAGTAATTCAGATCAAGCGCCTGCAAATCGATGCGATCCTCGCCGGGGCGGAAATCGCGGATGAGATCCGGGTTGCGGACACCGCTTTCGGCAGCCGCGAAGAACCGGAACACATCTGCGCCGGCGCCCCCTTCCATGATGTCGGTCCCGCTGCCGCCGACCAGGGTGTCCGCCCCTGCGCCGCCGAACAGGCGGTCTGCACCGGCCTCGCCCTTCAGCAGGTCATTGCCTCCCTGCCCCATCAGGACATCGTTGCCAAGGCCACCGAACAACCGGTCGTCGCCCAGCGATCCTTCCAGACGGTCAGCACCGGCCCCGCCCAGGATGGTGTCTCGCCCGATCCCGCCGATCAAGGTGTCGTTGTCGTTGCCTCCCTCGAGGTGATCGTTGCCCAGGCCGCCAAAGATCCGGTCGGCACCGTCGCCCCCCGAAAGGTGGTCGTTGCCGTCACCCCCTGACAGGCTGTCATTGCCTGCCCCCGCAAACAGAACATCGTCTCCGTTGCCGCCGTGCAACCTGTCGGCACCGGTTCCGCTTTCAAGCCTGTCATTGCCATCGCCGCCGAAGAGCCTGTTGTTCCCGGTCAGGCTGACCAGCCGATCCTGTCCCGCGCCGCCGAACAGGCGGTCGTTTCCACTGCCTCCCTGCAGCGTGTCATTCCCGTTCCCGCCGTAGATCACGTTGGCGAAACCGTTGCCGAGCACCCGGTCGTGGCCGAATCCCGCACGATATTCCTCGATCACCGTGCCTTCCGCGATCTGCAGGTTGCCGCGCAGGCCAAAGATGTCGGACGCGGTTCCCATCCGCATGTCGATCCGCTGGTTGCTGCGGTCATGGGCAAAGTTCAGCACGTCCCAGCCACTTGTGTCGCTGATCGTGATGGCAATGGCACGCGCATTGTCGGTCGTGGGAACGGCGCCCCCCGTCTGCGCCGAAAAGATGCGGCCAAGCCAGCTGTCGCCCAGCGTGTGGCCCTGTCCATAGACCGTGTTTCCTGCCGTAAGACTGCCGGCATCCGGGGCGCCGTAAAGGCGCTGGATCGCGATGATGTCAACGGGCATCAGCGTTCCCAGATAGGCAAGGCTGGCTCCGCTCCAGGGATTGTCGGTTTGCGAGAAATACGACATGACCGTTGTTCGCCAGCTGTCGTTGATGAACAGCGAGTCGATGCCGAAATCCGCATGTCCGTTGTAATATCCCTGATGACCCAAACCCAGGGCATGCCCGATCTCGTGCATGTAGGCTTGAAAGGAATAGGTTCCGATCCGCCCGCCGTCCTGAAGCAGCCAGTTCACGTCCACGTTGATATGCGAAGACAGGATCTGCCCGCCCGATGTGGTCGAAGTGGAATAGGCCCCTTCGTCGTTTTCGCTGAAGGTGATGTCGACGCTGCCCGTCCGCTCGACGAACTGAAGGTTGGCGACGGACGACCAGGCCGCCATCGCATCGCGCGCCAAACCGCGCGCCATGGTCCCCAAGGCGCTGAGGTCGACGGTGATCACGTTGTCCGCGATGGTGTCAAAGGCACGCTCGCTTTGCCCGATGTCGTTCCAGAAGCCTTCCACCAGATAGTCCGCCAGAACCGACAGTGGCGCCGCCGTTGGCGGAGCGATGGTCTCCACAGTCATCTGATAGGTTCCGGTATGCCAGCCATAGCCAGAGGCGGTGACGAAATACACGCCGCTCTCGGTCGGGCGGAAGATGATCTGACTGTCCAGGGACGCATTGGCATCGTCATTGACGGCCAACAGCAGGCCGCGTGCGTCGCGGATTTCCAGCACCGGGTCACTGAGCGACAGGCCATTCAGCGTGAGGTTATAGGTTTGTCCCGCCTGCAACCGGACACCGACCCAATCCTGGTCGCCGACCTGCTCCACATTGCCCAAGAAAACGTCGCCGACCGCCATGCGATGAAAGGAATCGCTCCAGTCGGACGCATCACTGCCTTCGCGGATCGTGGCCCGCAGGCTGTCGACCGTGGTGCCCCCTAGCCCGGCAAGGTCACAGCTTTTGTCGAACGGCCGCAGATTGGCGCAGATATCACACACGGGTTACTCCCTCCTGCTCAGGTTGGATCGCGGAAACGCAGCAGGTCGCGGGCAAAGCGCTGATAATCCTGCGGGGTCAGATCCCGGCCCATGACGTTGAAGTCCAGGACCGGGCCAACGCGCACCCGACCATCCTGCAGCCGGTCCAGCCGGGCGCTCAGTGCCGCAGGTCCCGCGGACAGCAGATGCAGTTGAAGGGCCTGTAAGGGTGCCTCGGCCCGCAGCGCGTCGCAAAGAACCTGCATTGCCCTTTCGCTTGCCTGGGGTGCAGCGTGGCATTCGATGGCGCCTTCATGCGCTCCGGGAGACGTCATGACATTGTCCGCGACTGCGACCTGACAGGCGGTCGCGACGCCGAATGCCGCAAGGGACAGGAAGGTGCGGGCGTGTTGCCACATCTTTGCAACTGGTCACTGATTCAATCGGTACAAAAAGACGGGCTGACAAAACGTCCGGGAGCCGTGCATCCAGCCTTACGGCCAAGTCGCGAGTCAGTAAAGCCTCATGTGCATGCTTATCGTGAAATTGCGTTGTGTCAGACGCCGAGATACCTTTCGGCCAGCGCAGGTTCGGCAATCAAGGCGTCATTGCTGCCCGACCACATCACGCGCCCCTTCTCGATCACGACATGGCGGTCGGCAAAGCCGGTCAGGGCATGAAGGTTCTTGTCCACGATCAGGATCGCCTCGCCTTCGGCCTTGAGGCGGGAAAGACAGGACCAGATCTCGTCCCGGATCAGGGGGGCCAGCCCTTCGGTCGCTTCGTCCAGAACGATCAGCCGCGGGTTCGTCATCAGGGCGCGACCGATGGCCAGCATCTGCTGTTCTCCTCCCGAAAGCTGGCTGCCCTTGTTGCCCAGACGCTCCCCCAGACGCGGAAACAGATCCAGCACGCGCGCCAAGGTCCAGATGCCCGGCCGCGCGGTCGCCAACAGGTTTTCCCGCACGTCCAGCGTGGGAAAGACCTGCCGCCCTTCGGGAACCAGACCCAGACCCGCGCGGGCGATGCGATGAGGCGCGGCGCGGGTCAGGTCTTGCCCCGCCACGCTGACCCGCCCCCCACGCGCCGGCAACAGTCCGAAGATGGTGCTGATCGTCGTGGTCTTGCCCATGCCATTGCGGCCCAACAACGTCACCACCTCGCCCTGCTGCACGGTCAGATGGATGTCGTGCAGCACCATCGCCTCGCCATAACCGGCCCGCAGACCTTCGACGATCAGCATCACGCCTCTCCCAGATAGGCGGCACGCACGCGGGGATCGGCCCGCACCTGATCGGGCGATCCGGTGGCGATGATGCGGCCATAGACAAGAACGCTGACGCGGTCCGCCAGGGCAAAGACAGCATCCATGTCATGTTCGATCAGCACCAGCGTCACTTGCCCTTTCAACGCGGCCATGACCCGGACCAGACGCTCGGCCTCGCCGCCGCTGGTTCCCGCCAAGGGCTCGTCCAGCAGCAGCAGGCGCGGCTTGGTCGCCAGGGCTATGGCCAACTCCAGCTGCCGCTTTTCGCCATGCGACAGGCTGCCTGCGCGCGATGATGCACGATCCTCCAACCCCACCTGCGCCAAGGCCTGCATGGCCTGGCCGTTCAGGTCACGGTCCCGGGTGACAGGCGCAAGAAACCGAAAGCTGCTGCCCTGCCGCGCCTGCACGGCAGTTGACACATTCTCCAGCACCGAAAAGCCGGGCAGGATCGAGGTGATCTGGAAACTGCGGGACATGCCCGCCCGCACCCGAGCATGCATGGGTCTGCCCATCATCTCGGCGCCCGCGAATTGCACCGAACCCGCGTCGGATGTCGCCTGCCCCGACAGTTGCGCGATCAGGGTCGATTTTCCTGCCCCGTTGGGACCGATGATGGCATGCAGTTCACCCTCGGTCACATCCAGGTCCAGATCATCGGTCACCTTCAGCGCACCATAGGACTTGCGCAGCGACCGGACGCGCAGCAGGCTCATGGCGCCCTCCGCTTCAGCAGCCCCGTCAGCCCGTCGCGCGAGAACAGGACAACAAGGATCAGCAGCGCGCCAAAGATCAGCCGCCAATGTTCCGTCAACAGGGCCAGCCATTCCTCCAGCAGCAGTGCGATGGTGGCGCCGGCAATGGCGCCCAGCAGATTGCCGATCCCGCCCAGCACCACCATCACCACCAGCTCGCCCGATCGGTGCCAGTTCATGAAGGCCGGGGAAACATAGCTGGCCTGATTGGCCAGCATGACCCCGGCGATGGCCGTGATCGCCCCCGAAATGACATAGGCCGTCAACTGAAAGCGGAACGGCGAAAAGCCGATGGCCTGCATGCGGAGCGGGTTTTCGCGCGTGCCGGTCAGCACACGGCCAAAACGCGACCCCGTGATGGCGACTGCCAGAAGATACAGCCCGACCAGCAGTGCCAGCGCCGTGTAGTACAGCACCCGGTCATTCTGCAGCCAAGGTTGCCCCAGCACGGTCGACCGTGCGGCCAAGGCCATGCCGTCATCACCGCCATAGGCCGACAGCGACACAAAGAAGAAATAGGCCATCTGCGCGAAGGCCAGGGTGATCATGATGAAATAGATCCCCCGCGTCCGCAGCGAGATCGCCCCCGTCACCAGCGCGAACAGCGACCCTGCTACCACCGCGGCCCCCAGATGCGCGCCCAGATCGGTGATCCCCGCCTTCGACAGGATTGCCACCGAATAGGCGCCGATGCCCAGATAGGCTGCGTGGCCAAAGCTGACCATTCCGCCATAGCCCAAGATCAGGTCCAGCGCCAAGGCCGCCATGGCGAAGGCCAGAATGCGTGTCGCCACCACGACCAGATAAGGATCGCCCGTCGCCGCCGCGATCAGGGGCAAAACCGCAAAGCCTGCAAAGATCAGCAGGGCGGCCACGCGACGCCGCATCAGGGCCCGGATCATGAGCGTGCTCCGAACAGACCCTGCGGACGGGCGGCAAGGATGGCCGCCATCAACACATAGACCAGCATGGGCGCCAGCACGCGCCCCGTCTGGGCCGCGGCGGAAGGCTCCATCACCGCGCGCAGGATGATGGGGCCAAAGCTGCGGCCAAGCGTATCAACAAGCCCGACCAGCAGCGCCCCGGCAAAGGCGCCCTTGACTGACCCGATCCCGCCGATGACGATGACGACAAAGGCCAGGATCAGCACGCTTTCCCCCATGCCGGGATCGACGCTCAGGATGGGGGCGACCATGGCGCCGGCAAAACCTGCAAGCATCGCCCCAAAGGCGAAGATGATGGTGAACAGACGCCCGATGTCGACGCCAAGCGCCGCGACCATGGCCCGGTTGCTGGCACCTGCCCGCAACCGCATCCCGATCCGCGTGCGCGTGATGATCAGCCACAACCCGATGGCCGTCAGCAGCCCTGCCGCAATCACCACCAGCCGGAACACCGGATAGCGCATTGCGCCGATCAGCGGGACCGAGCCTGACAGCGCCTCGGGCGCAAGAACCGACAAGGGCGCCGATCCCCAGATGATCTTGACCAACTCGGTCACGATCATCACCAGACCAAAGGTCGCCAGCACCTGGTCCAGATGGGGACGGTCGTAAAGGCGTCGAAAGATCAGCACCTCAAGCACCAGCCCGATCAGCAGCGTTGCAGGCAGCGTCAGCAGAAGGCCCATCCCATAGCTGCCCGCCAGGGCGGACAGGCTGACAACCAGATAAGCGCCGACCATGTAGATCACGCCATGCGCCAGATTCACGAAGTCCATGATCCCGAAGACCAGCGTCAGCCCGGCCGCGATCAGGAACAGCAGGATGCCAAGCTGCACCCCGTTCAGAAGCTGGAGGAGGAAAAGGCTTGTCATGATCCCGCCTGTGGCAGAGGCCCGAGGGCCCCGCCGCTCAGTTCATCTGGCAGTTCTGGGCGTAATTGTCCGCATAATCGTCAAAGATCTTCTCGGACACCGCGGTGGCGAACTTGCCATCCTCGCGCTGGACCACCTCGGTCAGGTAGAAATCTTGGATGGGAAAGTGGTTGGGGCCAAAGCTGAAGTCCCCGCGGACCGACGTGAAGGGTGCATCCTCCAGCGCGGCGATTAGTGCGTCGCGGTCGGTGCTGCCCGCCTGCTGCAAGGCCCCGTCGATCAGCCGTGCCGCGTCATAAGCCTGCATCGCGTAAACGGCCGGCACATGGCCGTATTTCGCCTCATAGGCCTCGACAAAGGCGACATTCTCGGCCGTGTCCAGATCCGGCGCCCAGTTCGATCCCCCAAAGAAGCCCAAGGCTGCCTCGGCCTGCGCGGGCAAGGTCGATTCATCCACGGTGAAAGCCGACAGGAAGGGAATGCTCTCGAGGCCCGCCTGACGGTACTGACGCACCAGGTTCACGCCCATGCCGCCCGGCATGAAGGCGAACACGGCATCGGGCTGCATGGCGGCGATCTGCGCCAGTTCCGCCGAATAATCCAGTTGGCCCAGCTGAGTAAAGATCTCTCCGGCGACGCCGCCCTTGTAGCTGTGCTTGAAGCCCGCCAGCGCATCCTGACCCGCCTGATAATTCGGAGCCAGCAGGAACACGTTCTGGAAACCCTGCGCTTGGGCATGGGCGCCCATCACCTCGTGCATCTGGTCGTTCTGATAGGAGGTGGCAAAAAAGGCCTTGTTGCATTCGGCCCCTGCAAGATTCGAGGGCCCGGCATTCGGGCTGATCAGGATTGCCCCGCCCTGCGTGACCGGCTGCACGATGGCACCTGCGATGTTGGAAAAGATCGGCCCGACCACGATATCGGCGCCGTTTCTTTCGACCAGTTCGCGCGCCTTGTTGGCGGCGACATCGGGTTTCTGTTCGTCATCGACGACGATGAGCTCGGTCTTCATGCCGCCGAAATCGCCGATCTCTTCGGCCGCCAAAAGAAACCCATTGCGCGCCATCTCACCCAAGGCGGCCCCAGGACCGGACAGAGTGACAAGGACGCCGATCGTCAGCGTGTCGTCGTCCTGCGCCCAGGCCGCAGGCGTCAGACAGGTCGAAGCCGCAAGACCGGCCACAAGGATGCGCGTCAGTGTCATGGAAAACCCCTCCGGTTGGTGACGACCGCGTTGATCGCGGCGTTTGGCATGTGCCTTGCCACCAGAACACGGCGAAGGGGCCTGACCTGTCAAGAATTATTTCAGGCTTAAAACTTTTTGCCCTCGGGCAGCGCCATGTCCCGCAGGATCAGAACCCGAACGAGAAGCGGCGCGAGATGCCAAGCCGCAACGAAGGCTGGTATTCGTCCTGAACAACCGGGGAGTCCGCCGCATCGCCGATCAGCTTGCCATAGCGCACCTCGCCCAGAAGGGCGGTGCTCTCGGTCAGGGCATAGCGCGCCTCGAAGGTGATGGCCGCTTCGTTGATGCCCCCGCCGGGCGTGTATTCCGGCAGGCCGCTGGCGATGCTTTCGCCAGCGGTGACACCGAAATAGGTGTCATTGAAATCGGCATTGCCATAGCCGACCTGCGCGCCCGACCACAGCGTGACACGCTCGCTCAGGTCGACGCGGTACTTGGCGCCGACGGTTCCGATCAGACCTTCGTGGCCGTCAAAGCCCCGTCGCACGGTTCCATAGGTTGTCAGTGGCCCGACCCCATAGGCCAGCCGCAGCCCCAGTTCATAGGCGCGGTCGATGTCGCTCAGACCCGCAAGGTCGGCATCATCGCTGCTGTCACGCTTTCCCCTGGTGCCAAAGGAGGGCGAGATCGAAAAGCCCTGCGCCTCGTCCCCACCCGGCGTGCCGAAGCCCGCATTGCGCCAGAAGATCCAGGGCGCCACCTCGGCTTCGTCCGATCCCGGGTATTTCGCACCCGCCTCTGCCCCGACGCCCAGATCGAACGAAAAGGCGCGGCCACCCGCCACTCCGAAATCCTGCGCGTGAACAGGCGCGGCAAACAGAACGGCAAAGGCCAGGGCGTATTTCATGTGACGATTCCAGGATGGGAGTGTTCTGCCATTTAGCGAAGATCGGTCAGCAATCACAATTGCAAGTTTGACGATGCTGCGCCCGACGCCGCATTTTGGCAACAGCCATCATGCCTGCGCTTTTTCGACCGCTTCCAGCTTTTCCAGCGCGCCCATCCACAGTTCTTCGGCAAAGGCCAGTGCCCGGACCGCTTCGGCCCGTTTCTTGCCCCATTTCTCGGCCTCGTAGGGATCGTTGTAAAGGTTCGGGTCCGCCAGCTTGATGTCCAGCTTGCCCATCATCTCGGTCAGCTTCTGCACCCGCTCCTCGGCCTTGCGGGCCTCCGAGCGCAGCGCCAGCACGGCGTCGCGGGACGGACGCTTGGGCGCAGGAGGCTTTGCCGCCTCGGCGGGTTTTTCGGCAGGCGCGTCACCGGACAAAAGAAAGCGCCGGTAATCGTCCAGATCGCCCTCATAAGGGCTGACCGCGCCATCCTTGACCAGCCACAACCGGTCAGCCACCAGCCCCAGCAGGTGCATGTCGTGGCTGACCAGCACAACGGCACCGGTATAATCGTTCAACGCTTCGGACAGCGCTTCGCGGCTTTCAATATCAAGGTGGTTGGTCGGCTCGTCCAGGATCAGCAGGTGCGGGGCGTCGATCGTCGCCAGCAACAGCGACAGGCGCGCTTTCTGGCCGCCCGACAGGGCCCGGACCTTTGTTTCGGCCTGCGCCTCCATCAGGCCGAAACCGGCAAGCCGCGCCCGCTGCCGGGCCTGGCCTTCGTCCGGGCGCACGGCCCGGATGTGATCCAGCGGCGTGTCGTCCAGCGACAGCTCGTCCACCTGGTGTTGCGCGAAGTAGCCGACGCGCAGCTTGTTCGACTTGGTGATCTTGCCGGCCATCGGTGACAGCCGGTCGGCCAGCAGCTTCGACAGCGTCGACTTGCCCTGCCCGTTGCGGCCCAGCAACGCGATGCGGTCGTCCTGGTCGATCCGCAAGGCCAGCTTCTGCAGGACCGCACGATCGCCATAGCCGACCGAAACCCCCTCCATCGCGACGATGGGGGGCGACAGTTCTTCCGGCTGGGGAAAGCTGAAGCGGAAGAACTTGGCTTCTTCCGGGGCGGTGATGGGCTCCATCTTGGCCAGCATCTTGACGCGGGCCTGTGCTTGGCGCGCCTTGCTGGCCTTGGCGCCGAAGCGATCGACAAAGCTTTGCAGATGCGCGCGACGGTCGGCCTGCTTGCGGGCCTCGGCGGCCTGCAACGCGCGCTTTTCGGCGCGGACTCGGGTAAAGCCATCATAGCCGCCGGTATAGAGCGTCAGCTGCTTGTTCTCGACATGCAGGATATGCCCCACGGCACGGTTCAGCAGACCGCGGTCATGGCTGATGATGATCACGGTGTGCGGATAACGCGCCAGATAACCCTCCAGCCAAAGCGCACCTTCAAGGTCCAGATAGTTCGTCGGCTCGTCCAGCAGCAGCAGGTCGGGTTGCGCAAACAGCACCCCCGCCAGCGCGACACGCATCCGCCAGCCGCCCGAAAAGTCGCTGGTCGGGCGGGCCTGATCGACGGTGTCGAAACCCAGGCCGTCCAGGATCGTGGCGGCCCGCGCCTCGGCCGACCAGGCATCGATATCGGTCAGGCGTGTCTGGATCTCGCCGATCCGATGGGGATCGGTGGCCGTCACGGATTCCGCCATCAGGGCCGTACGCTCGGCATCGGCATCCAGCACCGTGTCCAGCACGGAACGGTCCGTTGCCGCCGATTCCTGCGCCACCCCGCCGATGCGGGCCCGGTTGGGCAGGCTGATCGCGCCGCCGTCCAAGGCCAGCTCGCCCCGGATCAGTTTGAACAGCGTGGTCTTGCCTGCCCCATTGGGACCGACAAGGCCCACCTTGTGGCCTTCGGGAACCGTGGCAGAGGCCCCTGCGAACAAGGGGCGGCCCTGAATGGAGTATGAAATGTCATCGATGCGCAGCATGCGGGCGGCATGGCGCATAGGCGGCTGGCCGTCAATGCCCCGGCGAAAGGTCGCAACCATTCTTCTCAACTGTTGATCCGTCGTTATGTTATACAGTAACAATTTCTGACCCGAAGAAATGGAGCATGCCATGACCGCTGATCCCCGCCTTCCCGTCACCGTGCTTTCCGGCTTTCTGGGGGCAGGCAAGACGACGCTGCTGAACAACGTGCTGAACAATCGCGCAGGACTGCGCGTCGCCGTCATCGTCAACGACATGTCGGAGGTGAACATCGACGCCGACCTGATCCACTCCGGCCTGAACGGGGCCGAGGGCGGGATGACCCGGACCGAGGAAACCCTGGTCGAGATGTCGAACGGCTGCATCTGCTGCACGCTGCGCGGGGATCTGCTGGTCGAGGTGCGCAAGCTGGCCGAGGAAGGGCGCTTTGACCACCTGCTGATCGAATCAACCGGGATCAGCGAGCCGCTGCCCGTCGCCGCCACCTTTGAATTCGCCGAAGCTGACGGGCAAAGCCTGTCGCAGGTCGCGCGTCTGGACACGATGGTGACCGTCGTGGATGCGGTCAACCTGCTGCAGGACTTTTCCAGCCACGACTTCCTGTCGGATCGGGGCGAGGTCATGGGCGAAGGTGACGCCCGCACCCTGGTCGACCTGCTGACCGATCAGATCGAATTCGCCGACGTGATCGTGCTGAACAAGTGCGGCGATGCGGGCCCCGATCGGGTGCGGGCGGCCCGCCAGATCATCCGCGCCCTGAACGCCGATGCACGGATCATCGAGACCGATCACAGCCGGGTTGCCGCGCGCGACATCCTGAACACCGGCCTGTTCGATTTCGACCGCGCGCACCAGCATCCCATGTGGGCCAGGGAATTGTACGGTTTCGCCGATCATGTTCCCGAAACCGAGGAATATGGCGTGTCTTCCTTTGTTTATCGGGCCCGCCTGCCGTTCGAACCGCGCAAGATCCACGAGCTTTTGTCCGGCCCCCTGCCCGGCGTGATCCGGGCCAAGGGGCATTTCTGGCTGGCGACACGGCCCGACTGGGTGGCCGAGTTCTCGCTGGCCGGTGCCTTGTCTAGCATCCGCCCCCTGGGCCAATGGTGGGCCGCGCTGCCCCGCGACAGATGGCCCAGCCATCCGCAGGGGCGCGCCTATCTGCAACAACACTGGGCCGAACCCTATGGCGATCGCCGCCAGGAACTGGTGTTCATTGGCACCGGCATGGACGAGGACAGGATCCGCGCCCGCCTGGACGCCTGCCTGCTGGGCGAGGAATGGGGCGAAGACCCTGCCGACTGGTCGCGCCTGCCCGACCCCTTTCCTCGCTGGCGCCGCGTCGAGGAGGTCGCGGCATGAACCAGCATATCGCCCTTCGCCCCGCCACCGCCTTGAACCAGTCCGCCGATCCGCGCGTGCTGGGCACCATTGCCATGCCCGGTGTCGCGGTCGCGATCTGGCACCGGACCGTCGCTCCTGACATGCAGGCATGGCTGGACGACCTGCCCGCCGCCCGACTGCCGCGCCTGCGCCAGGTGCTGCGGCCCTGCGATGCCGGCGTGGTTCTTGCGGCGGCCTGTGACCGCGCCGGCCTGCCGGAAGGGCCACAACGGCAGGCGCTGGTATCCGACATCGCGGAACTGGTCCAACTGGCGGCCCTGCATCTCCAGTCCCTGATGGTGACCCTGCGGCTGGAGATCAGCGACGGGCAGGCCTGCCCCAAGTGGCATCTGGATGCCGTCCGCGCCCGGCTGCTCTGCACCCTGCGCGGCACGGGGACGCAGTTCGGCCCTGCCACGGGTGCCGACAGCGTGGCATCACTGCACCATGTGCCCACAGGCAGCGCCGCCATGTTCCGGGGGCGGAACTGGGGGCCAGAGCCGACCGGCATCCTGCACCGCTCGCCCCCTTCCACCGGGGACCAGGCACGGATGCTGGTGGTGGTCGACCCGGCCGACGAGGCATCATGCTGAGCCCACGGCACGCGGACAACCTGGGCCGGACGGCGCAGCGCAAACGCCGCCGCACACCAGACCCGATGGCGGCCTTTGACGCGTTGCCGCCGCCCTTGCGCCATTGGCTGGCGCAAGCCGTGCTGCCTTGGTCCGCAGCCTCGGTGCGGCGGTTGTGGCGCAAGGCCATCGCTGCCGGTGCCAGCCCGGCCGAGGCCCTGATGGTACTGGACCGGGCCGAGACGCGCGCCTTGCGGCGCGAAGCCCGTGACCTTCGGCGTGCTGCCTGACCCTGTGAAAGGGGACCTCCTCTGGCGACCCGGGGATCGGCTGCCTATCTGAAATCCGACACAACGGACCTGAAAGGATATGCCCATGCGCAGCGTGACCCATGACCGCTTCGGAGAACCCGCCGAGGTTCTGCAGACCGGCGATACGCCCCGACCTCAGGCAGAGCGGGGGCAGGTGCTGATCCGGGTGATCCTGTCGCCGATCCACAACCATGACCTTTGGACCATTCGCGGCAGCTATGGCGTGCGCCCCGACCTGCCGGCCATCGGCGGCAGCGAAGGCGTCGGCATTGTCGAGGAAACGGGCCCCGGGGTCGATCCTGCCCTGAAAGGGCGTCGCGTTGCCGCAGCGGGCCTCAAGGGGTCGTGGGCGGAATATGCCTTGGCCGATGCGGGCGGCGTGATCCCGGTGCCCGACAGCATGTCGGACGAGGCCGCGGCCCAGTTGATCGCCATGCCCTTCAGCGCCATCACCCTGCTGGAATTCCTGCACGTGAATTCAGGCGACTGGGTCGTCCAGACCGCCGCCAACGGCGCCGTGGGCAAGATCATGACCGTGCTGGCGGCGTCGCGCGGGGTGCGCCTGGTCAACCTGGTGCGCCGCCCCAAGGCGGTGGACGAACTGACGGCCATGGGGATCACCAACGTCGTCTCGACCAGTGACGAGAATTGGGTCCGGACGGTGCGCGATCTGGTCGGTTCGGACGGTGCACGGGCCGCCATCGATTCCGTCGGCGGAACCGTGGCCGCGGGCCTGGTCGACCTTCTGGGGGTCGAGGGGATGCTGGTCACCTTTGGGTCGATGACCGGAGAAGCGCTGCAACTGCCAGCCGGCCCCATCATCTTCAAGCATCTGTCGGTCAAGGGATTCTGGGGTGCCCGGGTCATGCCCGCGACGCCGACCGAGGATCGCCAGCGCATGTTCGGCGAGCTGATCGGGCTGGTCATGGACGGCTCGTTGAAGCTGACGGCGGGCGGCACCTTCGGCCTCGATCAGCCGGCCGAGGCGGCGACCGCCGCACTGACACCCGGCCGCGAGGGCAAGGTCATGTTCCGTCCCTGAGGCTGCACCGGATCCTGCGCAGCGGCGCAGGGTCCTAGCGGCCCAGCCCCGTCTCGTGCAGGTAATGGCGCACGGCATCGGCCACATGGCGAAAGCGGTCGCCGCCCAGATGCTTGCCGCCATACCAGCGCGTGACGATGATCACATGGTCCTGCAGCCCCGCACGTTCGATCATCTGCAGGATCAGCGCCCCTGCTCCGCTTTCGCCGTCATCATCCTTGACCGCCTCGCCCCCCAGCAGGGCGGCCCAGCTGTGGTGCGTCGCCTTGGCAAAGCGCTTGCTGCGGCACAGGTCCGCCAGCATCGCCGCGACCTCGGCCCGCGTGGCGGCAGGGCCACCCGACACGGCATAGCGCGATCCCCGGTCCGAGATGATCTTGTCGAAGACCTGCACCTGCTCCCCTGCCCTGTTCAAGCCTCAGCGCCGCCGGACATACAGTTCCAGCCGGTGATGCACGATCTCATAGCCCCGCTCGGCCGCGATCTCGGCCTGCAGGCGCTCGATCCGCTCGTCGGTGAACTCCACCACGTCTCCGCTGTCCACGTCGATCATGTGGTCATGATGGGTCTGGTCCGCAGCCTCCCAGCGCGCGGGCTCACCCTGGAATTCCAGCTTGTCGATCACGCCCTGCGCCTGAAGCGTCGTCAGCGTCCGGTAAACGGTGGCCAGGGAAACCCCCGCGCCCGCCGTCACCGCGCGGGCATGCAGTTCGGCCGCGTCGGGATGGTCATCGGCCGCGGCGATCACGCCCAAGAGGGCCGCGCGCTGACGCGTCACGCGCACGCCCGCATCGCGCAGGGCTTGTTCCAGCTTGTCGGCTCGTCGCTCGGTCATGCTGCCATCCTGCCGGAAGGCCGCACCAGTTGCAACTGGTTCGCATCTCTTGACTGTTGCGAACGATTCGCAGATACCTGTGGGCAAGGAGATCACGATGACCCGTTTCCTGTTTGCGTTCCTGTGTTTTCTACCCACCGTCGTCCAGGCCGAACCGCTGCGCGTGGCGACCAGCTTCACGATCCTGGCCGACATGGCCCGCAATGTGGGCGGCGATCTGGCCGATGTGCATTCGATCACCCCGCCGGGTGCCGAGATCCACAATTATCAGCCGGGACCCCGCGACATCATCGGCATCGGGGATGCAGACCTGATCCTGGTGAACGGGCTGAACCTTGACCTGTGGGCCCTCCAGTATCTGGACCGTCTGGGCGAGGTTCCTCTGGCAACCGTTTCGGACGGGATCGATCCGCTGCCCATCCAGGGGGGCGAGTATGACGGCAAGCCGAACCCCCATGCCTGGATGGCGCTGGATTCGGCGCTGATCTATGTGGACAACATCGCCGCCGCGATGGCCAAGGCCGATCCCGGGAATGCCGAAGTCTATCGCACCAATGCGGAAGCGTATAAACAGCAGATCGCGGATACGATCGGCCCCTTGCGCGAGCGCGCCCGCGCCCTGCCCGAGGACCGCCGCTGGCTTGTCAGCTCGGAGGGCGCATTTTCCTACCTCGCCCGCGACTTTCACCTGTCCGAGCTGTTCCTTTGGCCCATCAATTCGGACGGTCAAGGCACGCCCCAGCAGGTGCGCCGCCTGATCGACGAGATGCGCCGCGTCAATGCACCCGTGATCTTTTCGGAAAGCACCGTGTCGGACCGCCCCGCCCGCCGCATCGCCTCGGAAACCGGCGCCACCTATGGGGGCGTGCTGTATGTCGACAGCCTTTCGGACCAGGACGGCCCCGTGCCGACCTATCTGGACCTGCTGCGCGTGACGTCCGAAACCATCGTGGCGCAGCTTGCCGATGAGTGATCCATCCGCCACGGGCATCGATGTCCGCAACCTCAACGTCGCTTATCGCAACGGGCATCGGGCCCTGTCCGATGCCAGCTTCACCGTGCCCAAGGGTTCGGTCACGGCGCTGGTGGGCGTCAACGGCGCAGGCAAATCGACCCTGTTCAAGGCGCTGATGGACCTGCTGCCGCACAGCGCGGGCCAGGTCCGCATCCTGGGCCTGCCGGTCGCGCAGGCGCTGTCGCGGAACCTCGTGGCCTATGTTCCCCAGGCCGAGGAAGTGGACTGGACCTTCCCCGTTCTGGTTCAGGACGTGGTGATGATGGGCCGATATGGCCATATGGGCTTTCTGCGCCGCCCCCGCGCGGCGGACCGGCAGGCGGTGACGGACGCGCTGTCACGCGTCGGCCTGACCGATTTCCGCCACCGCCAGATCGGGGAACTGTCCGGCGGCCAGAAAAAGCGCGTCTTCCTGGCACGTGCCCTGGCGCAGGAGGCGCAGGTGATCCTGCTGGACGAGCCCTTCACCGGCGTCGATGTCCAGACCGAGGAAACCATCATCGCCCTTTTGCGCCAGATGCGGGACGAGGGGCGGGTCATGCTGGTCTCGACCCACGACTTGGGTTCGGTCCCAGAATACTGCGACCGGGTGGTGCTGGTGAAGGGCACGGTGCTGGCCTCGGGCCCGACGGAAACGACCTTTACCCCCGACAACCTGCGGCTGGCCTTCGGCGGGGTGTTGCGCCATTTCATGCTGGGCGGTGCCGACCTGCATGACGACGCCGACCGCCGCAATGTCGATGTCTTCACCGACGACGAACGGCCGCTGGTCTTTTATGACGACCGCCACCGCAAGGGGGGCGCATCATGAGACATCCCGGGGAGGTGCGGGCCTCCGCACGGTCTGCCTGATGTGGGAGTTGCTGCTGACCCCCTTCACCTATGGCTACATGGCGACGGCCATTTGGGTTTCGGCGCTGGTCGGCGGGGTTTGCGCCTTTCTGTCCGCCTATCTGATGCTGAAGGGGTGGTCGCTGATCGGCGACGCCCTGTCCCACGCGATCGTGCCCGGCGTGGCTGGGGCCTACATGCTGGGCCTGCCCTTCTCGCTCGGAGCCTTTCTGTCCGGCGGGCTGGCCGCGGGCGCCATGCTGTTCCTCAATCAGCGCACCAAGCTGAAGGAGGACGCCATCATCGGCATGATCTTCAGCGGCTTCTTCGGCCTGGGGCTGTTCATGGTCTCGCTGTCCCCCACGGCGGTCGACGTCCAGACGATCGTACTCGGGAATATCCTGGCCATCACCGCCGCCGACACCTTGCAGCTGATCGTCATCGCGGGCGTGTCTCTCACCGTTCTCCTGGCGAAGTGGAAGGACCTGCTGGTGGTCTTCTTCGACGAGAACCATGCGCGTTCGGTGGGGCTCAACCCGCCCCTGCTCAAGGTGCTGTTCTTCACCCTGCTGAGCGCCTGCACGGTGGCCGCGCTGCAGACCGTGGGCGCCTTTCTGGTCATCGCCATGGTGATCACGCCGGGGGCCACCGCCTACCTCCTGACCGACCGCTTCCCCAGGCTCATCGCCATCAGCGTGGTGGTCGGCGCCGGCTGCAGCCTCGTGGGCGCGTATCTCAGCTACTTCCTCGACGGCGCGACCGGCGGGGTGATCGTGGTCTTGCAGACCGCCGTCTTCCTGCTGGCCTTGCTGCTTGCGCCCAGGCACGGCCTGCTGGCCGCCCGGCGGCGCCGCCGGCTCGGGGCGGTGGAGCCGGCTTGATGGAGACGCTTCTGGCGCCCTTCACCCTGCCCTTCATGCAGCAGGCCTTTGCGATCGTGGTGCTCAC
>NZ_JBKGUN010000142.1:0-8506 GCF_046462195.1 Paracoccus sp. (in: a-proteobacteria) | reverse complement strand
TGGGCAGATCGCTGCCCCGGATGTTCAGAAGCCAGGAGATCGAGTCGGGCAGGGTCAGCAGGGCCGCCGCCTGACCTGCTGCCTTCAGTTCCGCCGCCAGGCGGGCGCGCTTCTGGGCCGACGTTTCGCCGGCCAACGTCTCATCATGAATGCGGGCGGCACCCATGGGCGGGGCCGGACGGTCCGGCCAGACCGCATCGACAGGGTTGCTGTCCAGCGCGACCAGTGCCAGACCGCTGCCCTCCAGCGCGGCCTCCATGGTCTCGATCTCGCGCCGCGTGTGCAGCCACGGGTCGAAACCCACGCGTCCCCCTTGGGGCAAGGCTTCGCGCAGCCAGTCGGAGGGGCGCGTTTCGGGCCAGGGGACAGGGGTGAAGTGGCGCAGGTCGATCTGGCCGCGCACCTGAACCCGGTAGCGGCCATCGATGAAGACGCCGGCACGATCCAGCGTTGCGATGGCAAAGCCGGCGCTGCCGGTGAACCCGGTCAGCCAAGCCAGCCGCGCATCCGCATCGGCCACATATTCGCCCTGATGAACGTCGGCACGGGGCACGATGACAGCCACCAGCTGCGCGTCACGCATCACGCCGCGCAGGGCGTCCAGACGGGCTGCGTGATTGCCGCCACCGGCCGGGTCGTCGAAACTCTGGAAACTCACAGCTCGATCGCCTTCATGACGTCGGGTTCGATCACGCGCACGCCCGGCAGTCCTTCGATCAGGGCCGCCGCGTCCTGTTCCAGCGCGGGAAATGTCTTGTAGTGGCAGGGGATCACGATCTTGAAGTCGAAATACCGCCTGGCGGCATAGGCCGCGCGCGTCATGTCCATGGTGAAGTGACCGCCGGCGCTGAGAATGCCGATGTCGGGTTTGTGCAGGTCCCCCATCCAGTCCATGTCGGCCATGATGTCCGTATCACCTGAAACATAAAGAACATGGCCATCCCCCGCGATCATGTATCCCGCCTCGTGGCCTGCATAAAGCGGCCCATCCGTGCCGGGGATCGAACTGGAATGGCTGGCATTGACCATCGTCACCTTGGCGCCGCCGAGATCCACCGTGCCGCCCTTGTTATAGCCGATGGTCTTGATGCTTTCGGTGTTTTCCCAATGGCTCATCAGGTCATAGATGCCGACAACGGGAATTTTCAGCTCTTTCGCCAGTGTCAGCGTGTCACCGCTGTGATCGCCGTGGCCATGGGTCAGCAGGATATGGGTTGCGCCCTGAACCGCTTCGTCGCGCGCGCCCTCGGGAAAAGCGGGATTGCCGGTCATCCACGGGTCGATGAGGATGACGGCATCCTCGATTTCGAGCCGGAAGCCCGAATGGCCAAGCCAGGTCAGTTTCATCGTTGTGTCCTTTGGCGTCGTTCTGCGAAGGTTAGCGGCGCGATCGGCCGTTGAACAGAACAACCCTTTGATCGGGCGCGGGTTGCCTCAGACCGGGGCCGCATCGTCAAGCCGCAGGCGCAGGCGCTCGCGCCCGCCCCAGGTGGACAGCTCCAGCTTGCCCGCCAGATGAAAGCGCCGGCCCTTGGCGCCGATCAGGGCCGGACCAAGCGGCCCGTCCATCGCCCCCCACGCCACGGCCTCCAGTGCAGGGGCACCGGGGCTGCGGAACTGCAGGCGCAGGTGCCGGTCCCCCATGGTGGCCGCGCTGTCGATCAGCTGGTCCGCAAAGGCAAAGCGCGGGGCAGGGGCGGCCTGACCAAAGGGGCCGGCATCCTCCAACATGCGATAAACCTGCGGCGTGGCGCCCGAAGGCTCCAGAAGGCCCGAGATGCGCAGGTCGCCCGCGCCTGTCCGTCCCGCCAGATCGCCTGCGATCAGATCGGCCAGACGCTCCATCGCAGGGACGATCATGTCCTGGGCCACTGTCAGGCCCGCCGCCATCTCGTGCCCGCCGCCCTTGACCAAGAGGCCCTCGCGCGCCAGCCGCTGGATCGCGCGGCCCAAATCGACGCCAGGCACCGATCGCGCGCTGCCCTTGCCGATGCCTCCCTCGACGCCGATCACGACCGAGGGGAGGTCCGTTGCCTCCTTCACCCGCGCGGCGACGATGCCGACGACACCGGGATGCCAGCCGGGACCTGCCGCCCAGGACAAACGTCCGTCACCGCGCGCCTCGACCTGCGCCAGTGCCTCGGCCCGCACGGCAGCCTCGATCTGGCGGCGGTCGCGGTTCAGGTCGTCCAGTTGCTGCGCCAGGCGGGCGGCATCCTGAGGGTCGCGGCATGACAGGCACAGTGCCCCCAGATCGGCGCGGCCGACGCGCCCGCCGGCGTTGATGCGCGGTCCCAGCAGAAAGCCCAGATGAAAGGCCGCCGGTGGCCCGTCCAGCCGGGCGATGTCGGACAGGGCCACCAGCCCGTGACGCTGCCGCCGGGCCATGATGGCCAGCCCCTGCCGGACAAAGGCACGGTTCACCCCGACCAGTGGCGCCACATCGGCCACGGTTGCCAGCGCGACCAGATCCAGCATCGACATGAGGTCCGGCTCGGGCAGTCCCCTTGTGCGCAGGACGCGCCCCGCCTGCACAAGCGTCAGGAACACGACCCCGGCAGCGCAAAGATGCCCCAAGGTGCCATCCTCGTCGATGCGGTTGGGATTCACCACCGCCAGCGCAGGGGGCAGGGTTTCGCCGCCAAGGTGGTGGTCCAGCACGATGACGTCGCAACCGGAGGCGGCGGCCAAGGCATCGTGGCTCAGGGTTCCGCAATCCACGCAGACGATCAGGTCATGCCGGCTGGCAAGGGCCGTCATGGCGGGAACGTTGGGGCCATAACCTTCGTCGATGCGGTCCGGAATATAGAGCGTCGCCTGCCGGTCCTGCCGGTGCAGCCAATCCAGCAGCAGCGCCGCGGACGACCCACCATCGACGTCGTAATCCGCAAAGATCGCAATGCGCTGGCCTGACACGGCTGCCTCGACCAGGCGTTCGGCCGCGAGGGCCATGTCGCGCAGGCAGAGCGGATCGGGCAGCAGGTCGCGCAGTCTGGGGGCCAGAAAACCCGGCACATCCTGCGGCTCGACCGCCCTTTCGGCCAGGACACGCGCCACGGGCAGGGGCAAGGCGGCCTGCTGGGCCAATCCTTCGGCCCGCCGTTCCATGTCAGCCTCGGGGCCGATCCAGCGCCGCCCGGTCAGCGAGCTGTCGATTCCCAGAAACGCCACGTTGCCTCGTCTTTGATTGCAGGTGGGGGATACGGCCCCTCGGCGCCTCCCTTACCCTACTTGATCGGATTGCGATAGATCATCCGGCGCACCGATCCGGTCTTGGACCGCATCAGGATCGTTTCGGTCGTAAGGTAACCCGGCTCACGCTTGACACCTGCCAGGATGGAGCCATCGGTCACGCCCGTCGCCGCAAAGATCACGTCCGCCGTCACCAGATCATCGCGCGCATAGATGCGGTCCAGATCCGTGATCCCGGCCTTGCGGGCGCGGCCCTTCTCGTCCTCGTTGCGGAACAGCAGCTTTCCCCACATCTGCCCGCCCATGCACTTCAGCGCCCCCGCGGCCAGAACGCCCTCGGGTGCGCCGCCGCTGCCCATGTACATGTCGATGCCGGTCAGTTCGGCCTCTGCCGTGTGGATCACGCCGGCCACGTCGCCATCCGTGATCAGGCGGATCGCCGCGCCCGTTTGGCGGATCTCGGCGATCAGATCCTCGTGGCGTGGGCGCTCCAGGATGCAGACGGTGATGTCGCTGTCAGAAACGCCCCGCGCGCGGGCCAGGGCGCGAACACGTTCGGCCGGGGCCATCCCGAGGCTGACGATGTCCTTGGGATAGCCCGGACCGATGGCCAGTTTTTCCATGTACACGTCGGGCGCGTGCAGCAGGGTGCCGCGGGGGGCCATGGCGATCACGGTCAGCGCATTGGGCATGTCCTTGGCGGTCAGGGTCGTCCCCTCCAGCGGATCCAGCGCGATGTCGACCTCGGGTCCCTGGCCGGTGCCCACCTCCTCCCCGATGAACAGCATGGGCGCTTCGTCGCGCTCGCCCTCGCCGATGACGACGACGCCCTTGATGTCCAACATGTTCAGCTGGTCGCGCATCGCGTGCACGGCGGCTTGGTCGGCCGCGCGCTCATCGCCGCGGCCGATGAGGCGGGCCGAGGCATGGGCCGCCGCCTCGCTGACCCGGGCGAGGCCCAAGGACAGCATCCGGTCATTGAAATCCCTCGGTGCGGTCATGTCCTTCGTCCCTCTCTCCTCCGGGTTCACGGGAGTTCTAGGGACGGGCAGCCGGTGCAGCAAGCCTGAGGGCGCTAACGGCTCAGCTTTCGTTCAACTCGAGCGCGAGGGCATGGATGCGCGGCATGATGTCGCCCAAGGTGTCGTGCACCAGCCGGTGTCGTTGCAGCCGGGTCAGGCCGGTAAAGGCCGGGCTGGCCATGCGGATGCGGAAATGGCTTTCACCGCCTTCGCGAAACCCGGAATGGCCGCGATGGCCTTCGCTTTCGTCCAGGATCTCCAGCAAGGTCGGGTGCAGCTGCGCCAAGCGCTGCGTCATCTGGTCTGCAATCATCGGGATATCCTTCCGTCAAGGTCTTTCATGTGCCGCCAAATAGCCTAAACTGCCGCCTCCGAGTCGCAAAGGTGCCCCCAAATGAGCAAGAACGACCCGTTCGGTTTCGACATTTCCGCCGCCAAGGACAAGAAGCGCAAGTCCAAGGGCCGGCGCGGAATGTCCGGCGCCTTCGAGACCTCCACCCGGGTCTGCGAACGCGAGGGCTGTAACGAGCCCGGCCAGTACCGGGCCCCCAAGAATCCCCGCAATCTGGATGATTACTTCTGGTTCTGCAAAGAACACGTGCGCGACTACAACGCGAACTGGAACTACTTCCAGGGCCAGTCCGAAGAAGAGTTCCAGCAGTTCATCGACAATGCGACCGTGTGGGAACGTCCGACAAAGCCGTTCGGCCGCGCCGCGCAAGAGGACAAGTGGGCCCGCCATGGGGTCAGCGACCCGTTGGAAATCCTGGGCGCCAACGGCACCGCGCCCGAGGCGCGCGCGCAGACCAGCACCCGCAAGCTGCCGCCGACCGAACGGCGCGCGCTGGACATCCTCGAGGCCAAGGACAACTGGACCCGCGCCGAGATTCGCAAGCAGTACAAGTCCCTTGTCAAGGACCTGCATCCCGACATGAACGGCGGCGACCGGTCCGACGAGGACCGCCTGTCCGAGGTGGTCTGGGCCTGGGACCAGATCAAGGACAGCCGCTTTATCCGCGATTGAGGCGATGGGGCGGGCGCCCCATCGACTCTTACGGCAGGATGAAGGTCATGCGCGGCGGCGCGGACGAAGCGCAGCCAGCAGGACCACGCCCAGCAGGATCAGCATCGGCGTGTTGCCAAAGCGGCTCCAGAGCGTCGGGGGCAGCGCACCCGGAAGGAGGGCGTCGATCTTGCCGGCCTCGTTCAAGCGCAGGCTGTGCAGGATGCGGCCCTTGCCATCGATCACGGCGCTGACGCCTGTGTTGGCGGCACGCACCAGCGGCAGGCCGGTCTCGATGGCGCGCAGGCGGGCCTGTGCCAGATGCTGATAAGGCCCTGAAATGCGTCCGAACCACGCATCGTTCGTGGCCTGCAGCAACCATCCCGGCCGCTGTTCCAGCCCGCGCAGGTGCTGGGGAAAGATCGCCTCATAACAGATCAGCGGCTGAAAGGCCGGACCCGTGCCCGCCGACATCAAGGCGGGCCCGGGACCCGCGGAATAACCGTTCCCCTGCTGTGCGGCGAAGGCCGTGACCCCTATCCGGGCCAGTGCATCCCCCCAAGGAATGTACTCCCCGAACGGCACCAGGTGGAACTTGTCGTAAACCTGTTCGACCACGCCTCCGGGGGCGACGGTCGCGAGGCTGTTGTAATAACGGCTGCCCTCGCGCCGCTGAATGCCCATGACTAGCGGGGCGCCTGCCGCCTGCGACATGGCCGGAAGCAGGCCGGTCGCGTCCTCCAGCAGGAAGTTTACAGCCGTTTCCGGCCAGATCACCAGATCGCGGCGGCCTGGCTTGGCAGACAGGTCCAGAAGGCGTGTAAAGAAGACCTGGGACCATTCCGGGTCCCATTTCAGATGCTGGGCCGCGTTCGGCTGGACAAGGCGCAGCATCACATCCGTATCGGCAGGAGCAGGTTGGGCCAGGCGCGCCAGTCCCGTTGCCCAGCTGGTGCCCAGAAGCAACAGCGCAACCGCAGCGCCCGGCAGCAGCCCTGCGCCACGTGGCAGGCGCGGGCGCCAGATCAGCACCGGCAGCGCCGCCATGGCCATGGTCAGCGCCCCAAGGCCCAAGGCCCCGGTCCAGGCGGCCAGCTGGCCTACCGGCGTTCCGATCCAGACGTGACCGATCAGGGCCCAGGGAAAGCCGGTGAAGATCCAGCCTCTCAGCCAGTCCGACAGGACCAGCGCCACTGGAATGGCCACCGCCTGCGCACGCCAGTGCGGCGCAAGACGGGCGGCCATCCAACTAGGTACCGCCCAGAACAGCGCGCCGCCCATTGCCATCAGCAGCAGGGCGAATGGCGCCATCCAACCGTGTCGGGCAATGTCCACGAGGAACGGTTCGGTGATCCAGAGCAGAGCCAGCGCGAACCAGCCGAAACCGGCAGCCAGCGCGTGCCAGAAGACCGCAGCGGGTCGCGCGCGTGCCATGCGCCATATCAGCGCCGCCAGCGCCAGGGGAGTGGCCGCCCAGACACCGAAGGGTGCCAGTCCAAGGGCGGCCACCAGCCCCAGCAGAAAATCTGCCAGCAGTTTTCGCAGGGGCGGACGGCCCCTGCGGGCCAATCGCGGCGGGCGCAGGCTGGAACGGCGTGGGCTCATTATGCCTCGGCGTCAGCGTCCTTGGGCTGCTCGCTTGCCTCAGGGGCAGGATCGGCCTTCTTGCGGCGCGCCCTCTTGGGTTTCGCTGGCGCGTCGCCTTCGGTCCCGGTCGGTGCGGCTTCCGCTTCGGCTGCGGTTTTCCGGCTGCGCGTGCGCTTGGGCTTGACTGGTGCCGCGTCCTCCGTTGCGACAGCGGCAGGCTCTGCCTCGGCCGCAGCTTTCCGGCTGCGCGTGCGCTTGGGCTTGGGCGCCTCCTCGGTCGGGGCTGTTTCCGGCCCGTCTGCCGCATCTGGCTTCTTGCGGCTGCGGGTCCGCTTGGGCTTGGACAGTACTTCTGCAGGTTCCGCTGCAACCTGCGGGATCTCGACCGTCTCTGCCTGCGGCTCGGGCTGTTCGGTCGTCACAGCGGGCGGGGGCGCGATATCGGCCTCCGCTGCTGCAGGTGCAGCCTGAGCCTCGGGCGTGACGGCCGGTGCCTCGACTGCGGGTTCAGGCTTGCGGCGGCCACGCGAGCGGCGCGAGGACTTGGCCGGCGCTTCGGCCACTTCCGCAGGAACGGGCTGGCGTTCGCGCTGTTCCGGCGCTTCGGGAGCATCGGCCGACACCAGGCCACGCAGTTCGACCAGCATGAATTGGGGCACATGATCGCCCATGCCCATCACAGGCTGGCCGCGTCCCTCCTGATGCGAACCGCGACGTCCGTCACGGCGCCCATCGTTGCGACCCTCGTTCCGCCCTTCGCGGCGATCCTCGCGTCGCGGTTCCTCCTTGCGGGCGGGCTCGGCACGGGGTTCCGGACGGGGCTCGGGCCGCGGCTCGGGACGGACTTCGGTCTGCGCCTCGACAACGGGCGCCTCGACGGGCTGGTCATCATCGCGACGACGGCTGCGGCGACGCTCACGCGTGCCACCCTTGCGATCCTCACGCTCGCGTTCACGCGGGGCGGGCGCACCGGCCGAAAGGGTAAAGCCTTCCGGCATCTCGACCCGGGGCAGGGACTTCTTCAGCAGTGCCTCGATGGCGGTCAGGTACTTCTCGTCCGAAGGGGTCGCGATGCTGACGGCCGTGCCAAGACGGCCCGCGCGACCGGTCCGGCCGATGCGGTGGACGTAATCCTCAGCGTGGCTGGGCAGGTCATAGTTGAAGACATGGCTGACGGCCGGGATGTCGAGGCCACGCGCCGCCACGTCCGAGGCAATCAGCAGGCGCAGCTTGCCGTCGCGGAAGGATTCCAGCGTGCGGGTCCGCTGGCTCTGGTCCAGGTCGCCATGGATGGGGGCGGCGTCATATCCGTGCTTGGCCAGCGACTTGGACAGGATGTCCACGTCCGTCTTGCGGTTGCAGAAGATGATGGCGTTGGTCAGCCCCTCGCCCTCGGCATCGATCAGCGCGCGCAGCAGGTCGCGCTTCTGCTTGGCGGCCAGGTCGCGGCGGGTGGGGGCCAGTTCGATCAGGCGCTGCGTGATCGTCTCGCTGGCGGTGGCCTGACGGGCAACCTCGACACGTTCGGGCGCGTGCAGGAAGGTGTTGGTGATGCGCTCGATCTCGGGGGCCATCGTTGCGCTGAAGAACAGGGTCTGGCGCGTGAAGGGGGTCAGTTGGAAGATGCGCTCGATATCGGGGATGAAGCCCATGTCCAGCATGCGGTCGGCCTCGTCCACGACCATGATCTGCACGCCGGTCA
>NZ_JBKGUN010000141.1:0-17527 GCF_046462195.1 Paracoccus sp. (in: a-proteobacteria) | reverse complement strand
GGCGCAATCTCTACAACCTGGGGCCCGCACGCGGCGCGGTATCCAAAGGGCAGCGCCTGATCGTGGCCGAAGGCTACATGGATGTGATTGCCTTGGCCCGTGCGGGTTTCGAGGGCGCCGTGGCCCCCTTGGGCACCGCCATCACCGAGGAACAGTTGCGCCTGATGTGGCGCGTGTCGCCGGAACCGGTCATCGCACTTGACGGCGATGCCGCGGGTCAGCGTGCCGCACAGCGCTTGATCGATCTGGCCTTGCCCTTGACGGGGCCCGGGCAGGCGCTGCGGTTTGTCGTGCTGCCGGCGGGGCAGGACCCGGATGACCTGATCAAGGTTTCTGGCCCCGGTGCCATGGGGGCGCTGCTGGACCAGGCGCGTCCGCTTCTGGACCTGCTGTGGGCGCGTGAAACCGATGGACAGGTCTTTGACAGTCCGGAACGCAAGGCCGCGCTGGATCGCCGCCTGCAAGAGGCCGTGGGCCGCATCCCCGACGAACTGACCCGCAGTCATTACAGCGAGGAAATCCGCCGCAAGCGCTGGGAGCTGTTTGGGCCTGCCAGCCGTCCGCGGCAGGCCGGACAGGGCGCGCGCGGCGGGGGGACGGGCGGGCGCAGTCCGGCTTGGCGCGGAGGTGCCTCGACGGCCCCGCGCGGGCCCGTTGCGCCGCTGAACCTGCAGGTTCCGACGCAGGGTGCCGACCTGCTGGAAGGAGCGGCGCTCCTGATCTGTGCGCTGCGTCCCGCGATGGTCGCGCAGGCCGAGGCACGGCTGGAAAAACTGATGCCGCAAGACATGGATCGGGCAGCGCTGCTTCACGACCTGCTGACGCAGGCCGACAGTGCGGCGGGCAGGCGAGGCCTTGAAACCCTGCGGCGTGACGCCCATCTGGGCCTGACCCCAACCGTCATCGAACAACAGGAGGACGAGGCCGCCGCCGCTATCCTGGGTAACCTTCTGGACCGTCTGGAGGCCACGCGTGCAGCCAGTGACGAACTGGCTCGTGCTGAATCCGAGATCCAGGGGGAGGCCGATGAAGGCCTGACTTGGCGTATCAGCCAGATCGCCCGTGCGCGTCATCGGGCGGAAAAGCCGGAGATGGAGGCGACAAGCGACCTGAACGAGGATCGTGATGCCTTGTCGGCGCAACTGTCGGACTGGCTCAGCGGCCAGATCTGGCGCAAGCCGCCAGCAGGGTGACTACGAATCGCCACCGGGAACGGTTGCGAATCATTACAGCGCATGGCCTTTGATTCGGCCGGGAAGCGCGCTAGAAACGATGGAACTTGCGTCGATTCGTCATCTGCCGCGAATCGCCTGCTCAAGACCGCCCCGAGAAGGAGCCCCTGGATGGCCGCCAAGGACGACGACCACGACAAGACCGACAAGGACGACAACGCCCATTCGCTGGACATGAGCCAGGCTGCGGTCAAGAAGATGATCGCCGAGGCGCGCGAGCGCGGCTACATCACCTATGATCAGCTGAACTCCGTCCTGCCGCCCGAGCAGGTCAGCAGCGAGCAGATTGAGGACGTGATGTCCATGCTGTCCGAAATGGGCATCAACGTCATCGAAGACGAGGACGGGGCCGAAGAAAGTGAAGGTGGGGCGGTCGTGACCACCGACACCGGATCCCGCGAGCTGGCTGTTGCCGCCACCGAGACCGAGAAGCTGGACCGGACCGATGATCCGGTGCGGATGTACCTGCGCGAGATGGGCTCGGTCGAGCTTTTGTCCCGCGAAGGCGAGATTGCCATCGCCAAGCGTATCGAGGCCGGCCGCAACACGATGATTGCGGGGCTTTGCGAAAGCCCGCTGACCTTCAAGGCCATTACCCTCTGGCGCGAAGAGCTGCTGGAGGAAGAGATCCTTCTGCGCGACGTCATCGATCTCGAAACCACCTTTGGCCAGTCCCTTGACGGCGAAGAGGGTGACGAAGAGGAACTGACTGTCGAGGGCGAAACCGATTCTGCAGCACCCAAGCGCGAGGAGTTCGACGCCGACGGCAACCCCTTGCGCACCGATGACGACGAGGACGAGGACGAAGGCGCCAACCTGTCCCTGGCCGCCATGGAGGCCAGCCTCAAACCCAAGGTGCTGGAAACGCTGGAAGCGATTGCCAATTACTATGAGCGGCTGGCCGATATGCAGGACCAGCGCATGTCCGCCACGTTGAACGAGGACAACAGCTTTTCGGCGACCGCAGAAAGCGACTATCAGACCCTGCGTTCGGAGATCGTGGTTCTGGTGAACTCGCTGCACCTGAACAATGGCCGGATCGAGGCGCTTGTCGACCAGCTTTACGGCATCAACCGGCGGATCGTCACCATCGACAGCGGCATGGTCAAGCTGGCCGATGCGGCGCGAATCAACCGTCGCGAATTCATTGACGCTTATCGTGGATCGGAACTGGACCCAACCTGGGTGGACCGGATGTCCGCACAGGCCGGTCGCGGCTGGCAGGCATTGTTCGACCGGTCGCGCGATCAGGTGGAAAAGCTGCGCGTCGACATGGCCGAAGTCGGCCAGTATGTCGGCGTGGACATCGAGGAATTCCGCCGCATCGTCAGCCAGGTTCAGCGTGGCGAAAAGGAAGCCCGCCAAGCCAAGAAGGAAATGGTCGAGGCCAACCTGCGCTTGGTGATTTCGATTGCCAAGAAATACACGAATCGTGGCCTGCAGTTCCTGGACCTGATCCAGGAAGGCAACATTGGCCTGATGAAGGCCGTGGACAAGTTCGAATATCGGCGCGGCTACAAGTTTTCGACCTATGCAACCTGGTGGATTCGTCAGGCGATCACGCGGTCGATCGCGGACCAGGCCCGGACCATCCGCATTCCAGTTCACATGATCGAGACGATCAACAAGCTGGTCCGTACCGGACGCCAGATGCTGCACGAGATCGGCCGCGAGCCGACGCCCGAGGAACTGGCCGAAAAGCTGCAGATGCCGCTGGAAAAGGTCCGCAAGGTGATGAAGATCGCCAAGGAGCCGATCAGCCTCGAGACCCCGATCGGCGACGAGGAAGACAGCCAGCTTGGGGACTTCATCGAGGACAAGAACGCTGTCCTGCCGCTGGACAGCGCGATCCAGGAGAATCTCAAGGAGACCACGACTCGTGTCCTGGCCAGCCTGACCCCGCGCGAGGAGCGGGTTCTGCGGATGCGTTTCGGCATCGGCATGAACACCGACCACACACTGGAAGAGGTTGGCCAGCAGTTCAGTGTCACGCGGGAACGCATTCGCCAGATCGAGGCCAAGGCGCTGCGCAAGCTGAAGCACCCGTCGCGAAGCCGAAAGCTGCGTTCGTTCCTTGACCAGTGATCTGACAAATATCACGGGGCTGGGATTCTTTCTGTATCGCAGCACCGCCCATCCGGATCTGACATCAGGCGGCATGCAGGACATCCTGCGTGCCGCCCGGGGCCGAAACCAGTCCCTGGGTCTCACAGGTTGCCTTCACCACGAGGACGGGCTTTTCTTTCAATGGCTGGAGGGGCCGGTCTCGGGGTTGAGGGCTGTGGTGGACTCCATTCTTCGCGATGATCGTCATCAGGCTGTGACTGTTCTGGCACAAGGGCCGCTGAACCATCGCCGCTTTCAGGACTGGCGGATGCGTTTTTCGGACCGGGATCGGGCATCGCTGCTGGACTGGTTTGCAAGCTCGGACAGATCGACCGTGCAGAGTGAAGATTATGCCAAGGGGATCACCGCGTTCCTGATGTCGATCGCCGCCTGATGGTCCTCGGCCTTGCGTAAGCAGCACGAAATGTGAACACTGACGCAAACAAAAAGGCGTCAGTGTCATGTTCGAGGTCGAAAGCGCGGGTTCAGGAACCTTATCGTCAGGCTTGGCTGGCCTGCCGCTGATCGCGGTGGGACTGGTAATGCTCTGCTTCGTCCTGCTGCTGATCATGATGCTGTCGGGAAAACGGTGGCGGACCCATGTCGAGGCGGTGCAGGAGGAACTGGCGCGGCTGCAGGGCGAACTGGTGCGGACCAGGGACAATGCCCGAACGGAGCTGCACGAGCGGGAGCTGACTCTGGGCCATCATCACGCGCGGTTTGAGGCGCAATCGGGGCGGCTGGCCGACCTGATGGAAGAACGCGACGGGCTGACCGATGCCCTGCATCGGGCACGTCAGCAGGCAGGCGCCCTTGAGACACAGCTGGCCGAGGCGCGGCTGCGGGCGGCCAAGGACGCCGAGTCCAATGCCCGAGAGATCAAGACATTGCGCGAACTGCGGGTCGAGATGACCAACCAGTTCAAACTGCTTTCGGCAGAAACCCTGCGCGTGCAGCAGGCCGATCTGCAGCAGGTGCACCAGGAAAACTTGGCGTCGCTGCTGGGTCCGTTTCGCGATCAGGTCAGCCGCTTTCAGACCGAGTTGCAAACCCGAAACAAGATCCTGGACGAGGAATCCGCCCGCCTGCGAGAACAGATCCTGACGCTCCACAACAGGTCCGAACAAATCTCGCGCGAGGCAGTGAACCTGACGCGCGCCCTGAAGGGTGACAAGCAGAGGCAAGGCGCCTGGGGCGAGATGGTGCTGGAGCGGATTCTGGAGGCTTCGGGTCTTCTGGTCGGCACGCATTACGACCTGCAGGCTAGCTGGCGCGACGAAGAAGGCAAGCTGTGGCGTCCTGATGTCGTGGTGACGATGCCTCGCGGCAAGGTCATGGTGATCGACAGCAAGGTGTCGCTGAACGATTACGAGTTGTCGGTCAGTTCCGAAGATCCTGCCGAGGCGCAGGCCGCTCTGCGGCGCCATGTGGCCGCGCTTCGCACCCATATCAGTACCCTTTCGGGCAAGGGCTATCACCGGATGGACGATGCTTCGGTGGATTACGTCCTGATGTTCATCCCCATCGAAGGCGCGTTCTCGGACGCGCTGCGGGCCGATCCGACGCTGGCGGCCTTTGCGATGGAGCGTCGCGTGGGGCTGACGACGCCGACCACCCTGATGCTGACGCTGCGCACGGTCGAACATATCTGGGCGGTGGAGCGCCGGGAAAGCAATGCCATGGAGATCGCGCGCCGCGCCGGGCAACTGTACGACAAGGTTGCCGGTTTCGTCGACGCGATGGAGGGGGTCGGACGCGCACTGGATCAGGCCAGCCGCGCGCACGGGCTGGCCATGGACCGTCTGACGCGCGGTTCTGGCAATGTCATCCGACAGGTCGAATTGCTGCGCGGGCTGGGCGCGCGTGCCAGCAAGCAGATCGAACTGGACCACGACCGCGCCGATGACCCGGGTGATCCAAGGGACAATACCCAGATCCTGCGCGGGCCGGAGGCTGCGGAATGATCCACCTGCTGACCATTCCGACCAACGGGGCTGCCTGTTATGAGATCACGGAGCAACTGGCCGCATGGCTGAAGGATGCGGGTGCGGCGGATGGGCTGCTGACGCTGATGATCCGGCACACCTCGGCGTCGCTGCTGATCCAGGAAAATGCCGATCCCGAAGTGCAAACCGACCTGTTGAACTGGCTGGACCGACTGGCACCCGCGGCAGACCACTCGTCAATGCGCTGGATCACCCACCGTTACGAGGGGCCGGACGACATGCCTGCGCATCTGAAGGCCTCGATCCTGCCGGTCAGTCTGCAGATCCCGGTATCGGCAGGGCAGATGATGCTGGGCCGGTGGCAGGGTATCTATCTGGTCGAGCACCGTCGCGCGCCGCATCAGCGGCAGGTCGCGGTTATGTTCCAGCCGCATCAAGCCTGAGGCATCAGGTAGATTTCGCGGATGGCAGCCCTTTCGGGCGCACTGATCATGTGAAGAACAGCCTGCGCGACATCCTCGGGCTGCAGCTTGTCGGGTGCCCCTTCGTCAAAGAAGGCCGTGTCGACCATGCCGGGGGCGACCACGGAACAGCGCCCGCCCCATTCGCGCATCTCTTCGGCCATATTGCCGGCATAGCCGTGCACGAACCACTTGGTCGCGCCATAGATCGAACCGGAAATATGACGCCGGCCCGCAGCCGATCCTGTCAGGACAAGGGTTCCCTTGGTCTTCCTAAGTTCGGGTAGAACAGCCCGGGCTGTCAGGATGACGCCCATGACGTTCAGGTCGATCATGCCCCGGATGTCCTCCAGATTGCCGGCTTCCGTTCCGGGCTTTGACAGCCCTCGCCCGGCATTGGCAAAGGCAGCGTCGATGCCGCCGAAATGGGTCGCAGCCTGGGACACGGCTGCTTCGAGGTCATCCACCCGAGTGGCATCGCCCTCGGCCACGATCGCCTTGCCACCGAGTTCCCGTGCGACATCCGACAGTTTGTCGCCTGAACGCGAAAACAAGGCGACGTTCCAGCCGACCCCGGCCGCTGCACGGGCGGTCGCTGCTCCGATGCCCGACGAGGCCCCGGTGATGAACAGGGTCTTGGCCATGATCGCTCCCATGATGCTTAGTGACATGCTGCCGGCCAACGCGGCTTTCACGCCACAGGTTCCGGGCCCTGCATCTTGTGGGCTGTGGATAGCGCTACCCAAATTCTGGAAGGCCGCCTATATTGCCTGCGGATCGCCGGATCGAAGGGACAACCCGATGCGCTGCCCGTTTTGCGGAAACGTGGATACCCAGGTCAAGGACTCGCGACCGGCCGAGGACAATGTGGCCATCCGCCGCCGCCGCTTCTGCCCGTCCTGCGGGGGGCGCTTCACGACCTATGAGCGGGTTCAGCTGCGCGACCTGGTGGTGGTCAAGACGAACGGAAAACGCGAGGATTTCGATCGCGACAAGATGGCCCGCTCGATCCGGATCGCCATGCAGAAGCGCCCGGTCGAGCCCGAGCGCATCGAGCAGATGATCAGCGGCATCGTGCGCCGTCTGGAAAGCACCGGTGAAACCGACATTCCGTCGAAAGCCATCGGCGAGATCGTTATGGAGGCGCTGTCGCGCATCGACAACGTGGCCTATGTCCGCTTTGCCAGCGTTTACAAGAATTTCCAGGACGCGGACGACTTTGACAAGTTCGTGTCCGAGCTGCGCCCCGGCGCCACGAACGATTGACTGCCGATCCGACAAATGATGCCCGGCACATGGCGCATGCCCTGCGCCTGGCGCGGCGTGGTCTGGGAAATGTCTGGCCCAATCCTGCCGTGGGCTGCGTCTTGGTCCGCGAAGGGCGTATCGTGGGGCGGGGCTGGACGCAGCCGGGTGGGCGGCCCCATGCGGAACGGATGGCGCTGGATGTCGCGGGACCCATGGCGCAGGGCGCGACGGCCTATGTGACGCTGGAGCCTTGCGCACATCACGGGCGCACGCCCCCTTGTGCGTCTGGACTGGTGGATGCCGGCGTGGTCCGGGTCGTGACAGCCTTGACCGATCCCGATCCGCGGGTGGCGGGGCGTGGCCATGCCATGCTGCACGCGGCGGGTGTGGCCTTGACCGAAGGCGTTCTGGCGGCCGAGGCGGCCGAGTTGCAGGCAGGTTTCCTCAGCCGCATCACGCGCGGCCGACCTTTCGTGACGCTGAAGTTGGCCAGCAGCCTTGACGGGCGTATTGCCATGGCCAGTGGGGAAAGCCGCTGGATCACGGGGCCTGCGGCACGTGCCCATGTTCATGTCCTGCGGGCGCAGCATGACGCGATTATGGTGGGTGGCGCCACGGCGCGCGCGGACCTGCCACAATTGAATGTCCGTGGCGTTCATACGCCGTTGCAGCCCGTCAGGATTGTTGTTTCGGGACAAGCCTTGCCGCCGTTGCCAACGCAGGACGCGGATCACGGAGCATTGTGGCGGGTCGAGGGCGACCCGGCGCGAATTCTTGCCGATCTGGCGGGGCGTGGTCTCACACGCCTGTTCTGCGAAGGGGGCGGCAGGCTGGCCGCCAGTCTGCTGCAGGCGGGGCTGGTCGACCAGGTTGTTGCCTATACGGCGGGGCTGGCCATGGGCAGCGATGCACGCGCGTTCGTGGGTGCGACCGATTGGACCCGGCTTGCCGAGGTGCCGCGGTTTGCCTTGGCAGAAACGCGGCCCGTGGGGCCAGACCTGTTCCATCGCTGGCGCAAGGTCTAGCCTCGCCAAAGCCACGCTTGGCTGGCCAGAACGCCTTGCGCCTTGGCCAGCAGTCGCAGGACAGGTGGCTGCCCTACATGCCCTTGGGAAAGGCGCTTGACCGCAAGCTCTACAGGACAGGGCAGGCCCGTTACAGGGTCGCGATAGCGGGGATAGGCGATCAGGCAAGCATGGACCAACGCGGCAAGGGTGGGCTTGGCCTGCCGACGTTCGGGGACAGGGCCCAGATCACGCGTCAGGCCCCATCCTGCATAAAAAGGCGCACCCAGAACGGTCACTGGCTTGCCCCGGATCATGGCCTCGAACCCCAAGGTTGATGTTATGGTCCAGACCTCGTCTGCGCTGTCGATCAGGGTCACGGCATCCGCGTCACGGGTGATGATGTCAGCCAGATCAGCCATCTCGTCAGGATCAACCAAACCAGGGCGCAGACCGGCCTCCACATCCGGATGCGGTTTGAAGATGATTTGTGCATCGGGATTTTCGCGCCGCACACGCGCCAGCAAAGCCAGGTTCGTTCGTTCCTGTCCCGCACCTTTGCGGATTGAGGCATCATCCTCGACCTGTCCGGGAACCAGGATCCGTCTGCGCCCATCTGACAAGGGTAGCACTGTTTCCAAGTTCAGGTTGTATTTTGTCAGCCGTGCAGCGATCAGCATCGCAATCAATTGGTCTGCGCGTGCCTCGCCCCCTGGGGGTGGTCCCGACTGGATCAGTCGTTCCAGTCTCGATGGTTCGCCCGGGTCAAAATAGATTCCCAGATCGTCGGCCACGACAGACAAAGGGGGCGTCAGTGCCGCACCCAACCCGCGCGAACGGAGAAATCCGTCCTCGACCCTGATTGCCTGCGGCGCCTGTTCGGCAGCGCCGGCCCAGGCCAATGTGACTGACGGCGATGGTTTCGCCGTAAACCGGACAGGCGCGGCATCGCCGAATTCACGTCCGATGAAGCGGCGTTTCCATAGGCGCATCCCATAGGCCCGATGACCGTGACGATCCTGGCGGAAGGCCTGCGCCTCGGCCTCGATCTGCTCCAGTGCCGTTTCGAAATCGGCAAGTTGATCCCTGCAAGGGTCATACCATGTCGGTGCAAGAAGATGGCTGGCCGCAAAAAGCGCCTCGCGCGAGGCCAGCCCGCGGCGCCCCGCAGGCATGGCGATTTCGTCCCGGCTGAGACCCCACCCCGCGTAAAAGGGACGGCCAAAGAGCCTCGGGCTGTGCCCGGCCAGCAGCGCCTCATAGCCCAGTTGGGAACTGACGGCATACACCCTATCTGCCTCCTCCACCAGGCGCCAAGGCGACACGGGGCCGTCGCAGAGGGATTCCCCCTGTTTCAGGTCGCTTGCGGTCAGGTGGCCGGGACGCAGGCCTGCCGAAGTTTCGGGATGGCTGCGGATCACGATGCGCTGCCCCGGGTTCTCGTCACGCGCAGCCTGAAGCATCTGCAGAAACAGGGAGCGGCCTTCGCCCTGCAGCGACGCATCCCCTTGGGTCTGGTCAACGACCAATATATAGCCGGGCCGCGGCGGCGCAACTGAGGGATCGTGATGATTGTACTTGGACAGGTCAGCTGCGCGGAGCCGTGCCAGAGCCAGAGATGCGCGATCCTGCAGGGCATCGGTTGCCCCTGCATTTACCAGCTGCTCGACGCGGGAGGGAATGGAAGGATCGAAATGCAGGCCCACAGGGTCGATCATGAGGCCGGCAGGGCCGCGGCGCGACAACCGGCCCCGCGCCCGTCCGGGCAGGATCGAGCGCAGGAAGGCATCTTCGACCGTGATCAGGGGGCAGCCGCGCCGATGTGCCATGGCTTTGCCACGCCATGAGGTCGGACTTGCACCCCAGATGCCGACAGGCTCACCAAGGCGGGGCAGGCCCAGCACAGGTTGGTATCCGGCCAAGGTCAGGATGCGAGCGATCCGGGGCCGGGTCAAAAAGCCGAGGTTGAAAATGCAAAGCCGCCGAGGGGTCCCGGCGGCTTGCAGATTGTCAGGCATCATGCCGAGATCAGTTGCCGATCGACGACAACGTGTCAGCCGTCGCCGCGCTGCCGGTCACGGCCGAGAGCGTTTTCTGCCACTGCACATACGGTGCTTCCGTGACATAGACGGTGTCGCCATCGCGGATGATGAAGTCGCGGGCCAGGAACAGCCCGTTCGGCCGCGTCAGGTCCAGTACATAGGCGAAACGCTGCGTACCGACGACCGGCTTGCCCAGCACGCGGCTGGCGACGGATTCGGGTTCGTCACGCATCACGAAGACACCGGTCGGATCGGCGAGGCTGGAGCTGAGACCCCCGACCATGGCAATGGCCTCCACCGCATTGATGACCTCGTTGCCCAAGGGCACGCGCGTCTGGCCGCCGAGGGCGCCAAGGGCGGTGAAGCTGCGCTGATCCTCTTCGACCACGATGAGGTCGCCGGGACGCAGAGCGATGTCGTTGTTGGGGCTGGAATACAGGTCCGTCAGCCAGACACGGCCGCTGTCGCTGCCACGCTTCACGGTGACGACGGCCACTTCAGGCGCGATCGAGACGCCGCCGGCGCGAGCCAGCATGGCCGAGAGCGAGCGGGTCGGACGCTCGATCGGATAAACGCCTTGGGCGCTGACGCGGCCCACGACGGAAACGGTTGCACCGTCGCCGGCGACGCGCTGAACGGTCACCTGGGGGTCCGGCGTTTGCGCCGACAACCGTTCGGTGATCGTTTGGCGCAGCTGGTCGGGCGTGCTGCCTGCGGCGCGGACGCGGCCGGCATAGGGCACGAAAATGAAGCCTTCGCTGTCCACCTGGATTTCCGTCAGTGCGGTCGAGCTGGCGCCGAGCGACGTCAGCAGGCCGTCATCGACGTTTTCCCAGATCGACAGCCCCAGAACGTCGCCCGAACGAATTTCGTCTGCGCCGACCTGGCCGGCACTGCGGAAGCTGTTGGAGAAGCCGTAGCTGGGCGCAAAGCTGGATGCGCGGGTGACATGGTCATTGACATAGATGACCTGCGTGTTGCCGCCGCGTTCCACGGCGCCGTTGAAGATCTCGGCCTTGTTCGGCCCTGAACGGGGCAGCGCACAGGCCGCCAAAAGGCTTAAGGACGCGATCAGAAGCAGCCTGATTGGGGCTGCGGACCGAGTGTAAACTGTCACCTCGAATACTCCTATTACTTGGGTCCGGCCTCAACGGGCCAGTTTGCGGATAATCTAACCAGTGCGCATCACACAAGCCATCATTCTTTCAACTTCTTCAGTGTCATCGGTCACGATCCGCCAATTGCTGACGGGTCTGACTGCGTCCTGAAGCCAAAGCCTCGTAGGGATCATCGGGCAACAGAAGCATGTCGGCCACCAGGCGCAAGGCATGCGCACGCGAATGGCTGGCATAGAAGCCACCCGGGATCTGGCTTGTTTGTAAAAGATAATCCCGGAAAACCCGATAGGCCTGGGGGTCCGGTGGCTCGGGGTCGGCAAGAAAGTCGTCGAGTGACTGTTCCGACACCAGACCCGGCTTTTCATAGATGGCACGACCCAGTGTCTTGACCGGAATGCCCCGCCACAAGGCCTGTTGCGCAGCGGTCGAATTTACGGTGACGACCGCCCTGGCATGGGACATGATTTCAGCCAGTTTCCCGCCGCGGATGTAATGTACCCGTTCAGAGACTCCATATGCTTGCGCAGCGTTGCGAATCGCATCGCGGTTGCCAGCACGGCCGTCTTCCAGCGGGTGGGCCTTGAAGATCATGTGATGGTGACGAGGGGCTGCACGGGCAAAGGCTTCGACTGCGAGCCGGATGAACTGGGCGTTCCTGGTGAAGGGCGAATGGCCGAGGAAGTTTGAATCGTGTTCCAGCTGCATCAGGACCAGATTGTATGGCCAACCCGAGAGCCGCAGCCGTCGCCACTGGATCGCGCGACCCAGGTTATAGAGTGGTGACAGTATCAGGCGGCGCAGGTTCAGGCGGAATTCCTGGACCACGGAAATGGAACGGTGACCGCGATAGGCGCGGTAGCGGCCGTTGGCGACCAGGATCAGGAAGTGATAAAAGGCACCATAGAACTTGTGGTGCCGCATGTCGCCCCAATGAGCGGGAGGGCGGCGAACTTCGTTGATCTGCTGGCGCAGCACGGCGCGCATCTGCGCGAGCGGGATCTGCATCAGGATGGAGTTGCCGTTGGAGCCCTGACGTTCATAGCTGATCCAGTAAGGGCGGAGATAGCCTTCCTCGAAGACATGGACGCGGATCCCGCGGCTGGCTGCCTGGCGGCGTGCGGTTTCATGGATCGCGCGAACGTCTCCGTAAAGCACGATGTCCGTGATGCCTTTCTGGTCCAGTATCCGCTGCAGGTGGTCCGGCCATTCCTTCACGGAGCCTTCGTGGCGGATGAAGTGCCGCTTGTCTGTCCAGAAGAACTCGTCACCGGCATTGAAACCGCAGCGCCATACCTTTGCGCCAGCGGCCCGCAAGAGCCTGCCGAGCCTGTCGAAGAAGGGGCCGTGCGGGCCCTGCAGCATCAGGAAAACGGGCGGAGCGGACAAATGCGGATCACGCGCCGACGATGAGCGCGGCGTTTGAACGGAGGGAAAGGAACCTAGGACGGACATGATGCCCTTAACAACCCATGCGTGTAGAAACCGCTTGCTTTGGCATGGCATGCCTTGCCCGTTCGATCCAGAATTTTCTGAAGTTGTGTTTAACGGACGGTTCAGCGGCGGGCTTGGTGCTTGAATGGCCTGCGCCGATGACCTAGTTCGGATCGAACACTAGGGGATGAACAATGTTTACGGGCATCATCACGGATATTGGCGTCGTACGCTCGGTCGAGATGCGCGGCGACATGCGGGCACGGATCGGCTGCGGTTATGACATGGCCGGTGTTGATCTGGGCGCATCGATCGCCTGCGACGGCGTCTGCCTGACGGTCATTGCCAAGGGCGAGGACTGGTTCGATGTCGATATTTCGGCTGAAACGCTGTCCAAGACCAATATCGGTGCGGCCGGGTGGCAGATGGGCCAGCGCCTGAACCTGGAGCGTGCGCTTCGGGTCGGGGACGAACTGGGCGGTCATATCGTCAGCGGGCATGTCGATGGCGTCGCCCGGATTCTTTCGGCCAGTCGCGAGGGCGACAGCCTGCGCTTGTTGTTTGAGGCGCCTGCGGAACTGGCGCGCTTTATCGCGCCCAAGGGATCTGTCGCGCTGAACGGGACATCGCTGACCGTAAACGAGGTCGAAGCCAACCGGTTCGGCATCAACCTGATCCCGCATACCCAGCAGGCCACGACATGGGGGGACGCGCGCGAGGGCGACGCGGTCAATCTGGAGATCGATACGATGGCCCGCTATGTCGCGCGGCTGGCGGATGTCGGCGCGATGGGCCTGCCGGCTTAACGAAAACCGGCACGTGACAGCCGGTGCACAGCCGGCAGGCGTGCCACCAGCAAGGACGACCCGATGCAATTCGAACAGCCCGGCCCGATCGAGCGTGATCATTCGGACGCGATCTCTCCCATCGAGGAGATCATCAACGAAGCGCGCAATGGCCGGATGTTCATTCTGGTTGATCACGAGGACCGGGAGAACGAGGGTGACCTGGTCATCCCGGCCCAGATGGCCACCCCCGACGCGATCAATTTCATGGCGACCCATGGTCGTGGCCTGATCTGCCTGTCCATGACCGCGGAAAGAATCGAGGCGCTGGGCCTTCCGCTCATGAGCCCCAAGAACTCCAGCAGGCACGAGACGGCATTCACCATGTCTATCGAGGCGCGCGAGGGTGTGACCACCGGCATCAGCGCCCATGACCGCGCCCGGACGATCAGCGTGGCCATCGATCCGACCCGTGGCGCGGCCGACATCGCGACCCCCGGCCACGTTTTTCCGCTGCGTGCCCGCGACGGCGGCGTCCTGGTGCGAGCCGGGCATACCGAGGCGGCTGTCGACATTGCCCGGCTGGCTGGGCTGAACCCCGCCGGCGTGATCTGCGAGATCATGAACGAAGACGGGTCCATGGCGCGCCTTCCGGACCTAATGGCCTTTGCACAGCGTCACGCGCTGAAGATCGGCACGATCAGCGACCTGATCCGTTATCGTCGGCGCTATGACAACCTGATTGGCGAACGTTCTCGGCGGCAGGTGCATTCCCAGCACGGCGGCGACTGGACAATGCGCATCTTTGCGGACGAGACGCAGGGCACCGAACATATCGTCCTGTCCAAGGGTGACCTGACGGCGCCGGGCCCGGTGCTGGTGCGGATGCATGCGCTGGACCCGCTGCATGACGTGCTGGGCATCGGTCGGGAAGATGCCGGCAGTCTGCCAGCCGCCATGCGCGAGATCGCGACCGAGGAAAGGGGAGTCGTTGTCCTGATCCGCGACCTCAGCGAGGCGATCGCGCCTGCGGGAGAAGTCGGGCCGCATACGTTGCGGCAATACGGTCTGGGTGCGCAGATTCTGTCCGCGCTGGGGCTGTCCGAACTGATCCTGCTGACCAATTCCGTGCCTGTGAAGGTGGTGGGTCTTGACGCCTACGGGCTTTCGATCCATTCCACCCGGCCTATCCCCAAGGATTGAACCATGGCCTCGAACACCCAACACCACGAACTGGCGCTGCCGCGTCTGGATGCGCCGGTCCGCCTGTTGGCGGTCGTGGCGCCCTATTACAAGGACATTGCAGACGGTCTTCTGGCCGGCGCCCGAGCCACGGCGGATGCCGCCGGAGCGGGGCTGGACGTGGTGGAAGTGCCGGGCGCACTGGAAATTCCAACTGCCGTCGCGCTGGCGGTGCGCAGCGGGCGCTATGACGGGTTCGTGGCGCTTGGCTGCGTCATCCGGGGTGAGACAACCCATTATGACACGGTCTGCAATGACAGCTCTCGCGGGTTGACGCTGCTGGGCCTGCAGGGCGTGTGCTTGGGTAATGCCATCCTGACCGTTGAAAACATGAACCAGGCTCAGGTGCGCAGTGACCCTGCCGGGCAGAACAAGGGTGGCGGTGCTGCGGCTGCGGCGCTCCATCTGATCGCCTTGGCGCGCCATTGGGCGGGCCCAAGGGATGAGGCCGCAGTGGCGCATGACGTGATCCGCCTAGCAGGCGAACTGGAAGGGCAGGGCAGGGCATGAGCGGCATTGACGACGAGAAACGTCCGGATCGCCGCACCCTGAGCAGCGCTGCTCGCCTGTATGCGGTGCAGGCACTGTTCCAGATGGAGGCGGCGGGCCAGTCGGCCGACCGCGTCACGCGCGAGTTCCAGAACCACCGGATTGACATCGAGGACCGTGACGGACCAACCGCCGAAGCGGATGAAGGGCTTTTCGGGCGGATCGTCGATGATGTGGTCATGTGGCAGTCTAGGATTGACCAAGCAACGGATCGTGGTCTGGTCGCCAAATGGCCTATCGACCGGATCGATCCGGTCCTGCGGGCGATCTTTCGTGCGGCAGGGGCCGAGATCGTATCAGGACGAGCCCCGGCCAAGGTGGTCATTACCGAATATGTTCGCCTGACCTTGGCGTTTTTTCCCGAAGGTCGTGAAGCAAAGTTCGCGAATGCGGTCTTGGATCACATGGCGAGGGATCTGAGACCGGATTCGCTTGGCTGAAGCCGTTCGACTGCATCCAGATCGTGATAGGCCCGGCCCATGCCGGGCCTTTTCTCATGGAACGGAAGGAATCGCTTTGGCTAATAGACTTCCCCGCGTAGAAGGTACCCCATAGAATTCTTTGACGGGAGTGTGACACCCGTGACCATTCTGCAACATGACCTATTGCGGAGGGGAGATATCAAATTGCACAAAATTTGTGCGCACACGGGAATGTTTCAGAAGTTCTTTTTAAGAGACGAAGCCATTCACTCTACTCTTTATTCCTTAAGTGACGGTTAAAATGGCAGTTCTCCAACTTAAGGATTGGTTGCATCACATTAGGTTGCAGTCTCTGTCTGGCGAAACTTCGCTTGTCATATTTGAGCCGATGCCGCCTCACGTTCATGAGATGCTGTGATAAATTGGTCCGCCCTTTGAACCCGACAGGGGAGACGCTAATTGTATCGACAGCAGAGATGCTCTGCCCCCGACGGGGCCAGACACTGAAACTCAGCTCGTGAGGACAAGATGAAAAAAGTTACGCTGCTGACCGGCACCGCCGCAATTTTGGCCGCGCTGTCGGTTCCGGCATTTGCCCAGACCGAAGTCGCAACCGGCGCCGATGCAACCGGTATCTCGGGGATCGACGATCGCATCACCGACATTGAAGATGATGTGACCGATCGTTTTGAACGCGACAATGATGCGGATCGCTTCGGGCCTGCCGACCGTCGTCAGGGCCTGTTCGGCACGATGTCGCTGAGCTACACCGGCCGCACCGGCAATACCGAGAACCAGGATCTGGCAATTGCGGGTCGCATCAGCTATAACCAGGGCCAGTTCGCGCAGAGCGTCGGTCTGTCGCTGGAGTTCGGCGAAGACGACTTCGGCAACAAGGACCAGGAAGAAGTCAACGCGATCTATGACGCGCAGTACTACTTCAACGACCAGTTTTATGCTTTCGCGCTTGGTCGCATCAGCCAGAACGGCCTTGTTGACGGCGTCCGTAACAGCCCGGCCCAGTCTGACGAAGATTTCGCTTCGGAATTTTCCGACTTCCGTCGTGACGCATTCCTCGGCTTCGGCCCGGGTTACCGTGTGATCAACTCGCCGGAAACCACTTGGCGCGTTCAGGCCGGTGTCGGCGTCCGCTACACCCAGACTGGTGAAGCCTATGCTGGCGCGACGCTTGTTGACGGTGTTCTCGTTCCTTCCGACGCTTCGTCGGACACCGAAGTTGGCTACATTGCGTCCTCGCGCCTGTACCACCGCTTCAACGAGAATATCTTCATCACCAACGACACCGACTATCTCGGTTCGAAGGACTCGGATGACGTGATCTCGAACGAGTTCGGCGTGAACTTCCAGGTTTCCGAGCAACTGGCTACCCGCGTGAGCTACACGACCGAGTATCAGGAAAACCGCACCATCCGTACCGACAACACCGTCGGCGTTGCGGTCGTCTACGGCTTCTGATCCGTCCCTCTGGATCAAAGTCTCTCTGGAAGGGCAGCCCTCGGGCTGCCCTTTTGCGTGATGCAGCAGATCCTTTGCACCTGAACCAGCCAATATCGATGTACGATGGTTGGGGGTGACGGGAACCGCAGCAACCGCAACGGCGTCAGATTTCCCGAAAGCCTGATCAATCAGGTGGGTACCAGGTAACGTGACCAAGGTCACATCAGAGCCAGCGCCCTCGGAAAACTTATAGGCCAGTGGAAAAATGGCCGTATGCGAGAAGAGCAGAAGCCCGTCATTGACCGAAATAGGGGGAGGGGCAGACGGTTTCAAGCTTTCTTGTCCGCAAACGGATAATCTGGTCGTGCGGGCAAGCCGCAGTAGGATCACTTTCGCCGTTTGCGTAAATTTTCATCGTACGAACAGTGTGGTGACGATTTTATGTCGTTTGGCGTGTTTTTTCTCTTGCGTCTTTGGTTTGGT
>NZ_JBKGUN010000140.1:0-14891 GCF_046462195.1 Paracoccus sp. (in: a-proteobacteria) | reverse complement strand
TGTCCTGCTGGACGACCATGTATTCCATGGATTTCTACGAGAAGATGGGCAACTACAAGCGCATCGGCGGCCTGGAGGTCGCGCGGGTGGGTGACGATGCCCGCATGGCCGAACTGAAGCGCCGGGTGGACTCGGGCCGCGCCTTCGGCACCAATGTTTCCATCATCTCGGCCGCCGAAGCCAAGGAAAAGTTCCCCCTGCTGGAGGACGACCAGATCCAGGGCGCGCTGTGGGATCCCGATGCGGGCCTCGTGGTGCCGCGTTCGCAGACGGTCGCCGGCAAGCTGGTGGACATGGGCGTGAACGCCGGCAAGCTCAAGATCTTCGCCAATACCCCGGCGCTGGAGCTGCTGCACGAGAACGGACGCATCACCGGCGTGAAGACCACGCGCGGCACGATCATGGCCGATCATGTTGTCGTCTGCGCCGGACTTTGGGGCCGGCTGATTGCCGAAATGGCGGGCGAGGACCTGCCGGTCATGCCGGTCGACCACCCGTTGACCTTTTTCGGTCCCTATGACGAGTTCGCCGGCACCGGCCTCGAGATCGGCCGTCCGCTGCTGCGCGACCAGGGCAACTCCGCCTATCTGCGCGACACGGGCGACCCCAACACGACCGAAGGCGGCCAGATCGAGTGGGGCTATTATTATGAAAAGGACGTGCGGATGGTCCATCCGCGCGAGCTGCTGGAAAAGCACCAAGCCCGTCTGTCGCCTTCGCAGCGCGACCTGGTGCTGGACGACGTGATCGAACCGCTGGAGCGGGCGATGGAGCTGACGCCGATCCTGGCGGAACTAGGCTTCAACGAGAGCCATTCGTTCAACGGCCTTTTGCAGACCACCACCGACGGTGGCCCCTCCATGGGTGAAAGCCGCAAGCTGCGCGGGTTGTGGTATGCCGTCGCCATCTGGGTCAAGGACGGCCCCGGCATGGGCAAGCTGATCGCCGACTGGATGACCAAGGGCCGCACCGACATCGACCACCATGCAATCGACTATGCGCGCTTCAACGATTTCCAGTTGACCGAGGACTATATCTGGGGCCGCTGCGAGGAAACCGCGGCCAAGATCTACAACCCGCCGGTCCATCCGCGCGAACCCTTTGCCAATGCCCGCGGCATCCGCCGCTCGCCCTTCCACGCGCGGGAAAAGGAACTGGGCGGCTACTTCATGGAGCTTGGGGGCTGGGAACGCGCCCACGGCTATGCCGCCAACGAGCATCTGCTGGAGAAATATGCAGACCAGGTGCCGCTGCGCGAGAACGAATGGGACAGCCGCCATTTCTGGCGCGTCTCGAACGCCGAGCAGCTGGAGATGAGCGCCGATTGCGGCATCATCAACCTGTCGCATTTCCACATGACCGACATCGAGGGTCCGGATCACGCGGCCCTGATGGAATGGCTCTGCGCGGCCAAGATCGGCGGAGACGGCAATATCGGCAAGGGCATCTATACCCACATGCTGGACGAGGAAGGCATGGTCCGCGCCGACTTCACCGTCTTCCGCATGGCGGACCGCTGCCGTCTGGTGAACGGGGCCGACGCCGGACCGCGTGACCTGATCTACATGCGCCGCGTGGCTCAGGACAAAGGCTTTGACGTCACCATCACCGATGTGACCGAAAAGTTCACCACCATCGGCATCTGGGGTCCGAACGCACGGGAAAACCTCAAGAAGGTCGTGGCCGATCCCGACGCGCTGGATGCAGCGAACTTCCCCTTTGCCGCCATCCGTCCCATCGAGATCGCGGGCAAGACCGTGTCGGCCTTCCGCATCTCCTATGTGGGCGAGCAAGGGTGGGAGCTGCACATGGCGTACGACGACGGCCTGGCCGTCTGGGACGCGCTGCGCGACGCGGGCGTCATGGCCGTGGGTGTCGAGACCTATGCGAACTCGCGCCGTCTGGAAAAGTCGCTGCGCCTGCAGAACGCCGACCTTCTGACCCAGTACAACCTGCTGGAGGCCGATCTGGCCCGTCCCAAGGTCAAGGAAGCGGACTTCGTCGGCAAGGCCAGGCATCAGGAGTATCGCGAGCGTGCAAACCAGCCTGCGATGCTGTGCACGCTGGTGATGACGGACAATGTCGATGGCAGCGGCGTTGCCCGCTATCCCGTGGGTACCCTCCCGGTCATGGATCCCGACACCGGCCGCGTGCTGATCGACGAACTGGGTCGCCGGTCGTATACGACCTCGATCGCCTATGGTCCCAGCATCGGCAAGAACATTGCGCTGGCCTATCTGCCCTGGGAATACTGCCAAAAGGGCCGCAAGCTGCAGGTGACCTATTTCGACGAGGTTTATCCGGTCGAGGTGGCAGGCGTCGGCTATCAGCCGCTTTATGACCCCGAAAACTTCAAGCCGCGCAGCTGACAGGCGCAGGCGAACCCATGTAGGCTCCGGCGGACCCTTCCGCCGGAGCCATTTTTGTTGCGGAATGACCGTTCCGGATCATCCGACAACAGCTTGGGACGCCAGCCAGTCAGCCAAGAGCCTGGCATTGGCCGAAGCACGGCCATGGATGCGCAGGTAGAAGGGGAAAGGTGACTCCATCGCCCTTGGCACCAGCGGCATCAGGCTGCCCGCCGCAAGATAGCTGCCCAAAAGGCCTTCCCAGCCCAGCACCGCACCCATGTGATCCTCGGCCGCCTTCAGCGACACCAGATAATTGTTCAGATAGAACGACGGGCCCTGAGGTTCGGCCGCCTCCAGATGGGCGAACCAATCAGACCATGTGGTCCATTCGCGTGATTCGGAATGGGTATGGATCAAGGGAGCCCGGGACAGGTCCGGCAGGTCGTCGATACCATGGAACTGGGCAAAATACGGAGTTCCCAAGGCAAGGATCCGGTCGCGAAACAGGATGATCGTTTCATCATCCTGAAGCGACGGATCGCCGTAATGGATGCTCAGATCCACCCCTTCAGGCGTTCCACTGTCCTGAACGACCTGGGAAATGGCCACGGAAGGATGGGTTTTCCAGAAACCGGCCAGCCGGGGCATCAGCCACAGCGTGCTCATCGCGGTGGTTGCGGCGATGGACACGCCGGACCGGACATGCCGGTTCCTGATCCTGGACACGCTGTCCGACATGACCTCGAAACCCCGTTGCAGTGCCACGAACAGCAGAGCCCCGGCTTCGGTCAGTTCCACCCCGCGGAACCGCCGCGTGAACAAGGGCTGGCCCAGTTCGTGTTCCAGCGCCTTGATCCGGTGGCTGACCGCGGCCGGGGTGACATTCAGCTCACTTGACGCCAGCTTGAAGCTGCGATGGCGTGCAGCCACTTCGAAGCAGGCAAGATCGGTCAGAGAAGGCAGATTGTATGGCTTTGGCATTGTCCATGTCGTTTTTGTAACAGGAAATGTCGCTGTGCTTCGAAGGTGCCTCAAAGTTTAGCTGCACTAACTTCAGGTGAGATTTTTACCGATTGTCAACTCATCTTCCAGATGGCTTCGTCGCCGAAAGCCAGTCCCACCGTCAGGAGCCCGCCATGTCCGGCCAGCACGCTTCCCTCACCGAATTGCTTTCGCAGCACCAGCCTGGTCACGCGCTGCCGCAAGGTTTCTATACCTCGCCCGAGATCTTCCAGCAGGACATGGAAACGATCTTCTATCGTGAATGGCTGTATGCGACGCCCGCCTGTTCCCTGGAAAAGGCCGGCAGCTTCCAGCGCCTTCGCATCGGTGCCTATGACGTGATCGTGCTGCGCGACAACCAGGGTGGCGTGCGTGCCTTTCATAACTCGTGCCGCCATCGCGGGTCGATCATCTGCAGTGCCGCGCAGGGACGCGTGGCAAAGCTGACCTGCCCTTATCACCAGTGGACCTATGGGCTGGACGGCCAGCTGGTCTGGGCGCGCGACATGGGTGTCGATTTTGATCCGACTCAGTACAAGCTGAAGCCGGTTCATTGCCGCGAAGCGTCTGGTCTGGTTTACATCTGCTTGGCGGACGAAGCGCCCGATTTCGACAGCTTCTCGCAGACCGTGACACCCTATCTGGGGGTGCATGACCTGTCGAATGCCAAGGTCGCCTTCCAGTCCACCATCATCGAGAACGGCAACTGGAAGCTGGTCTGGGAAAACAACCGCGAATGCTATCACTGCGCGGGCAACCACCCGGACCTGTGCCGCACCTATCCCGAAGATCCCTCGATCACCGGTGTCAGCCCGGACGGCACCTTCCCTGAAAAGGTCGAGAACCACTTCAACCGCATGGAGTCCGCAGGCGCACCGTCGCGCTTCAGGATGGCGGCCGACGGGCAGTTCCGCGTGGCGCGCATGCCGCTGCTGGATGGCGCGCAAAGCTATACGATCGACGGCAAGATCGCCGTGCAGAAGCGGCTGGGCCAGGTGCCCTATCTGGATGCCGGCACGCTGCTGATGTTCCATTACCCCACGACCTGGAACCACTTCCTGACCGACCATTCGATCACCTTCCGCGTGACGCCGATCAGCCCGATGGAAACCGAGGTCCAGACCACCTGGCTGGTCAACAAGGATGCGGTCGAAGGCGTGGACTATGACCTGAAAAACCTCACCACCGTCTGGGAACACACCAACGACGAGGATCGCCGCGTAGTCGAGCACAACCAGCAGGGCATCTGCTCGCCCGCTTATCAACCGGGACCCTATTCGGCCAAGCACGAGGACGGCGTGATCCAGTTCGTGAACTGGTACCTCGGCCGGATGCGCGGCACTGATCGTTCCGTCGCCTTGGCTGCGGAGTAAGCGCATGTTGGATGGACAGCCCATGACCGCGGCGAAATGGACCGATGACGAACCGCTGGAATGCGTTTCGGTTCTGCCCGAATCGCCCAATGTGGTGACCGTATGTTTTCAAGCGCCGTCGGGCCGTCCGTTCGATTTTCTGGCCGGGCAGTTCCTGACGCTGGAACTGCCTGTTCCCGGGGAGACGATCTACCGGACCTACACGATCTCGTCGTCCCCGACGCGGCCCAAGTCGCTGACGATCACCATCAAGGCGCAGTCGACCTCGATCGGGACCCGGTGGATCATCGACAACCTGCGGCCCGGCATGACATTGAAGGCCAAGGGCCCGGCGGGACGCTTCACCTCGACGCATTATCCGGCCAAGAAGTACCTGTTCATCTCGGCCGGATCGGGCATCACCCCGATGATGTCCATGACGACCGAGATCTATGATCTGGGGCGGCAATGCGACATCGTCTTCGTGAACTGCGCGCAGCGCCCGTCCGAGATCATCTTCAAGCGCCGCCTGGAACACATGGCTTCGCGCATCGAGGGGCTGGAGCTGAAATGGGTCGTCCAGGAGGCCGACATCTATCAGCCCTGGACCGGGTATATGGGTCGTTTCAACCAGCTGATGCTTGGCCTGATGGCACCCGATTACCTGGACCGCGAGGTGTTCTGCTGCGGTCCCGAACCCTTCATGCAGACCGTACGCGATGCCTTGGCGGGCCTGGGGTTCGACATGAACCGTTATCACCAGGAAAGCTTTGGCGCGGCAGAGTTCACTGTCACGGATGGCAACGACCCCGCTCTGCTGGACGACGAGGCGCCCAGCGCCGATGCACAGGCCGAGCTCGTGTTCGAAGCCTCGGGCATTACCCATGCCTGCGCTGAAACGGATACCATCCTTGCTGCGGCACGCACCGCCGGCATTGCCATTCCCTTTGGCTGCAGCATGGGCATCTGCGGCAGCTGCCGGACCCGCAAGATCTCGGGCAACGTGCACATGGTCCACAATGGCGGGATCTCGGACGAAGAGATCGAGGAAGGCTATATTCTGGCCTGTTGCTCGAATCCTTTGGGCAAGGTCACGCTGGACCTCTGACGCGCCCCCTCAGCTTTGCAGCAGGACGCCTACGGGCGGCTGGTTCCTGTCGGGCTGGGGGCGCGACTTGCGCAGCTCGCCCGGCGTCAGGCCGCGCTCGGCCTTCAGCGTCCGCGCCAGGTGAGGGGCGTCGCAGAAACCGCAGGCCAAGGCGATCTCGGTCACCGACTGTTCCGTGTCCCGCAGCTTGGCCAAGGCGCGCTCGATCCTGATCTCCAGATAGATCATGCGCGGGGAACGCCCCAGATCCGCCTGAAAGCGCCGCTCCAGCGTGCGCCGTCCCACGCCCAGGTCCTCTGCCAGGTCATCCACCGTCCGCGGCAGTTCCACATTCTGCTGCATCTTCAGCACCGCGCGCTTGACCAGTTCGTCCCGCGCCTGACGCGCCAGTGTCTGACCCGGCTGCGCCCGCTGGCCGCTGAGCGCGTCATCGATCATCATGATGTTCAGGCTCTTGATCGCGGCGGACTGGCCGATGTGCCGCTGCACCAGGAAGGCGGCCAGATGGGCGGCGCCATGACCGCCCGAGCAGGTCAGCCGATCGCGGTCCACGACAAAGATCTGGTCCGAAACCGGCCGCTCGCTGTCGAAGCGATCAAGAAAGTCCTGATGGTGAAACCAGCTGACGCAGCAGCGATAGCCCTGCAGAAGGCCGGCCCCCTGCAGGGTGAAAACTCCCGTGCACAGCCCGACCAGCGGGACGCCCTTGGCCGCGGTGGCCTGCAGGAACTCCATCGCTTCGGCACTGAAGCCCGCCCGGTCGCTGATCAGGCCGCCGACAACCACCAGATAATCGAATCGCCCCGCGTGACGCAGCCGCGTGTCGGGCTGAACGCGCACGCCGCAGCTGGACCGGACCGGGTCCATCCGGTCCGAAAGCACGGTCCAGTCGCACAGAATCGGGCGCGACTTGTCCGCTTCATCAGCCGCCAGGCGCAGCACATCCACAAAATTCGCAAACGCCGACAGGGTGAACTGGTCCGCCAGCAGAAAGGCGACCCGCAGACGCTTGTGAGGATGTTCCGCAATCATCGGCATGACGTGATTCTACATTTCTGTTGGCGCATATCTTCAACCGCGACAATGCCAGACATCCTAGGTTGTCGTCCAGCTTTTACAAAAGGGCGACCGACATGACTCGCTTCTCTGCCTTCTCACTGCTGAAAAACGCCTTGAACGGCCACAAGGGCTGGCGCGAGCAATGGCCCGACAGCCAGCCCAAGGCCGAATATGACGTGGTGATCGTAGGGGCAGGGGGGCATGGCCTCGGCGCCGCCTATTACCTCGCCAAGGAACACGGCATCACCAATGTCGCCGTGATCGACAAGGGCTGGCTGGGCGGCGGCAACACCGGCCGCAACACCACGATCATCCGGTCGAACTATCTTTATGACGAAAGCGCCAAGCTTTACGATCATGCCTTGGACTTGTGGGACGACCTCAGCCAGGAACTGAACTACAACGTCATGTACTCCAAGCGCGGCGTGATGATGCTGGCGCACAACGTCCATGACGTCCAGTCCTTCCAGCGTCATGTCAACTCGAACCGCCTGAACGGCGTGGACAACCGCTGGCTGACCAAGGAAGAGGCGAAGGAATTCTGCCCGCCGCTGAACATCTCGCCCGATGCGCGTTACCCGGTGATGGGTGCGGCGCTGCAGATGCGGGCGGGCACGGCACGGCATGATGCGGTGGCCTGGGGCTACGCCCGCGCCGCTGCGGCGCGCGGTGTCGACATCATCCAGAACTGTCCGGTCATCGCGATCCGCCGCGGACCAGACGGTTCGGTCGAGGGCGTGGACACGGCCAAGGGCTTCATCCGCGCCAAGAAGGTCGCCGTCTCGGCCGCGGGCAACACCAGCGTCGTCATGGACAGCGCCGGTCTGCGTATGCCGCTGGAAAGCTTTCCGCTGCAGGCCCTGGTCAGCGAGCCGGTCAAGCCGATCTTCCCTTGCGTCGTCATGTCGAACACCGTCCACGCCTATATCAGCCAGTCCGACAAGGGCGAACTGGTCATCGGCTCGGGCACCGACCAGTACACCAGCTATAGCCAGCGCGGCGGCCTGCCGCTGATCGAGCACACCGTTGCCGCCATCTGCGAGGTGTTCCCGATCTTCACCCGGATGCGGATGCTGCGCAAATGGGGCGGCATCGTGGACGTGACCCCCGACCGCTCGGCCATCCTGGGCAAGACGCCGGTCAAGGGGCTTTACGTCAACTGCGGCTGGGGCACGGGCGGCTTCAAGGCCACCCCGGGGGCCGCGCACCTGCTGGCTTGGACCGTCGCCAAGGACGAGCCCCATCCGCTGAACGCGCCCTTCACGCTGGAGCGCTTCACCACCGGCCGGCTGATCGACGAAGCCGCCGCCGCCGCCGTTGCTCATTGATCTGCGCGCACTGAGGAGCCCTGACCATGCTGCTGATCCACTGCCCTTATTGCGACGAAACCCTGCCGGAACTGGAATTCACCTATGCCGGCGAGGCGCATATCGCGCGCCCGGCCGATCCCTCGGCCCTGTCGGACGAGGAATGGCGCGACTTCCTGTTCATCCGCACCAACGCCCGCGGCAACCATTATGAACGCTGGCGCCACATCGGCTGCGGACGCTTCTTCAACGCCGTGCGCGACACCGTCAGCGACCGGTTCCTGATGACCTACAAGGCGGGCGAGCCCCGTCCCCTCCTGACCAGTGAGGCAGCCGAATGAGCCGCTATCGTATCAAGGGCAAGGGCCGCGTCGACCACAGCCGGCCGGTGACGTTCAGCTTCGACGGGCGCAAGGTCCAGGGCCTGCGCGGCGACACGGTCGCCTCGGCGCTCCTGGCCGAAGGTGTCCACCTGATGGGCCGGTCCTTCAAGTATCACCGTCCGCGCGGTCCCGTCACCGCCGGCTCGGAAGAGCCGAACGCTCTGATCGGCACCAGCCGCGGCGCCGGCCGGTTCGAGCCGAACACCCGGGCAACGGTGCAGGAACTGCGCGAAGGGCTGATTGCGGAAAGCCAGAACAAGTGGCCGTCGCTGTCCTTCGATCTGGGGGCGATCAACGACCGCGCCTACATGCTGTTCTCGGCCGGCTTCTACTACAAGACGTTCATGTGGCCGAAAAGCTTCTGGGACAAGGTGTACGAGCCGGTGATCCGCGGTGCGGCCGGCCTGGGCAAGTCCCCCACCGAGCCCGACCCCGACCATTACGCCTCGCGCTACCTGCACACGGATGTGCTGGTCATCGGCGGTGGCGCGGCCGGCATCGCGGCGGCATTGGTTGCCGCCCAGTCCGGTGCCGATGTCACCCTTGTCGATGAAAACCCCGAGATGGGCGGCTCGCTCTTGTCCGACCCCGGCGTGCAGGTCAACGGCAAGCCGGCCTGGGACTGGGTCGAATCGCAGATGGCCCGTCTGAGCGCGGCCGGCGTCCGGCTGATGACCCGGACCACGGCCATCGGCTATTACCACCAGAACATGGTGGGCCTGTGCCAGCGCCTGACCGACCATCTGGACCAGCCCCCATCGAATGCGCCTCGCGAGCGGATGTGGCGCGTGCGGGCGGAACAGGTGGTCCTGGCGCAGGGTGCGCTGGAAAAACCGCTGGTCTTCGACGGCAACGATCGTCCCGGTGTGATGCTGGCGGGCGCGGCCCAAACCTATCTGAACCGTTACGGCGTCCGGGTGGGCGACCGCGCCGCGGTGCTGACCAGCCATGACAGCGCCTACTACACGGCGTTTGACCTGGCCGACAACGGCACGGCGATCGCCGCCATCATCGACACCCGCGACAGCGTCGGCGCCGATCTGGTGGCCGCCGCCCGCAAGCGCGGCATCGAGGTCCTGACCGGCCATACCGCCACCACCACCTCGGGCCGACTGCGGATCAAGTCGGTGCGCGTCAACCCGGTCCGCAACGGCCGCGTCGGCGCAGGCCGCACCATCGCCTGCGACACGCTGCTGATGTGCGGGGGCTGGACGCCGTCGCTGCATCTCTTCTCGCATACCAAGGGTTCGTTGGCATGGGAGCCAGAAACCCAGACCTTCCTGCCCGACCGCCGGACCGAAGCCTGCGAGATCGCCGGCGCCGGGCGCGGCCTTTGGGGCTATGCGCCCGTGCTGGAGGATGGCGCGGCAGCCGGTCTGCGGGCACTGCGGAACCTTGGCCGCGACGGCCACGGCACCACCTTTGCCGTGCAGGATGACCGTCCCGGCACCGGAGTCAGCCAGAAGGAACTGCCGACCGACCGCAGCGCCGGCAAGGCCAAGGCGTTTGTCGATTTCCAGAACGATGTCACCGCCAAGGACATCCGACTGGCCGTTCGCGAGGGCATGCGCTCGATCGAGCATGTCAAGCGCTATACCACCAACGGCATGGCCACCGATCAGGGCAAGATGTCGAACATCAACGGCCTGATGATTGCCGCCGACGCCTTGGGCAAGCAGCCGCCGCAGGTCGGCCTGACGACCTTCCGTCCGCCCTATACGCCGACCAGCTTTGGCGCCTTTGCGGGATATCTGCGCGGGGAAACCTTCCAGCTGACGCGCAAGACGCCCATCGACGCTTGGGCCGAGCAGAACGGCGCGGTCTTCGAGCCTGTCGCTCAATGGCGACGCGCCTGGTATTTCCCGAAGGCGGGCGAGGACATGCACGCGGCCGTTCTGCGCGAATGCAAGGCCACGCGCGCATCGCTGGGGATCTTCGACGCGTCGACGCTGGGCAAGATCGAGGTGGCGGGTCCGGATGCGGTCGAGTTCATGAACCGCATGTACACCAACCCCTGGACCAAACTGGAGCCGGGCCGCTGCCGCTATGGCCTGTTGCTGGGCGAGGACGGCTTCATCCGCGATGACGGCGTCATCGGCCGCCTGTCGAACGATCTGTTCCACGTGACCACCACCACCGGCGGTGCAGCACGGGTGTTGACCATGATGGAGGATTACCTCCAGACGGAATGGCCGGACCTGGACGTGTGGCTGACCTCGACGACCGAGCAGTGGGCAACCGTTGCCTTGAACGGCCCGAACGCGCTGAAGATGCTGCGCCCGCTGGTCGAGGGGGTCGATTGGGACAACTTCCCGCACATGTCGGTTGCGGAATGCACCGTGGCGGGTTTGTCCGCGCGCCTGTTCCGCCTGTCCTTCACGGGCGAGGTGGGCTTCGAGGTCAACGTCCCGGCCCGCCATGGCCTGACCCTGTGGAAGGCGCTGATGGAGGCCGGCCGGCAATATGACATCTGCCCTTATGGCACCGAATCGATGCACGTCCTGCGCGCCGAAAAGGGCTATATCATCGTCGGCCAGGACACGGACGGCACCGTCACTCCGCAGGATGCGGGACTTGACTGGGCGGTGGGCAAGAAAAAGCCGGACTTTGTGGGCAAACGCTCGCTGTCGCGGCCCGATATCGTCGCCAAGGGGCGCAAGCAGCTGGTCGGCCTGTTGACCGAGGATGGCAGCTTGCTGCAGGAAGGGGCACAGATCGTGCTGGACCCCAACCAGCCCAAGCCGATGAAGATGGTGGGGCACGTGACCTCGTCCTATGAATCGACCATGGGCCATCCCATTGCCCTTGCGGTGATCGAAGGCGGACATGATCTGATGGGCAGGGTGGTGCACATCCCCATGCCCGATGGCGTCAAGCGGGCAAAGATCACCTCAACCGTGTTCTATGACCCGGAAAACCAGCGGCTGAAAGCGTGAGGATCGGACGATGACCAATCAGAAGCACCAATTCCACGCCGTTCCCGTGGTGATCGAGGAACTGGCCCCGCAGACCCGGTTCTCGTTGCGGGTCAAGCCACAGAACCGCGCGGCGCTGGCGGCCGCGCTGGGGCTGGAACTGCCTGCCAAGGTGGGCGCCTGCGCCCGTTCAGGCGAAAACGAGGTACTGTGCCTTGGGCCTGACGAATGGATGATCCTGGCGCCGCAGGTCACGGGGCTGGCAGATGCCGCCCGCGCCGTTTATGCAACCGCGCCCCACAGCCTGGTCGAGGTCAGCGACCGCGAGGTCACGCTGCGCCTGTCCGGCCCTCAGGTTCTGGAACTGCTGGCGACCTGCTGTCCGCGCAACCTGGCCACGATGCGGCCCGGCACGGCCGCGCGCACCGTCTTTGACACCGCCACCGTGGTCCTGTGGCGCGACGGTGCGACCGAGTTCCGCATGGACGTCTGGCGCAGTTTCCTGCCTCATGTCCGTGCCCTGCTGGCCATGGCCGAAACCGAACTGAAGGCCGGGCTCTGAGCCTGCCACTGTGGCGGCCCTAAGGGCCGCTGTTATTTCTTGAAACGCCGAAGGGAGACGGCCCCATGCTCGACATCAAGACCGCGATTCTGACCGACGACCCCATCGCCTCGGCCATCGGCCGCGAACTGACGCGCCAGCAGGACCAGATCGAACTGATCGCGTCCGAGAACATCGTGTCGCGCGATGTGCTGGTGGCCCAAGGGTCGGTGCTGACGAACAAGTATGCCGAGGGTTATCCGGGCAAACGCTATTACGGCGGCTGCGAATTCGTGGACGAGGTCGAGGACATTGCCCGCGACCGCCTGAAGCAGCTGTTCGGCGCGGCGCATGTGAACGTCCAGCCGCATTCCGGCGCACAGGCCAACCAGGCGGTGTTCTTGGCGCTGCTGCAACCGGGCGACAAGATCATGGGCCTGTCGCTGGCGCATGGCGGTCACCTGACCCACGGCTCGCCCGTCACCATGTCGGGCAAATGGTTCGATGTCGTCTCCTACGAAGTCGAGGAGGGCAATCACCTGATCGACATGGCCAAGGTCCGGGACAAGGCCCTGGCCGAGCGTCCCAAGCTGATCGTCGCCGGCGCTTCGGCCTATCCGCGCCACATGGACTTTGCCGCCTTCCGCGCCATCGCGGACGAGGTCGGGGCCTATCTGATGGTCGACATGGCCCATTACGCGGGCCTTATCGCGGCGGGCGAATACCCGAACCCGGTGCCGCATGCCCATATCGTCACCTCAACGACGCACAAGACCCTGCGCGGTCCGCGCGGCGGCGTGATCCTGACCAATGACGACGATCTGGCGAAAAAGCTGAACTCGGCCGTCTTCCCCGGCAACCAGGGCGGCCCGCTGATGCATGTGATCGCCGCCAAGGCCGTGGCCTTTGGCGAGGCGCTGCGCCCCGAGTTCAAGGATTATGCCCGGAACGTCATCGCCAATGCCCGTGCCTTGGCTGACACCCTGACGCAAGGCGGCGTCGGCATCGTGTCGGGCGGGACCGACTGCCACATGGTTCTGTGCGACCTGCGCCCGCTTGGCGTGACCGGCAAGGCCGCCGAAATCGCGCTGGAGCGTGCGGGCCTGACCTGCAACAAGAACGCGATCCCGTTCGACCCGGAAAAGCCGTTCGTGACCTCGGGCATCCGCCTTGGCAGCTCGGCCGGGACCACCCGCGGCTTTGGCGAGGCCGAGTTCCGTGAGATCGGCGCCATGATCCTGCGCGTCCTGCGCGCACTTGGCCAGAATCCCGAGGGCGACGCTGCGCTGGAAACCGAGGTCCGCGCCCAGGTCAAGGCCATGTGCGACCGCTTCCCGATCTACGGTTCGTGAATGTTTCTCTCGGTCTTTGACATCTTCAAGATCGGCATCGGTCCCTCGTCGTCACACACGATGGGGCCGATGGTGGCTGCGGCCCGTTTTCTGGACGACCTGCGGGGCGGGGTCGAAAAGATCCCCGGCGCGACCCGTCCGCATCGGCTATATGCCAGTCTGCACGGCTCGCTTGCCTTCACGGGCAAGGGCCATGCGACCGACCGTGCCGTGATCTTGGGCCTGTGCGGCTTGCGGCCCGACACCATGGACCCCGACCGCGCCGAAGAGATCGAGGCCGAGGTCCGCCGGAACGGCCTTGTCCGTCCCGAGGGCTTGGGTGACCTGCTGTTCGATCCGGCCCAGGATCTCGTCTTCGATTATGGGCCTGCATTGCCGGGGCATCCCAACGGCATGGTGCTGAAGGCATTCGACCCGTCAGGGGCGACCTATCACCAGCAGACCTATTATTCGGTCGGCGGGGGCTTTGTCGTGACCAAGGATGAACTCGAGGCGAATGCGGCGGGGCAGAAGCCTGCCCAGACCGCGACCCGGGTTCCCTTCCCGTTCGAGACGGCCGAACAGATGCTGCACATGGGCATGGCCTCGGGGCAGACCATTGCCCAGATGAAGCGCGCCAACGAAGAGGCCCTGCTGGGGGATCAGCTGAACGACCGGCTGGACCGCATCTGGGAGGCGATGGATGGGTGCATCGCGCGTGGCCTGCTTCAGGACGGCATCCTGCCGGGCGGCTTGAAGGTCCGGCGGCGCGCCAAGGCCATCCATCAGCAGCTGGAGGGCGAACGCGGACGCAACCTGAACCAGCCCCATCAGGCCAATGACTGGCTGAGCGTTTATGCCATGGCCGTCAACGAGGAAAATGCCGCTGGCGGCCGTGTCGTCACCTCGCCCACCAACGGCGCGGCGGGCGTGGTACCGGCGGTCGGACGCTATTACCTCGATCACTGCGTGGGCGCACACCGCGACGGCATTCGCGATTACCTTCTGGTCGCGGCGGCCATCGGCGGCCTGATCAAGCACAACGCCTCGATCTCGGGCGCCGAAGTCGGCTGCCAGGGCGAGGTCGGGTCCGCTTCGGCCATGGCGGCAGCAGGATTGTGCGCGGTTCTGGGCGGAACGAACGCCCAGATCGAGAACGCGGCCGAAATCGCGCTGGAGCATCACCTTGGCATGACCTGCGATCCCGCCGCGGGCCTGGTGCAGGTACCCTGCATCGAGAGGAATGCCTTGGGCTCGATCAAGGCCGTGTCGGCGGCAAGCCTTGCGCTGAGGGGCGACGGTTCGCATTTCCTGCCGCTGGACAATTGCATCCGCGTCATGCGCGACACGGGACGCGACATGAACGAAAAGTACAAGGAAACGTCGCAGGGCGGCATTGCGGTCAATCTGCCGGAATGCTGAAAGCAGCCGGCAGGGCCTGCGGTCCTGCCGGTTGCAGCCTGCGAACATGACGATTGCCGGAAGGGGCTTCATCAGATGAGTAACGGGGCGGAGACGGTTCGCGAATCGATGGACTATGAT
>NZ_JBKGUN010000139.1:0-6105 GCF_046462195.1 Paracoccus sp. (in: a-proteobacteria) | reverse complement strand
CCGCGCGGGTGGCAATGATGATCGTGGGCAGCGTCATCAGCGTCAGGACCAGACCGCCGACGATGGGGGCCGACTGCGGCAGGCCGGCGAAATTGATGAACACGGCAAGGCCCAGGATACCGAAGACAATGGAGGGAACGGCGGCCAGGTTCGCGATGTTCACCTCGATGACGTCCGTCAGGCGGTTCTTGGGGGCGAATTCCTCGAGATAGATCGAGGCCGCCACGCCGATCGGCACCGACAGGAACAGCACCACCAGCATCATGTAAAGGGAGCCCAGGATCGCCACGCCCACGCCGGCCGCTTCCGGGCGCTGGTCGGACGCATCGGGATTGGTGATGAACTCGCGGTTGAAGCGCGTGACCAGCAGGCCTTCCTCGACCAGGGCATCGGCCAGCATCAGCTGCTGGGGCGAGACATTGGCATCACGTTCGGCGCTGGCCATGCTGACGCGGCCCTTGAAGTAGCCGTCGATGCGGCCGTTCACCAGCACGTTCACGTCAACAGTCTGGCCCACCAGCTCCGGGTCATTCAGAACCCGGTTGCGCAGCTGTGCCGACGCTTCGCGGGAAACGATACCGTCGATGTCGTCCTCGGTCACTCCTTCGATCTGCAGGTCCAGAGCACCCACCGCCCGGTCCAGCGCAGCGTCCAGAACACGACCATAGGCCAGCGTCAGGACCTTTGCCATTTCGGCGGGGTCGCGGTTGCCCTGTGGGTCAAGACGCTCGGCGTCGAGGGTGACGGGAATGGACAGATAGGTCTGGCGGAAGGCACCGGCGCCATCCCGGATGATGGTCGTGACCAGCACCAGCAGCGCCACGACGGCGATGCCGATGGCGATGGCGCCATAGGTCCGGAAGCGTTTCTCGGCGGCGTTCCGGCGGCGGGTGCGCGGATCGATCTCGATCAGCGAGGTCTTGCGGGCGGCGGGCAAACGATCGGCCCGGGGAAGCGGCATGTCGGTCATTCGTACTGCTCGCGGTATTTGCGCACGATGATCAGCGCGACGATGTTGAGGGCCAACGTGATGACGAAAAGCGTCAAACCCAAGGCAAAGGCCACCAGCGTCTCGGGCGAGGAAAAGTCGTTGTCGCCCGTCAGCTGGCTGACGATCTTGACGGTGATGGTGGTCATGGCCTCGAAGGGGTTCAGGCTCATGGTGGCGGCGGCACCGGCTCCCAGAACCACGATCATCGTCTCGCCGATGGCGCGGCTGGCTGCCAGCAGGACGGCCCCCACGATGCCCGGCAGCGCAGCCGGCAGAACAACCTGCCGCACGGTCTCGGACGGGGTCGATCCCAGGCCCAGCGCCCCATCACGCAGGCTTTGCGGAACGGCGTTGATGATGTCATCCGACAGCGAACTGACGAAGGGGATCAGCATGATGCCCATGACCAGCCCGGCGGTCAGCACCGACGAGGCCGAGTTCCCCAGTCCCAGCGGTTGGGCGATCCAGTCGCGCAGCATCGGACCCACGGTGATCAGCGCGAAAAGGCCGTAGACGATGGTGGGAATGCCGGCCAGCAGCTCGACCACGGGCTTGGCAATGCTGCGGACGCGGTGGCTGGCGTATTCCGACAGATAGATGGCGGCGAACAGCCCGATCGGCACCGCCACCAGCAGCGCGATCGCCGAGATGTACAGCGTGCCCCACAGCAGCGGCAGCATTCCCAGCCGTGAATTGCCGTCAAAGCGCGGTGTCCACTGGGTGCCAAAGAAGAATTCGTGCCAGCTGTAGCGCTGGAAGAAGTGGCCTGTCTCGAAGATCAGCGACAGCACGATCCCGGCAGTTGTCGCGATGGCGATCATCGAACAGAAGATAAGGATTCCAAGGATGATCCGCTCGACCGCGTTGCGGGCCATGAAGGACGCCTTGATCCGCGTCAGGCCCATGACAAGGCCCACAACCGCGCCCGCCAGAACCAGCAGGCCGATCATGCCCGCAGATTCGGCCACAAGCTGCCCGGACATGCGCAGGATGCCGGCCAGCAGATAGATCGCGGCAGCGGGGACAAAGGTCATCAGCGCAACGTTCGCACCATGATAAACGGGCCGGCTGTGCAACTGGCGCACATCGCTGCCCGCAGACACGCTGGCGCGGTTCCGGCCGATCAGGTAACCGAGCGCGGCCAGGATCAGACTGGCCATCAGGGCCCAGGACAAAGGCATCCGAAGTATTCCTTGACTGGAATGGCGAAATGACCCGGGCGATCCTGCAAGGATCGCCCGGATCGTTCAGATCATTGCATGGTGGTTTCGTCGGTCACGGCCTGCTGCGTCGCAGCCAGTTCGGGGTCGGCCACCAGACCGTATTCCGCCAGCGGGCCTTCAGAACCCGAGATATCGTCCGACACGAAGAATTCGACGAATTCCTTCACGCCCGGGACGACGCCGATATGCGCCTTCTTGACGTACATGAACAGCGGACGCGACACGGGATATTCGCCCGAAGCGATGGTCTCGGTCGAAGGGGTCACGCCCGACATCGTTGCGACCTGCAGCGTGTCGGTGTTGTTCTCATAGAAGGACAAGCCGAACACGCCGATACCGTTGGGCGAGCTGCTGATGCGGGCCAGCGTTTCAGTATAGTCACCGTCGATGTCGACCGCGCGGCCATCGGTGCGCAGCGTGGTGCAGGCTTCCTCGGCAGCTTCCTCGCCCAGTTCGGCGGTGAAGACTTCCAGGGCGCCGCTGTCTTCGCAGCCCTGCATGATCACCTTTTCCTCGAACACTTCGCGGGTGCCGTGGCGGGTGCCCGGCACAAAGGCCAGGATTTCCTGGTCCGGCAGTTCGGGGTTCACTTCCGACCAGTTGGCATGGGTGTTCTGGGTGACGGCGCCATCAACCACCACCTGTGCGGACAAGGCATTGAACCAGTCGGCCGGGGTAAATTCGAAGGCGTTTCCGCTGGAAAGGTTTGCAAAGACGATGCCGTCATAACCGATCCGGACTTCCATGATCTCATCCACGCCGTTGGCAGCGCAGGTTTCGCGCTCGGTGTCGCGGATCGGGCGGCTGGAGTTGGCGATGTCGATGGTGTTTTCGCCCACGCCCTCACAGAAACGGCGCAGACCGGTCGAGGAACCGCCGGATTCGACGACCGGCGTACCAAAGTCGCTGTTTTCGCCGAACAGTTCGGCAACAATGGTCGAGTAAGGCAGCACGGTCGAGGAACCGGCAACCTGCACCTGCTCGCGCGCAGCCGCCGCTGTGGCCGACAATGCAATGACGGACAATGCCGTGGCGGTGAAGCCGAGGGTCTTCATTTCTGTTCTCCTGTGGAGTGAGCTTGGCGCGGCACAGGTACTACACCCGCGCGACAGAAATATTTCGAAAAGATGACAGTATGATGACAGTGGGGGTGCGGCACACACGATGGCTGCTGTACCTGCCGCCTCCCAGAGATCCGTTGAAGGCGAACGATCGACTTGTTGCCCATTGCCCGGCCCGACGGCCAGTGTGGCTTCATTGCAGCATGCTTTCGCCTCGCACCCGACCCAACAGCCTTCACGGGCTGGTAGATCGTCGGTCATGACCTGCCCCACCCTACGAACTGGCCGCAGCACTCCGGACTCGGGGCACGGGTATCAAATCAATTCAGGCTGCGGCGCAACGTGTCTTCGCGATCGAACCTGCTGCATCTTTCAAAAAGCCTCGGCCACGGCCACAATGACTGCGGCATCAGCAGGGCCTCTGCATCAACCACCGCAGCCGTGGTGATGAGCTCGAATTGCCTACGTCTATCTGTTCCACCAAGGCCGGAGGCAGGGCGATCTGTGAGAGCGGGTGCCCCTAGCAGGACCGCTTTGGCCGATAGCCTGCCACCTTCATGATTTTACGGAACATTGCACAGACATATTCCGTTCTCAAAGGCAGAACGAATTCACCAAGGGCAGGATCATGGCGGCAACTCATTCCTATCATGACGGACATGTCGCTCAGTATCCCGTTCCGGGCTTGATGACGCTGACCCACTTTTCAGCAGCCTTCTTTGCCCTGACGCTTCTGACGGACTGGGCCTATATGCAGACGACCGTTCTGATGTGGCAGGATTTCTCATCTTGGCTGTTGTTTTTTGGGCTCGTTGCCGGCGGCTTCGCCGTGCTGCTGTGGGTGATCGGTGTCGCCACGCGACAGATGCGGCCTGTCTGGGGCGTTGTTCTTTTGCATGCGCTGGTTCTGATTGCCGCCTTCGTCAACAGCCTGATCCATGCCGGCGACGGTTGGACGGCCATCGTACCGTGGGGGATCGGAATGTCTGCCCTGACTTGCCTGCTGATGCTTGCCGCGGCTCTGCTGAGTCGCCGTGCTGCATCCAGCCGCCCGCTCCATCGCGCCTGAGAAGGACCATTCCCATGATAATCTCCACCCTTGTCTCGCAACGCGCGATCCTGCTCACAACCGTTACTGCACTGGCGGCTGGCCTGACCCTGCCCTCTGTGGGCATGGCACAAGAGGCGAGTTCTGGCGATTTCGACATCAGCAGCCAGATCGGCCCGGACCCTGTCCTGCCCGAGCCCAACTTTGTCAATCTGCTGCCAAGCGTCAAGGTTGCCGAAGTGGTGGGATGGGCCGAAGGGCAAACGCCCATCGTCCCCGAGGGACTGACGGTCAGTGCCTATGCCACCGACCTCATCAACCCTCGTACCGTCCATACATTGCCCAATGGCGACGTGCTGGTGGTGCAGTCGCGCGGTCCCGAGGGCAAGCCGAAGTACCGCCCCAAAGACTACATCCGCGGCTGGATCATGAACTTTGCCGCCGGCGGTGGTGACGGGCCGCAAAAGGAGAGCAACCTGATCACGCTCTTGCGCGATACGAACCGGGACGGGGTCGTGGATGAGCGCCATGATCTGCTGACAGGGCTTCATTCACCCTTCGGCCTCGCCTGGATCGACGATACCCTGTATGTTGCTGCGGCCGACGCGGTGCTGGCCTATCCTTATGCCTTGGGCGAGAATCTCATCACTGCCGAGCCTGCGACCTTGGCGCCGTTGCCGGGTGGTCCTTTGAACCATCACTGGACCAAAGATCTGGCCCTCAGCCCCGACGGCACGATGCTTTACGCATCGGTGGGATCGAATTCCAACGCAGCCGAGAACGGAATGGAGGCTGAAAAGGGCCGTGCTGCCATCTGGCAGATCGACCGCGCGACCGGCGCGTCGAAAATCTATGCCTCAGGGTTGCGCAACCCGAACGGGCTGACCTTCAACCCTGACTCGGGCCTGCTCTGGGCTGTCATCAATGAGCGGGACGAGTTGGGTCCCGATCTCGTTCCTGACTACATGACCTCGGTGCAGGAGGGGGCTTTCTATGGCTGGCCCTACAGCTATTACGGCGACCATGTGGACGAGCGTGTGCGACCCGCCCGTCCCGATCTGGTCGCCTCGGCCATCGCGCCGGATTATGCGCTGTCCAGCCATGTCGCGGCCCTTGGCCTTGTGTTCACCAACGGTTCTGCACTGCCCGAACCTTATGCCCATGGTGCCTTTGTCGGGCAGCGCGGAAGCTGGAATCGGGATACCTTCAACGGCTACAAGGTTTCCTATGTCCCGTTCACGGATGGTCGCCCGAATGGAATGGCTCAGGACGTCGTGACCGGATTTCTCGAAGGGGACCAAGTTCACGGGCGTCCCGTGGGTGTGGGACTCGATGGAACCGGCGCCCTGCTCGTGGCCGATGATGCGGGCAATACGGTCTGGCGGATTGCTGCCGCTGACGGCACGGTCACAGATGCCCCGATTGACAGTGATCGCATCCAATCCGAAAGCAATGAAGCTGCGCCCACGACCTCCGGACCGGATGTCGTACCTCCCGCCCTCCCTTAAGCATCATAAGCGCCAACGCCGGACGGTGGCTGACAAGAAGGATGCTGAGAAAAGAGGCAGGCTGGGACTCATCCTGAGCCCGGCACTGTTATTTGGTTGGTAGACTCGATCGCGATCTAAATCGCCGGTAGTTCCAACGCATGTCGCCAATGCAACCTGCTACGCAACTTCGTGCCCGGATCGTCCGTCCTTGCCTGTCGGAGCCAATCTGAGCTGCTGTCTGTTTTGTGGGCATCAGGTCAAGCTGGCCTGGCGTGTGCCTCGCACTTCATCG
>NZ_JBKGUN010000138.1:0-9508 GCF_046462195.1 Paracoccus sp. (in: a-proteobacteria) | reverse complement strand
GGTCCCGCCCCAGCCCACCAGCTGGAAAGAGGGATAGAACTGCTCGCATGCCGCCAGCGCATTCCGGATCATCTGGTCCACCTGTTCAGGTGAAGCGATGGCCTCGCCTGCCAGAACCAGGCCATAGCGCCACACCATCAGCCGCTGCGCAGGCCAGAAGGTGAAGCTTCCGTCCCAGACCTGATCATTGACCAGATTGATCGTTTCATAAACCGCGGGCAGTTGTTCGGCGGGCGGGTCCATGTCGAACGTGCAGACAAGGCGCAGGACCTCCTCGCGCGGGGACCAGGCCAGCGTCAGCGAATAGCTGCGCCACTGTCCCTCGACCGACATGGCGATCTGATCTTCGGCCAACCGGTCGAAATCCCACTCATGATGGGTTGCGACGGCTTCCACGATGTCGATCGGATGGATCTCGTCGCTGGCGATGAAATGGTCGGTCTGCGCCATGGTCTGCCTCCTGCCTGAAGGCGGCGGGAAATTCCGCCCGCCCTTGGTGGCCACACAACACCGGGCGGGGTCGCCCGAATGTTCTTACAAGATATCGTGGTGGCCATGAGAAGTGATGTAAAGCAGCAATTTCGTGACGCATTGCATCTCCGGTTCCGGCGCCCTAGCAGGAACCGGATATTGAAAAGCGGGGAAACCCAAGGATGCAAAGGGATCACGGAGGCGATGCGGATGTCGCGCGCGCCCGATTCGGTGAAGGGGACTGGATCGACTTGTCCACAGGAATCAACCGCCGGCCTTGGCCGGTGCCGTCGCTGTCGGCCCATGCGTGGCGTAACCTGCCGACCGCAGCGGACGAACAGCGCCTGATTCGGGTGGCAGCAGATTGGTTCGGCTGCGCGGCGGACCGGGTCCTGCCGGTCGCCGGTGCCTCGGCGGCAATCCAAACGCTGCCCCGCCTGTTTCCTGCGGGTCACGCCGCAGTGCTGGCACCCAGCTACAACGAACATGCGGCCAGCCTGACGATGTTTGGCTGGCAGGTCACGGCCGCCCCTGACCTGACGGCCATGAAAGGCGCGGATCTGGCGGTGGTGGTCAACCCGAACAACCCGGACGGACGCGAATGGCCGCCTGCCATTCTGGCCGAACTCGCGGGGGATGTCGGCTGGCTGGTCGTGGATGAAAGCTTTGCCGACCCGCGTCCCGACCTTTCGCTGGCCCCTGACATGCCGGACAACGTGATCGTGCTTCGCAGCTTTGGCAAGTTCTGGGGCCTTGCAGGGCTGCGCCTGGGCTTTGTCATCGCAGATCCCGGTCTTCTGGCGCGATTGCGCGCGGAACTGGGACCTTGGTCGGTCAGCGGCCCGGCGCTGGAGATCGCCACCGTCGCCATGGCCGATCGGGCCTGGGCCGACGATGCCGTCGTTTATCACAGCGAAGCCAGCCTGCGACTGGACCGTTTGGCACTGGGCGCCGGGTGGAGCCCTGCAGGCGGAACGCACCTGTTCCGCCTGTATGACACGCCGAACGCCGTGGCGGCGCAGGAGCGGCTGGCGCGTCACCATGTCTGGACTCGCCGCTTTCCCTATTCCGCTCATTGGCTGCGCCTCGGCATCCCCGGCAACCGGGCCGAATGGGACCGTCTGACGACGGCGCTGCGGCCCTAGCGCTTGCGCAGGAACTCGGTCCGCAACACCAGGCCGCGGATGCTGTCGTGGCGGCAGTCCACCTCTTCGGGATTGTCGGTCAGCCGGATCGAGCGGATGACGCTGCCCTGCTTGAGGGTGGTGCCGGTGCCCTTGACCTTCAGGTCCTTGATGACCACCACCTGATCGCCGTCCGACAACGGAGTACCCGCGCTGTCGCGCACGACGGCTCCGGTTGCGGCCTCGGCCGCCACGTCCGCGGCCGGGCGCCATTCGCCGGTGACCTCGTCATAGACATAATCATCGTCCGCCATGTCGGCCCCTGTTTCCACGCGGTCGGCGTCAGGCTGACGCGGGATCCCGCACCCCGGATTAGGCGCAGGGCATGCCTTGTGCAATCGGCAACCGCCCCCTGTCCTTGCGCCTCTTGTCAGGGCATGATCATCGCGATCAAGGAGACTGCCGACCATGCCTTTCCCCCGCTTGCCCTGCCGCGCCAGCCTTTGTTCCCTTGGCCCCGTCGTGCTGGCCCTGATGACCGTCGCCGCTCCGTCACTGGCCGATGCGCCGCTGGTTGTTCTGGACCGCACGCAACTGCCCTTCGACTTGGGGCCCGGCCATCCGGCCAACAGCCCTTCGCGCGCAGGGAACCAGCCAAACGCAGCTTGGAGTTCGGGCGGCAACACGGCCAATTCCTCGGCCGCCAGAGAGAACCAGCCCTCGAACCCGGCAAACGAACAGCGGCTGATCTTCACGGCGGGGGGTGACGTGCTGGGTTATTACGCGCCCAATGCCGGCGGTGTCCTGAACCTGTTCGATGTGAACGGGCGCCGGATCGCCTATCGTCCGGCGCGCGGGACGAAAAGCCTGTTCACGACCCAAGGGTCATGGTGCGGCACGGTGGACGGTTTGCGCGACGGCAGCTTCGTGCTGGCCGTCACGCCGGAATGCGCAGCCCTTTTCAGCCGCTGACGCATTCGCGTTACATTGGCGCCATAAACCGCGCTGGACGGAATCCCGGAGACCGAGATGGACAAGACCTACAAGGACTGGCTCGAAGCCGAACTGCAGGAAACGCTGGACGAAGATGTGGAGATCGAGCTGGAGGATGCGGCTCTTTCCGCGGAAATCCGGCGCATCTATCGCACCCACCATCCCGACCAGATGGACCGCAAGACCTATTTCCATGAACTCTTGCGCCTGCAGTCCGAATTGATCCGGTTGCAGGACTGGGTCAGCCACCACAAGGAAAAGGTGGTCGTCATCTTTGAAGGCCGCGACAGCGCCGGCAAGGGCGGGGCGATCAAGCGGATCACGCAGCGCCTGAACCCGCGCGTGGCCCGCGTGGTGGCCCTGCCCGCCCCTTCGGACCGGGAAAAGACGCAATGGTATTTCCAGCGCTATGTCCCCCACCTGCCCGCCGGGGGCGAGATCGTGCTGTTCGACCGCAGCTGGTACAACCGCGCCGGCGTGGAACGCGTGATGGGCTTTGCGACCGAGGACCAAGTCGAGCAGTTTTTCCAGGACGTTCCCGAATTCGAGCGGATGCTGGTACGTTCGGGCATCCGGTTGGTGAAATACTGGTTCTCGATCACGGACGAGGAGCAGCAGATGCGGTTCCAGATGCGTATCCACGATCCACTGAAGCAATGGAAGCTGTCGCCGATGGACCTGCAGTCGCGCGTCCGGTGGGAGTCCTATACCAAGGCCAAGGAAGACATGTTCGTGCGCACGAACATTCCCGAGGCGCCATGGTACATCGTTCCGGGCAATGACAAGAAGCGCGCGCGGCTGAACTGCATCGACCACCTGCTGGGGCTGATCCCCTATGCCGATGTCCCGCATGACGAGGTCCGCCTGCCGGAACGGGTCTTCAACCCCGATTACGAACGCGAGGTGCTGCCGCGCGACCTGTACGTTCCGCAAAAGTACTGACAGGATGCAGGCGGTCCCTGCTTGGGCCCTGCATGAAGACGAGGCGCGATGCTGGATTTCCTGATCTATGACGTGTTCACCGATCGCGCCTTTTCAGGCAATCCCCTGGCCGTGGTCATGGGCGCCGATGCCCTGGAACCGGCGCAGATGCAGGCAATCGCGCGCCAGTTCAACCTGTCCGAAACGATCTTCGTGATGGCGCCGCGCGAGGCAGCGCATGCGGCCAGGGTCCGGATCTTTCTGCCCTTGGCCGAGATCCCTTTTGCAGGCCACCCCACCATTGGTTGTGCGCTGCACCTGTCCAACGGTGCAAACGGTTCCTTGGTGCTGGAGGAAGAGGCGGGCCTTGTCCCGGTCAGCATCCGCGACGGGCTGGCCGAATTCGAGGCGCCGGTCCTGCCTGCCGTTTCACCTGCCGCGGTGACGCCTGCCGCCGTGGCCGCGGGTTTGGGTCTCCGGGCCGATCAGGTCGGTTTCGGCACGCATCGTGCCTGCATCGGCGGTGCCGGAAACGATTTTGTCTTCGCGCCCTTGCGCGATCTCGATGCACTGGCGGCTGCGCGACCGGCCGGCGAGGCATTCGAAACGCTGACACGCGATGTGCCCAAGGTCTACTGCTATGCACCCGATGGGTCCGGTTTCCGCGCGCGGATGTTCGCACCGGCCAACGGCATCCCCGAGGATCCCGCAACCGGTTCGGCCACCGCGGCCCTTGCGGCACCCTTGCTGGCGGCCGGCATCCTGCCCGAGGGCGAGACACGGCTGACGCTGCGACAGGGCGTCGAGATGGGCCGCCCCTCGCAACTGGGCTTGCGCGTCATGGTCAGGGACGGCAGGCTGGAGCATGTTTTCGTCTCGGGCCGGGCCGTACGCGTGGCCGAGGGACGCATCCGCATACCGGAGATCGCATGACCAAGGCTTATTGGATTGCTCATGTCACTGTTGACGACCCTCAAGCTTATGAAGCCTATCGACAGGCAAATGCCGCCCCTTTCGCGGAATACGGAGCACGGTTCCTGGTGCGTGGCGGTCCGCAGCAGGTGGTCGAGGGGCAGGCCAGGGCACGCAGCGTGGTGATCGAGTTTCCCTCGATCGAGGCGGCGAGGGCGTGTTACGAAAGTCCCGGCTATCAGGCGGCCAAGGCATTGCGCGATCCGGTTTCTGCCGCAGATGTGATCATTGTCGAAGGCTGGCCCGGCTAGCCCGCCTTGCCGAGGACGGACCCAAGGAGGCATGCTTCCCATATGTTCAAGGATATTCTGACGCGCCTGATGGGCGAATCTTCCGGCCCTGCACCCCTGACAGCCGAGGATGCGGAACTGGCCATCGCGGCCCTTCTGGTCCGCGTGGCCCGGGCGGACGATCATTACGATACAACGGAACGGCAGCGGATCGACCGGGTCTTGGCCTGCCGCCGCGGCCTGTCGCCCGCCGAGGCTGCGGCGCGGCGGGTCGAGGCCGAGGCGGTCGAGGCCGGGGCAAGCGACACCGTCCGCTTTACCCGCCAGATCAAGGATCGCATTGCGCTGGAGGACCGTTCGGGTGTTCTGGCAGCGATGTGGGAGGTGGCTTATGCCGATGCGGAACGCGGTCCCGACGAGGAAAGTCTGATCAGGCTGGTCGCGGGGCTTCTGGGCTTGAGCGACCGGGAATCCGCACAGATCCGCCAGCAGGTTCTGGAGCGGATGGGCCTGCCGCGCGACTAGAACCCCAGCCGGTCGCGCAGCCCGTACCAGGCCATGCCCGCTACCAGCAGCGGCCCGCGCAGCATGGCTCCGCCGGGGAAAGGTCGTGTCGGGACCGCCGCCATCGCGTCGAAACGCTCGGCCTGCCCGGCCACGGCCTCGGCCATCAGCCGTCCCGCCAGCGTGGCCAGCGCCACGCCATGCCCCGAATACCCGCTGGCCGACAGGCAGTTCGGCGCAGGTCGTGCAAAACAGGGCATCCGGTTCATCGTGATGGCCAGCGTGCCGCCCCATGCATGGGTCAGGCGGACGTCGCGCAGTTGCGGATAAACCGACAGCAAGTGCGGGCGCACCACAGCTGAAATGTCCGCAGGAAAACGATATGTGACCGTTTCGCCCCCGCCAAAGACCAGTCGACGCTCGTCATCCAGACGCCAATAGTTCACCACGAACTTGGTATCGGCCGCTGCGGCACGCTGCGGCAGGATCTCGGGAAAGCTTTCCCCCAAGGGTTCGGTTGCAACGATGTAGTTGTTGATGGGCATGACGCGGGCAGCGATTCCGGAATCCAGCGCACCCAGATAGCCATTGCAGGCCAGAATCACGTGATCGGCGCGCAGGCTGCCTTGGTTCGTGTGGATGGTGCTGGGCCGGCCTGCCCGAGCCGCATGGTCGATACGGGTGACCTCCGACCGCTCATGCAGGCGTGCCCCAGCCGCCGCGGCAAGACGGGCCAGGCCCAGCGCCAAGGCCAGCGGTTGGAGATGCCCGGCGCCCTGGTCCAGATCACCCCCCGCATAGGCCGTGCTGCCCAAGGCGGCGGCCATCTCGTCCTGGTTCAGGGGGATGATCTGGTCATAGCCGTAATGCGTCGCCAGATGGTCGGCCATGTGCTGGGCATGATTGACCTCTGCCGCGTTGCGGCAGGCATGGGCGATACCGTCGCGAACGGGAACGCCGGCCTCGACCGCCAAGGTGCGGACCAAGACCTTGGCCTCCTCGCCCAGGTTCCAGAGCCTGAGTGCATTGTCGCCGCCCAGATGTTGTTCCAGCCAATCGACCTCTTGCCGCTGGCCCGAGCCGATCTGCCCGCCGTTGCGGCCCGACGCACCAAACCCGACGCGCTGCGCCTCCAGCACCGTCACCTGAAAGCCGCGCCGCGCCAGGTGCAGGGCCGCCGAAAGGCCGGTATAGCCCGCACCGATCACCGCCACGTCGGCCCGCGCCTCGCCCTGCAGCGGCGGATGGTCGGTCTGCGGGCCGGATTGCGCGGCATAAAGGCTGGGTGGATAAGCGCCGGGCCGGTCGTTCAGATGCAGCAGGTTCATACGTTCAGCAGCAGATGTTCGCGTTCCCACGGGCTGATGACCTGCAGGAATTCCTTGTATTCGTTGCGCTTGACGGACTCGTAGACGGCAGTGAACTCTTCCCCGATCACGCTGCGCATTGCCTCGTTCTCGATCATCAGGTCCAAAGCATCGCCCAGATTATAGGGCAGTTCGTCCTGGGACATGTAGGCATCGCCCAAGCATTCGGCGCGGGGATTTTCCGCCTCCAGCAGTCCCAGATAGCCGCAGGCCAGAGAGGCCGCGATGCCCAGGTAAGGGTTGCAGTCCATGCCCGCCAGCCGGTTCTCGATCCGCCGTGCATCGGGGGACGAGATCGGCACCCTCAGACCGGTCGTGCGGTTGTCGCGGCCCCATTCCAGGTTGATGGGCGCCGCAAAGTCCGGGACATAGCGGCGATAGCTGTTCACATAAGGTGCCAGCAGCGCCACCGCGGCGGGCAGATGCTTTTGCATCCCCGCGATGAAATGCAGGAAGGCCGGCGTCTCGCGCCCCTTCTCGTCTGAAAAGATGTTCTGCCCGGTCTTCAGGTCGGTGACGGAATGGTGGATGTGCATCGCGCTGCCCGGCTCGCCCTCGATGGGCTTGGCCATGAAGGTGGCAAAGCAGTCATGGCGCAGCGCGGCTTCGCGGATCAGGCGCTTGAAATAGAAGATCTCGTCAGCCAGGGCCACCGGGTCGCCATGGTTCAGGTTGATCTCGACCTGCCCTGCCCCGCCTTCCTGCAGGATGCCGTCGATCTCGAAGCCCTGCGCCTCGGCAAAGTCGTAGATGTCGTCGATGACCTTGCCATATTCGTCCACGGCGGACATGGAATAGGCCTGCTTGGCGGCGGCGCGCCGCCCCGTGCGCCCCATCGGCGGGATGATCGGCTGGTTCGGGTCGATGTTGCGTGCGACCAGGAAGAACTCCATCTCGGGGGCGATGACCGGCTTCCAACCCTTGTCTTCGTACAGCTTGACCACGCGCTTGAGCACGTTCCGCGGGGCGATGGGAATGGGGGTGCCCTGTTGGTCTACCGCATCGTGGATGACCTGGATCGTCCAGTCCGCTGTCCATGGCGCGGCGGTGGCCGTGGAATAGTCGGGCGTCATCACCATGTCGGGCTCGGTAAAGGCGCCCGAAGGGTTGTCGGCCCATTCCCCTGTAATTGTCTGCAGGAAGATCGAGTTCGGCAGGTAGAAGCGTTCCTGCCGGGCGAATTTGGATGCAGGCATGGCCTTGCCCCGCGCCACGCCCGCGATGTCGGCCACGATGCACTCGACCTCGTCCAGGCGGCGTCCGGACATGAAATCGCGTGCCGCCTGCGGCAGCCTTTCGATCCAGTCGCTCATGATGCCACCTGCGTGTCGGGGCGCGCGATCGCGCGCGGCTGCCTGAAGAAGGCCTCGATCCGGTCGGCGATCAGGGATGTGCCCTTGTCTTCGCCCATTCTGGCAGCGGCACCGGCCAGCAGGTTCTCGGGAACGACGCCCTTGGCCCGCGTGTCCATCAGGCCTTGGACGAATTCGTCCGAAAACTCGGGATGGGCCTGAACGGTGAAGGCCCTGTCGCCGTAAACCAGTGCCGCGTTCTCGCAGAACGCGTTGTGGCCCGCAACTTCGGCCCCGCGTGGCAGGACCACGACCTGATCCTGGTGCCAGGCATGCAGCCGCACGCGCTCTCCGCCAAAGTCGTAATCCTGCGTGCCCACGGCCCATCCGCCCGGATGCTTGACGACCGTGCCGCCCAGCGCCTGCGCGATGATCTGATGACCAAAGCAGATCCCCACCATCGGAACGCCTGCATCATGGGCGCGGCGGATGAAATCCTCCAGCGGCCGGATGAAGGCATGATCCTCATAGGCACCATGACGCGAGCCTGTCAGCAGCCAGCCATCCGCATCGGTGACATGCTCGGGGAAGGCCATGTCCTCCACATGCCAGGTGCGGAACTCGAAGCCGCGCCCGTCCAGCAGGCGCACGAACATGTCTGGATAGTCGCCCAAGGTCTGCTTCAACTGGGCAGGCGACTGGCCGCATTGAAGGATGCCGATACGCATGAAAAACCTTGATGTTGCTGACGCCCCGAACCTAGTCGCGCGGATGGGGGGGCTGCAAGGGGTCATCCCCGCCTGCGCCCTTTGGCGCTCTGGCGAGCGGAGCCCGCGCGCGCTAGGCTGTTTCCGACATCACCGAAAGGACGCCCCATGCCGCATCAGCGCCCCGAGATCGACCCCGAGGGTCTGGACGAGTTCTCGGTCGTTTTCACCGACCGTTCGCTGAATCACATGTCGCAGCGCTTCCAGCAGGTCATGCGCGACCTGTCGGCCACGCTGCGCGACGTTTATGGCGCATCACAGGTGGCCATCGTGCCGGGCGGCGGCACCTATGCGATGGAATCGGTTGCCCGCCAATTCGGACGCGATGCCCACGCCCTGATCGTCCGGAACGGCTGGTTCAGCTATCGCTGGAGCCAGATCTTCGACGCGGGCCGCTTTGCCGGCGAAGTGACGGTGGCCATGGCCCGCCCGCAGGGCAACGAGCCGCAGCCGGCATTCGCCCCGCCGCCACTGGAAGAGGTCGTGGCGCAGATCCGCGAAACCCGTCCCGATGCGGTCTTTGCTCCCCATGTCGAAACATCGGCGGGCCTGATCCTGCCGGACGATTACATCACCGGTCTGGCCAAGGCCGCGCATGAGGTCGGCGCGCTGATGGTGCTGGACTGCATCGCCTCGGGCGCGATCTGGGTGGACATGGCCGCCACCGGGGTGGACGTGCTGATCTCGGCCCCGCAAAAGGGATGGTCGGCCTCGCCCGCCGCGGGGCTGGTGATGCTGTCCGGGCGCGCGGCCGAACGGCTGGCCGCCACCGACAGCGACAGCTTTGCGCTGGACCTGAAGAAGTGGCGTTCGATCATGCAGGCCTATGAAGACGGCGGACATGCGTATCACACCACCATGCCCACC
>NZ_JBKGUN010000137.1:0-8059 GCF_046462195.1 Paracoccus sp. (in: a-proteobacteria) | reverse complement strand
GGCCAGTCCCTGTTCTCTCGGGGCGTCGCACCACCGCAAGCCGTGGCGCTTGACGAAGACAATGCCGCGCAACACCTGCAGGTCGTCGACAGGCGGGCGGCCACGGCTCCGGAGAAGGAAAGGGCGAAGACGCGCCACCGGCGCCTCGGTCAGCCTGAACAGGGTGCTCGTCCAGCAGGTTCCCTTGCCAGGCCTGACGCACCCAAAAGAGCAGGAAGGCAATGCGGCTGGAGGTTAGTCCAAAAGGGATCTGACCTTTTCGGCGACACCGCGGCCAATCTGTTCATGCGCTTCGGCCGACAGGTGCACCCCGTCTATGCCGTCAGTCTCGGCAAATGTGCCGACATCCAGAAACTCCGCATCTGCGGCCTCCGCGATGGCGTGGTAATACTGCGGAAGCACGCGGGTCTTTTCTAGGCCTCCGGCAAAGCGTTCCGCGCGACCCTCGGGATGGAGGGTGCCAAGTGGCGGCGGCGCCAGAACCAGAACCTCCGGAGTCGGATAATCCGTCCCGACGCCGCTGCCGGTTTGCTCCACGATGTCGATCAGCTTTCCCATTCCAAGCGCGATCCGGAACGGTGACCGGTTGAACTGAGCCTTCACGTCATTGGTGCCCAGCATGATCACCACAAGATCGAGCGGGAGATGGGACGCGATGATCGGGGAAAGGGCGGCGGAGCCGTCCAAGCCGGCGCCAGAGATGTGCGGCAGCGTCGGATCCGCAATATCGGTGGTCCGAGCGCTCAAACCTGCCTCGACGACCTCGTAGCTCTCACCGAGCTCCGCCTGCAGGACGCCCGGCCATCGAACATCGGCAGCATAACGCTTGGTAGGCCCGCTCTCCACGGGAATATAGCCCCAGGTGTTGGAGTCACCATAGACCAGAATGCGCTTAGCCTCTGCCTGCGTGTCCTGATCCTGCGCCTGTGCCACTCCACCTGACAAAAGTGCAAGCATGGCCATCGCCCCGAACAGGCTGCGTCGTGTGATGAACAAGGTATCCTCCTCCCGATCAACAAGCCGAGGCTAAGGCAACAAGGTTATTTCAGTCCAGAAATATTCCCTTGGAAGGCGCCTGCTCAAAGGTCTGTAGCATCCGTCATGACCGCCGCTGGTCAGCTTGAGAAGCATGCAATTGCCATGCTTTCTTGGGGACCAGCCTGCTCCGGCCGTCAATCCGTACCGAATGACCCTTGTGGGTGGAGTGGCCGGGCCAGATCGGAGCCACCGAGCGCGTCAGAATGCCTTGGTCGTCGATCCGGTGGAAAATCGATCCGGTACCACATGCGACTGCACTGCATGAACTTGCTGCTCCGCCATTTGCTCTTTGGGATCTGTTTCGCCAAATGGCCAAGTTCGGGTACATTTTGCTGCCATCAACGACTGTATCGCCACGAGATACCGATCACCGCAGGGGCTTCTGTCTGGAAAGCCGCGCTTGCCCTGTTTTACATCATAAGCCGGATGGCCAGACATCGGCAATTTTTTCAACCATGCAAAAATGATCTCGGCCCTTTTGCGGCACTTGCGGCATCCGACAGGCGGATTACGCGGCTTTCGACATGGAAGGCAGAGCCGAGGAGGCAAATCGGTCGGCCATCAGCATCGCTGACGGTTTGCAGCCTGATGCTCATGCCACCTTTGTCCAGGCGATCATTGGCCCTTCCTTTTCCAATCCCAAGAGGGTCGCCGTACAAGGCACCTTCGAAGAGGGGCGGCGATTATCACCCCCTCGGGAACGGCCGCATGGAAGACAAGGCCCGCATGATCCGGGCGCGGGCTTTTCCAGTCCGACACCTCCAGCGTTTCCAAAAAGTTGCTGTGGGCTGCCCTTCTTCAAATCATCTCCAGCCGTTGTGCCGAAGACGATGAACTTTTGGGGCGCCTCCGTTACCGACAGGAGGCTGCTATGGCTTTGGGAAAGGTAAGCAGGTTCAGGCACCACTGCAGCGGACTGCTGCCCGAGGAACAACCGCAGCCACACCTTCTGCACATTGGCTGGCCAGACCGATTTGCTTGAACCAAGCCCCTGTCGCTCGTGAGCGCGACCCGTCGTGCAACCGTAACAGCCTCGCGCCACTCGCTCCCTTCCACGTCTAAAGTGAGACGCGAGGCTGGCCACTCTTGCCTTCAGTGCGGCGGTTCTTACGGGCACGCTGCCAAGGGGCGCCATAGGTCAGCCACAAAGCAGACACCCACCAAAGGGCGGTGCAGGCCCAAAGGTCCACGGCCAGGCGACGGAGGGTCGGCTGACCCCCCGGCGTCATCTGGAAGGCATCCCCCAGAACCGACAACAGGACGCAGGCCACAAATGACCACAATCCGCCCTTTCCGATCTGCTGCAGGGCAATGCCCGGGCGGCTGGCAGCCAGACGCTCCATCACAGGGGCCAGCGGAACGGCGACCAGCCAGGCGGCTGCCACGATGGCCAGATAGCGCGTGCCGTCCAAACTCCACTTGTCGATCGTGCCGTACACGGCCTTCAACGCCTCGCGCAGGGGCAGGGCGGATTCTCCGATGCGGGCGGCAATGACAATGGTGCAGCCAAAGGCAAACATGGCGATGGCCCCCATTGTCAGCAGGTGCCGCCATGGCCACAAGCGTGCCATCAGCTGCTGACGGTAGAGACCCAGCGCGGTACCTGTAAAGAACAGCATCTGCCAACCAAAAGGGTTGAACAGGAAGCCGCCCTGCGTGCGATGGTTGGGCAGCATCGCGTTCAGCCAAGGGGCGTTCCACCACAAGAGAAGAGACCCTGCCGCCATTGCCAAGGGCCAGCGCAGCATCATCGGAACCAAGACAACAGCCGCAGCGATCAGCACCACGTAAACAGCCAGAACGTCGATGATGTTGGGCTGCAGCCAGAAGGTGCCGACCGTGGCCAGAAAGCCCAGCGGGTTGTCCAGGATCCAGATCGCGTATTGGTTCCAGATTGCGGTATGCGGTCGGCCGCTGGCCCAAAGGGCGGCTGACAGCAGCGCCATCAGCCCGGCTCCGATGATCATGGCGCGCCAGACCTCGAATGCTCGACGGGCAAAGCGGCGTTGAGCGGTGGCGCGGCCTTCACGCGTTTCAACGCTGAGCCAGACGAGGCCGACCAGGAATCCGGACAGCAGCACGAACAACTCGGATGCGTCAAAGATCGAGAAATTGGGCAGCGTCCACCACCGCAGGACCGAAATCGGCATGTGGTTGACCATGATGCTGAGCAGCGCATAGCCACGCAGCATGTCCAGAGCGATCAGCCGGTTCATGCGGGCAGTCGGCTCCAGCGTATCAGCAGCTGGGGATCCATCAGCATGACATCCGTTTCGGAGCGGTCGAGAAAATCAAGCGCCTCGCTTCTGGAGGACGCGTGGGCGATCTTGGCTTCGGCCGTGATCTGCGCCAGGCGCAGAGCCTTGGGCAGGTTGGCGGGAAGCGGCGCCAGCATGGCGATGTGCCGGTCCAGCATCATGCGGTCGCGGCCCAGCATCAACAGGGCCTCGCGGCCACGGACGGGCTGGGGCAGGCTTCGGGCAATCGCGGCTGCTTGTGTCAGGACTGCGGGGGGATTGCGCTCTTCGGGCGTGACCAGCAGCCCGCGCATGCGCGCCCAGCGACCAAAGACGGCGCTGGCCGACAGCCGTGATGTGACGGGCGACAGGATCAGCCCTGCCAGGATCGGAGACAGCCAGATCAGTTGCGCAGGGGAGAAGTGCCACAGAACGATCAGGGTGCTGACGCCCAGCACCACATGCGCCCAATGATGGCGCAACACCACTTCCCAGCCGGGCATGTTGCCGGCGCGGACCTGCGCGTTCCAGCCGCTGTCGCGACCGCTGAGGATCTCGAAGATCTGGCGGGTCTGCACCAGCATCTGCACCGGGGCGATCAGCGCCGACAGGATCGTCTCGAACAGGGCGCTGGCAAAGATGCGGACCCGTCCGCCGGAATTCGCGGCCAAGGGGCGCACCCAGGCGCGGAAGGTCGCGATGAACTTGGGCAAAAGCAGAAGGCCCATCGCAATCGCGAACAGGATCAGCATCCGGCGACTGTCAAAGACGGGCCATTCGGGGAACAACTGATAAGCGTTCGGGAAATATTCCGGCGTGGACAGAAGAACCGTTGCCGACAGGCCAAGACCCACAAGGATCAGCGCCAGCCACAGCGGGCTCATCATGAAGCCCATGATGCCGATCAGGAAATGCGCCCGGCTGAGGCCGCGCAGGCCCTTGATGCCTAGCAGGCGGCTGTGCTGCAGGTTGCCCTGTGCCCAGCGGCGCTCTCGCACGGCCATGTCCAGCAGGGTCGGCGGGCAGCCTTCGTAACTGCCGCGGAGGTCATGGTCCAGCCGGACGGCCCAGCCCGCACGGCACAGTGCGGCAGCCTCGACGAAGTCATGGCTGAGGATGGTGCCGCCAAAGGGCGCTTTGCCGGGAAGGCGCGGCAGGCCACAAGCCTGAGCAAAGGCCGGCACGCTGATGATGGCGTTGTGACCCCAGTAATTGCCGGTATTGCCGGACCAGGCCGCCACGCCGCGCGCGATCATCGGCCCATAAACGCGACCAGCGAACTGCGTCAGGCGCGCAAAGATCGTTTCTCCTCCGACCAGCATGGGCATGGTCTGGATCAGGCCGAGGCGCGGATCGGCGGCCATTCGTGCCGACAGGATGCGGATCGTTTCACCCGACATGACGCTGTCTGCATCCAGAACAACCATCTGTTCATAGCGTCCGCCCCATTCACGCACAAACTGCGCCAGGTTGCCGGATTTGCGATCGTCGTTCGTCAGGCGGCGGCGATACCACAAGGGCAGCGGCGACATCGCGCGCGCGGCGTGGATCACCTGCGTCTCGTTCACGGCAATGGCCGGATCCCGCGTGTCCGACAGCACGAAGATCTCGGCACGGTCGGCCATGCCTTCGTCCGCCAGTTGCCGGGCCAGTGCCACCAGAAGGCCCGTGCTGACCGCAACGTCCTCGTGATAGATCGGCATGACGACCACGAGACGCGCTACATTCGGTCCGGTCGGCGTCACCAACCGCGGCGCAAGAAACCCTGCAAGCGTGCCGCAGAACGAAAAGCCGACCCAGGCAAAGGTCGGGACGAACAACGCCAGCAGCGCGATCTGCATGGGCGTCGGGTCGGCGCCGAACGACGCCAGCATCTGGGTGAATCCGAAAACCGCCAGCGCCGCAGTGCCACCAAAGGCGATCAGGCGCGCCATCCAGACCCGGAGGCTGCTCATCTGCCGTCCCGGACCATGGTGCGGCGGTGCATGAAAATCCTGCACGGGCATCAGCAGGGGCGCCGCAGGAGGCACGACGGCCGCCGGGGCGGGTGACTGTTCCCGCTCCAATGTCATGTCGGGGGCCAGGCTCATGCCGTCCAGCGCGTCAGCCAGGTCTCGCTCAGCGCGATGCCTGTTTCATCGGTCAGCAACGCCTGCAGTTCCGTCACCTGTGCGCGTCCCGGTTCGAATTCAAAGGCAAGGCGCAGCGCACCCTGCTCCGGCATGGGTTTCAGATAGGCATGCACGATGCGTCCGTCCGAGGCGGTGACCTGAAGCTGCGGCAACTGGTCCTGGAATAGCCCCAGGTCAAAATCGATGATGAAGCTGCGTGTCGTTTCGACATTGATCGAGCGGCCGGACCGCACCTGCCGGACCTTGGCCAAGGGCAGGTCGCTGGGCGGCAGCGCCGAGAAGCTGAGGCGATAAACATATTCATGCCGCTCGCCCCGGATCAGCGGATCCTTGGGAACCCAGTAGCTGACGATATTGTCGTTGAACTCATTTTCGACCGGGATTTCGACCAGACGCACTTCGCCCGGTCCCCAATCCCCCTCGGGTTCGATCCAGGCCGAAGGGCGCTTGTGATACATCGCCTCGGCATCCTGATAGGTTTCGAAATTCCGGGCGCGCTGGACCAGGCCGAAACCCTTGGGATTGTCGTCCTGGAACCCCGAGATCTGCAGATTGCGGGGCGACATCAGCCCGCGCCACAGCGCCTGGCCCGCGCCCGTGTGCATCTGCAAGCCGTCGCTGTCATGGCAGGCGGGACGATAATCGTCCACGGTCCGGCGGCTCGCCGGGCTGAACCAGAACATCGAGGTCAGCGGCGCCAGCCCGGTCTCGCGGAGGTCCACGCGGGGGAACAGGGCGACGCGCGTGCGCACCATGGTCACTGCGCCCGGCATCACGTCGAACTGGAACGCGGCCGCCACCGAGCGGCTGTCGAGGATGGCATGGATGCGGATCGAATTGGTGCCCGAATCGGGTTCATGGATCCAGAAATCGGTGAACAGCGGAAATTCCTCACCGTCCGGACTGCCGGTCTTGATGGCAAGGCCGCGTGCCGAAAGCCCATAAAGCGTGTTGCGCGCCACGGCCCGGAAATAGCTGGCCCCTTGGAAAACCAGGAACTCGTCCATGACGCCCGGGCGGTTCAGCACGGTGCGCATGCGGAAGCCCGACCAGCCCATGTCACCGACCGTGTTCAGGTCCGCGCCGTCAGGAAACTGCGAAGGATCGAATTCAAGCATCGACGGGTCGAAGGGAATCTTCTGCGGCAACCCGCCCCGCACGACGTTGATCTGCACCGGTTCATAGAAAATGGAGCCGGGCGACAGGAGGTCGATCCCGAACTGTTTGCTGCCTGCCCAAGGATCCCGGTCGCGGCGAAAGCGGATCGCGCGATACTGGTCATAGTTCAGATCGGCAAAGCTGCCGACAAGTTTGGAGATCGGCTGGACATAGATCCCCGCCGCCCGTTCCCGGGCAAGCTCGGCCACGGTTTCAAAGCCGAAGGGTTCGGGCATGGGTGGCCCGAAATGTCCCGCCTCTGCGCCGATGGGGGCCTGAGGGGACTGTGCCTGCGCCGGGATCGCCATCAGCGAGCCTCCGGCAGCCATTGCGGTGGCAGCATTCAGAAATTGACGACGCTTCATGTTCGGAGATGTCTCGAGGGAACCAGAGGACTATAAGGCGGGCGCCGCATCGCAGCAAGCACGCTTGTCAAGTCGTGATGAGATGGGCGGATTTCCGTGCAACGGGCCTTGGCAGAAGGGCTGGATCGACAGCTATTGCCGGGCCAGCCATGTGGTCACGGGTCCGCGAACGCTTGTGAGGCCCTCGGCTTCGGCGGCATCGATCACCGCGCGCAGTTCGTTGACGGAAACACGCCGAATCAAATGCTTGACCGGCCCAATGGAGGCCGGGCGCATCGACAGGCGGTTGATTCCCAAGGCCGCAAAAACCAGGGCCTCGACCGGTCGGCCAGCATCCTCGCCGCAAAAGGACAAGGGGACGCGTGCTTCCTGGCAGCGGGCCACGATCTGGCGCAGCAGGCCCAGGAAGGACACGTTCAGCGTGTCATAGCGCCGCCGCACACGCTCGTTCTCGCGGTCAGCGGCAAAAAAGAACTGCTTGAGGTCGTTGCCGCCGATCGAGACAAAGTCGCACATCTCGAAGAACCGCTTGGGCGCGAAGGCCAGCGAGGGGGTTTCCAGCATGGCGCCGACGCGGATGTCGGTGGGCATCGCATGGCCGAGCCGCTGCTCGCGGGCCAGTTCCTGCATCAGGATACGATGGGCGGCCTCGTACTCGGTGATATCTGCGATGAAGGGAAACATCACATGCAGGGGGCGCCCCACGGATGCCCGGATCAGGGCCTGCAGCTGCATGCGCAGCACGCCGCGCTTGTCCAGACCCACCCGGATCGCGCGCCAGCCCATGGCCGGGTTCGGCTCGTCCTGGGGCTTCATATAGGGAAGGACCTTGTCCGAGCCGATGTCCAGCGTCCGGAAGATGACAGGCTTGCCCTGCGCATTGTCCATGACGCGGGCATAAAGCCCCGCCAGTTCGGCGCGCCGGGGGACATGGCTGCGGATCAAGAACTGCAGCTCGGTCCGGAACAGGCCGACACCCTCGGCACCCGAACCTTCCAACGAAGGCAGGTCCGCCATCAGGCCCGCGTTCATGTAGAGCTGAATCGTGGTGCCGCAGGTTCCCGTCGCAGGCAGGTCGCGCAGCCCGGCATAGCGGTCCTGCGCCTCGGCCTGCATGGCGATCTTGTCC
>NZ_JBKGUN010000136.1:0-14327 GCF_046462195.1 Paracoccus sp. (in: a-proteobacteria) | reverse complement strand
ATCATCCACTTCTGGGCGCTGATCTTCCTGTACATCTGGGCGGGTCCGCACCACCTGCACTACACTGCGCTGCCGGAATGGGCCGCGACCTTGGGGATGGTGTTCTCGATCATGCTCTGGATGCCCTCCTGGGGGGGGATGATCAACGGCCTCATGACCCTGTCCGGGGCCTGGGACAAGCTGCGCACCGATCCGATCCTTCGCATGATGGTGGTGGCCGTGGGCTTTTACGGCATGGCCACCTTCGAAGGCCCGATGATGTCGATCAAGTCCGTCAACAGCCTGTCCCATTATACCGACTGGACCATCGGGCATGTCCATTCCGGCGCCCTGGGCTGGAACGGGATGATCACCTTCGGCGCCATCTATTACCTGACGCCGCGCCTGTGGGGCCGCGACCGCCTGTACAGCCTGTCGCTGGTCAGTTGGCACTTCTGGTTGGCCACCATCGGGATCGTTCTTTACGCCAGCGCGATGTGGGTCACCGGCATCATGGAAGGGCTGATGTGGCGCGAGGTCGACCAGAACGGTTTCCTGGTCAACGCCTTTGCCGACACCGTTGCCGCCAAGTTCCCGATGTATGTCGTGCGCGGCCTTGGGGGCGTCCTTTACCTGGCAGGCGCGATCATCATGGCTTGGAACCTGTGGGCGACCGTCGCCCGGCAGCCCATGGCCGCTTCCACCGCCGCTGCCGTTCCGGCCGAATAAGGAACACCGATCATGGCCATTCTGGACCGACACAAGATCATCGAAAGAAACGCCACGCTGCTGCTGGTCCTTTCCTTTCTGGTGGTCACCATCGGCGGCATCGTGCAGATCACGCCGCTGTTCTACCTGGAGAACACCATCGAGAAGGTCGAAGGTGTTCGCCCCTACACGCCGCTGGAGCTGACCGGGCGCGACATCTATGTCCGCGAGGGCTGTTATGTCTGCCACAGCCAGATGATCCGCCCGATGCGCGACGAGGTCGAGCGCTATGGCCATTACAGCCTGGCGGCCGAGTCGATGTACGACCACCCCTTCCAGTGGGGGTCCAAGCGGACCGGCCCCGACCTGGCGCGCGTCGGCGGCCGTTATTCTGACGAATGGCACATCGACCACCTGCGCGATCCGCAGTCGGTGGTGCCGGAATCGATCATGCCGAAATACAGCTTCCTGCTGGACCGGGTGATACGCCCCGATCACATTCAGGACCGGCTGCATGCCGACCGAGCGGTGGGTGTGCCTTACGACGATGCCATGGTGCAGAATGCGGTCGCCGACTTCCGGAACCAGGCCGATGCCTTTGGCGATCTGGCCGCGCTGCAGTCGCGCTATCCCGGGGCGCAGGTCCGCAACTTTGACCGCCAGCCTCAGCTGACCGAGATGGACGCCTTGATCGCCTATCTGCAGGTCCTGGGGACCATGGTCGATTTCTCGACCTTCGAACCCGATCCGAATCGCTGAGGCGCATGATGGACACTTACAGCTTTCTTCGTGCGCTGGCAGACAGCTGGGCGCTTGTGGTGCTGACGCTGGTCTTCGTGGGAATGGTCCTTTTCGTCTTCCGGCCAAGCGCGCGCCGGGTCCAGAAGGACGCCGCCGAAAGCATCTTCCGCAACGAGACGCGTCCGGCCGCGGACAAGAACAAGGAGGACCGCTGATGTCCGACACACCCCGGGACCCGGCGGAGGGCGCTGCCGAAAAGGGCGGTGATAACCAGATCGGTCTGCGTCGGCAAAGCGCCGATGCCGATCATGCCGCCAAGATCGCCGGCGCGATCCCGCCGCGCGATGCACCTGACAAGCCGGCCGCACCCAGCCACCGCCGCAAGGGCCTCAAGGGCACCGGCAAGGCCGAGGTTCCCTCGACCGGGCATGAATGGGACGGGATCACCGAATACGACAACCCGATGCCGCGTTGGTGGCTGTGGACCTTTTATGCCACGATCGTCTGGGCCTTCGGCTACATGGTGGCCTATCCGGCGATCCCGCTGGTCACGCAGGCGACGCAAGGGGTGCTGCAGACCAACACCCGCAAGGCCGTTGCCGCCGAGATCGACCGTTTCGCCCAGGCCAATGCCCCCGTCCAGGCGGCACTGGTCGCCGCACCGCTCGACGGTATTCCCGACGATCCGCAGCTTGTGGGCTATGCCACCAATGCAGGCGGGGCGCTTTACCGGACCTGGTGTGCGCAATGCCACGGGGCCGGCGCGGCAGGGGGGGCGGGCTATCCGAACCTGCTGGACGACAGCTGGTTGTGGGGCGGCAGTCTGGCGGACATCCACCTGACGCTGCAGCACGGCATCCGCGACCCCAAGGATCCCGAAACCCGTTATTCCGAGATGCCGCGCTTTGGTGCCGACGGATTGCTGGAACATGGCCAGATCGTGCAGGTGGCCCATCACGTCCGGTCCCTGTCGGGCCTGCCGCATGATGCCGAAAGCGCGCTGGCTGGTGCCAGCATCTATGCCGACAACTGCGCCGCTTGCCACCAGGACAACGGCAGCGGTGACCGCGAGCAGGGCGCGCCTGCGCTGAACGACCACGTCTGGCTGTACGGTTCGGAAATGGCGACGCTGGTCAGGATCATCGACCAGGGCCCTTATGGCGTGATGCCTGCATGGTCCGACCGGCTGTCCGAGGCCGAGATCCGTGCCTTGGCTGTTTATGTCCACGGATTGGGCGGCGGCGAATAGCAACCTCCCTCACGGTTTCCGCGCTTGCGCATCAGCGCGGAAAGACCGGCCCCCCGTCCTGTTCGCGCATTCCTCGGGGGGTCGGCATCATCTTCGCAGCCTACGCTGCGTCAGAGCTTCCACGCACGCGCCGCGTGGAGGGCCGGTCCCCGACCTGTTCGCGCATCCATCGGGGACCGGCTTTTTCAGCTGATCAAGGCGCCGTGAAGCGAGTTGGCGGCGCTGTTCAGGATCCGCACCCGGACCAGATCGCCGATCTGCGCATCCGGCGCCTCGACAAAGACCGAATGCAGGTGGTCCGATTTGCCGACCATCTGCCCCGCCTCGCGGCCTGTCTTTTCGAAAAGGACGTTGACGGTGCGTCCGACCATGCCCTCCTGCACGGCCTTCTGCTGGCGCGTCAGCAGGGCCTGCAGTTCCTGCAGGCGCGCATCGGCCACGGCGGCCGCAACCTCGGGACGGTCGTAGGCGGGCGTGCCGGGACGGGGCGAATACTTGAAACTGAAGGCGGTGCCAAAGCCCACCCGCTCGATCAGGCGCAGCGTGTCCTGATGGTCCTGATCCGTTTCGCCGGGAAAGCCCACGATGAAATCGCTGGTCAGCAGGATGTCGGGCCGGGCCTCCCGGATGCGATCGATCAGGCGCAGGTATTGATCGGCCGTGTGCTTGCGGTTCATCGCCTTCAGCACACGGTCGCTGCCCGACTGCACCGGCAGGTGCAGATAGGGCATCAACTGCGGAATGTCGCGATGGGCCGCAATCAGGTCATCACCCATGTCGTTGGGATGGCTGGTGGTGTAGCGGATGCGGTCCAGCCCATCGATTTCAGCCAGCGCACGGATGAGGCGGCCAAAACCCCATTCCCCATCCGCACCGGACCCGTGCCACCCGTTGACGTTCTGGCCCAGCAGCGTGATTTCGCGGACGCCGCGGGCGACCAGGTCACGCGCCTCGGACAGGATGCGGTCCACAGGACGGCTGACTTCGGCCCCGCGCGTATAGGGAACGACGCAAAAGGCGCAGAACTTGTCACAACCCTCCTGCACGGTCAGAAAGGCTGCGGGTGCGCGGCGGGTGGCGCGGCGTTCGGGCAGGTGGTCGAACTTGTCCTCTTCGGGAAAGTCGGTCAGGATTGCCGGTGCTTCTCCGCGCAGCATGGCGGGCAGGCGGTGATAGGTCTGCGGACCCACGACCAGATCGACCAGCGGCATGCGGCGCACGATCTCGGCCCCCTCGGCCTGCGCCACGCAGCCCGCGACGCCGATCTTCAGGTCGGGCCGTTCGGCCTTCAGCGGTTTCAGCCGGCCCAGATCGGAATACAGCTTTTCGGCCGCCTTTTCCCGGATATGGCAGGTGTTCAGCAGGACCAGGTCGGCCTGCGCCTGATCCTCGGTCACGACATAGCCTTCCGCGCCCATGGCCTCGGCCATGCGCTGGCTGTCATAGACGTTCATCTGGCAGCCATAGGTCTTGATGAAAAGCTTCTTGGCGGCCTTGTCCGGGGCGTGCTGGGTCATGACATGCGGTCCTTGGGATCCGCGTGCTGATACAGGAAAGCCCGGTCATTGGAAAGGCGGGCCGACCGATACCTCCCGTCACGATCCTGCAAGCACAGGTTCCGGCAGGTTCAGGACCAGCGGAACCCCTTCTCGCACGTGAAGCTGCGCCAGACGCCGCGCCTGTCCGCCCCGAGGGGTCGGCCGGACCTTTGGCAGTCTTGCATCGGAGGAATCAAGGCCGGCCAGGCGCATGATCTCGTTCCGTGCGACAGGACCATAGGCCTTCAGCGCTTCGGGGCCCGCATACATGGTTTCCGTGACCGCACCATTTGACAGCACAAGCTCGTGCCGCTGCAGCAGCATGTGGATATAGGTGACTTCGGTGGCATCATCAGCCACGTCGATGCCCGGCACCGCAACCAGTTGCTTGGCCGCCGCAAGAATCTCGGGCACCCCGAAGATGTCTTGGGCGAAGGCTGAGCGGATCAGGACGCGATGCTGTGGCGAAACGGTCAGGGCGGTCTGCGGGACATGGGGCCCCAAGGCACCGGCGGCGATGCGGATCGGGCGCAGGTGGACGTTCCTGTCCGTTAGGGCGGGGATCAGGCGCCTGCCGATCCATCGGATGGGTTGCGGCCCGTTGTCGATGGTCACAACAAGATCGCCCGCAACGAGTGTCTCGATGGCGCAGGGACCCTTCGGCGTTTCGATCCGCGTTCCCGGCGTGAAGCAGTTCGCGGTTTGAACCGGTTCCGGCGCGACGAACCGGTCGAAACCCAGCTGCCCCCGAGGGGGGCCGGGATAGAACAGCGTCGTGGGCTGCGCCGCGAAGCTGCGCGACAGGTCCAGGATCAGATGGCCCCCGCTGCCCTGGTTTTCCAGAACGATGTGGTCCGGCCCCGCGCCCATGCCTGCCACCAGATCATTCTTGGGAACGAGGCGCGCAAAGGTCGGGCTTGTGCCCGGTTGCGGCCAGCCTGCGCCGTTCCTGTATGGGTCGCCGCCGGGATCCTGAGAAGGGTCATATTTCTGGATCTCCCAGAACTGACCGTTCCTGAATGTCGTGTCGGTGGTGTTGAGGTTCTGGACCCAGACCAGCCGGTAGACGTCGCCCGTGGTTCCGACGGCTGCGGCATCCCTGACCTCCATTCCGAAGCCAGGATCGCCCGGATTGCGAAAGTTGCTCGGTTGGCTGGCCGTGCGCGCAAGGTGGTCGCCAGTAAAGACCAGGGAGCCGGTATAGTTCATGAAGGACACGCCTCTGCTGGCCGGTGCGCAGGGCCCGGGGTCGGTCTGGGAACAGGAAGGCGCCTTTCTGGCGCAGGCAGGGCCGGATCTGTCGCGGCCTTGGAGGCACACGGTCTTCTGGCACTGATGGAAGGGCGCTTCTGACCCTGCAGGGAAGGGTTAGCATTCCGGATGCCATTCGTCCGCTGCCTTGTTGTTCAAATCCTCTGCATCCGCCTGTGGCCGTAGGCGGACAAAGCGGCCCATTGAACGTGCCCGCCACCGCGGCTAGCCTGTCGCGGGACCAGGCAAAGGAGCATGATGATGACGACCCCGCAAAGCTGGGAGGCCCGCGCCGACGAATTTTCGCTTTACGGGTTCACCGACCTGCCGAGCGTCCATAAGCGCGGCGCCGTGGTGCTGACCCATGGCGAAGGGCCCTATGTTGTCGACGTCAACGGCAACCGTTATCTGGATGCCAATTCCGGCCTGTGGAACATGGTGGCAGGCTTTGACCACAAGGGTCTGGCCGAGGCTGCCAAGGCCCAGTACGACCGCTTTCCGGGTTATCACGCCTTCTTCGGCCGCATGTCCGACCAGACGGTGATGCTGTCGGAAAAGCTGGTCGAGGTGTCACCCTTTTCGCGCGGCAAGGTGTTCTACACCAACTCGGGCTCCGAGGCGAACGACACCATGGTCAAGATGCTGTGGTTCCTGCACGCGTCCGAAGGCAACCCCCAGAAGCGCAAGATCCTGACGCGCTGGAACGCCTATCACGGCGTGACGGCGGTATCGGCCAGCATGACCGGCAAGCCTTACAACGAGGTCTTCGGCCTGCCGCTGCCGGGCTTCATCCACCTGACCTGCCCGCATTTCTGGCGCTATGGCGAAGAGGGGGAAACAGAAGTCCAGTTCACCCAGCGCCTGGCGCGCGAGTTGGACGAAACGATCCAGCGCGAGGGTGTTGACACGATCGCGGGTTTCTTTGCAGAGCCCGTGCAGGGCGCGGGAGGCGTCATTCCGCCCTCGGAAGGTTATTTCCAAGCCATCATGCCGGTGCTGAAAAAGCACGGCATTCCGATGATCGCGGACGAGGTGATCACGGGCTTTGGCCGCACGGGCAACACATGGGGCAGTCAGACTTATGATTTCGTGCCGGACGCGATCATCAGCTCCAAGAACCTGACGGCCGGCCTGTTCCCGATGGGTGCCGTGATCCTGGGCCCGGAACTGGCCGACCGCGTGCAGGCAGCCGTCGAGAAGATCGAGGAATTTCCGCACGGCTTCACCGCCTCCGGTCACCCGGTCGGCTGCGCCATCGCCCTGAAGGCGATCGACGTGGTGATGAACGAGGGGCTGGCGCAGAACGTCATCGACCTTGCGCCGCGCTTCGAGGACGGGCTGCGACACCTGGCGCAGAACCCCAACATCGGCGAATATCGCGGCGTGGGCTTCATGTGGGCGCTGGAGGCCGTGCGCGACAAGGCCACCAAGACCCCGTTCGAAGGGCATCTGTCCGTCAGCGAACGCATCGCCAACACTTGCACCGACATGGGGCTGATCTGCCGTCCGCTGGGCCAGGCGATCGTGCTCTGCCCGCCCTTCATCCTGACCGAGGCGCAGATGGACGAGATGTTCGACAAGCTGGACAAGGCGCTGGGCAAGGTCTTTGCCGAGGTTGCCTGACAGGTTGCATGAACGGATGGATCGGTATGTGCGGCCTCCGTTCGGGTCTCCGGCACGTCATGATGTCCTTGCCGATCCCGGGCGTCACTGGTTTTTGCGGGTCGGGCATGGCCGGGGACGCAGGCTCTGCCGGCGGGACAACCGGGGCGCTGCTTTTGCCGGGTTCCGGGTCGCACCCTTGTCGCGGCGACGGGGGGCGCGGCTGACGTATCCTTAGCGCGTGCCGGCTCGCAGCCGCATGGGGGCGGACTGCAGGATCAACGGCCCGCTTGCCGACATTTCGATCGTGACGGCACCCAGGGCGCGCAGGCGCTCGGGGTCCAGGATCAGGCAAGGGGCAGGGGGCGGCAATGCGACCGGTTCGCTTGCGACCACGATGCGACCGGTGCGGCACGCGGCCTGCGCGCGTTCGCCCGCGCCCTTGCCTGTCAGGTGCCAGACCTGCCAGCCATGGGGCAGGTCCGCCCAACGGTCGCGCCTGTCCCCCGCCCATGCGGGGCGGGCAGCCGACGCCTTCTGATCCGCCATGTCGCCATCTTCCTGCAACCAGGTCGAGATGACAAAGGCTCCACCCGAAGGTTTCGAGACGGCACGCCCTGCAGGCGTCATCAATCCGACCGCTTCGCCTTCGGGCGCGATCAACAGCAGCGGGCGACGGTCCAGCGCCCACAGCGCCGCAGCAACCGCCAGCAGCGACAGGCCGGCGCCAAAGCCCGTTCCCAGCACGGGCAGGCGGCGCAATCCCGGCCGCCAGCACAGGATCGCCAGCGAGGCGCCGAACCCCATCAAGGGAACAATGGCGGCCGGGGGCTTCCTGACAGCCGTGACGGCGCCATTCAGCCCGGCCACGAAGTCCGCGACCCACAGCATCCATTCGGTGCCGATCCCCATGACCCACAGGGCAGGCGCTTCCAGACCGAAAGGGGCCAGCAGGGCGCCGATGACGCCTGCCGGCATCACCAGCGTTCCCATGATCGGCACCGCCAGCAGGTTGGCCAGCAGCCCGTATTGCGCCATGCGGTTGAAATGCGCCGCAGCGATCGGCGAGGTCGAGATCGCCGCCACCAGCGACGAGACGATCAGCATTGCCACCGGCCTGATCCAGAAGGGCAGCCGGGGGGAGACACGTGCCCAGGGACCATAGATCAGGATCAGCGCGATCGTGGCGGCAAAGCTCATCTGGAAACCGGCCCCGGTCACGGCCTCGGGGCTGTAGATCAGGATGATCGTTGCAGCCAGCGCCACCGTCCGCAGCGAAACGGCGCGCCGGTCGACCATGATCGCGCAGAGCATCACGCTGACCATGATGAAGGCGCGCTCGGTCGCGACACCGCCGCCCGACAGCCACAGATAGGCCGCCGCCGCGGCCAGGGCGACGCCTGCCGCGACCTTGTGCAGGGGACGGCCCAGACCCGCCCCTGCCGCCTGCACCAGTACCAAGGCCAGCCGCACCGCCGTGTAAACGAACCCCGCCAGCATGCCCATGTGCAGCCCCGAGATCGAGATGATGTGGTAAAGGTTCGAGGCGCGCATCATGTCGTTCGTGGCCTCCGAGATGCCGGACCGGTCGCCCGTCGTCAGGGCCGAGGCGACCGCGCCGGCCTGCCCGCCGATGCGCTCCTGGATGGCCGTGCTGATCGACATGCGGGCACGGTGCATCCACCACATCCCGCCTTCGGGAGCCGCGACAGCCATGATGGGCGTGCGGGAATAACCCACCGCGCCCAGGCTGTCGAACCAGGCATGCATGCGGAAATCGAAGCTGCCGGGCGAGGAGGGGGATGGCGGCGGCCCCAGATGGCCGGTCATCATCACGCGCTGGCCCAAGGGTGGCAGCGCATCGTCGCCCATCAGCGACAGCCGAACGCGCAGCGGTGTACGGTCGGGCGCCGTGTCGCGCAACTGCACCTGGTCCAGTGTCAGGCGCATCCGGTCGCGGCCGGAGCGGTCGATCTGGATCACGCGTCCTTCGATAGGTCCATAGTAACGCCATTCCAGCACCGGGGCCGCGACATGGCTTGCGCGCAGGGCGGCCAAACCCGCACCCGCCGCCACGAAGCACAAGGCCAGTGCCGCCAGATGGACAGCATCGGCGGCAGCCCAACCGAGATGGCCACGTTCCGCCCATCGCGGCACGGCGCGTGACAGGGCGAATGCGATCAGCAGGACCATGCCCAACACTGTCCATCCGAACCATCCCGGAATGGTCGGCCGCAGGAACCACAGGCCGATGCCTGCGGATAGGCAGACCGGCACCCATGGCAAGAGCCCCGCCCTGATCGCCGTGGGCGGGCGGGGACGCGCGACAGGCGCGGCAACGGCTGATCTAGGAAGGCCTTGGGGCATGGCTGCCGCCGCCGCACCCGATTGGGGCAACATCCTTGTCCTTTCCGAACCCGTTGACTATCACTTGCGCACAAGGTGGCACGGCAGGCGTTAGCAAAGCGTTAACGCCCGACGGCCTTGCCACATCACGACTTTTGCCGAAGGCCGCCATGTCCCAGACCCCCGTCGTCACCCGCTTTGCCCCCTCGCCGACCGGCTATCTGCATATCGGGGGGGCGCGGACGGCGCTGTTCAACTGGCTTTACGCGCGCGGGCGGGGCGGCAAGTTCCTGCTGCGGATCGAGGACACGGACCGGGCGCGCTCTACCCCCGAGGCAACGGCCGCGATCCTGAAAGGGCTGGAATGGCTGGGGCTGGACTGGGACGGCGAGCCGATCAGCCAGTTCGCCCGCAAGGACCGTCATGCCGAGGTGGCGTGCCAGATGCTGGAGAACGGCACGGCCTACAAGTGCTTCTCGACCACGGACGAGATCGCGGCCTGGCGGGAAGCGAACCCGCGCCAGCCCTTTGTCAGCCCGTGGCGCGATGCCGCCGATCTGCCGGATGCGCCCTTCGCCATCCGCCTGAAGGCCCCGCGCGCGGGCGAAACGCTGATCGACGATCAGGTGCAGGGCGAGGTGCGTGTCGCCAACGACCAGTTGGACGACATGGTGCTGCTGCGCAGCGACGGGACGCCCACCTACATGCTGGCCGTGGTGGTGGACGATCACGACATGGGGGTGACCCATGTGATCCGGGGCGACGACCACCTGACCAACACTGCCCGCCAGATCCAGATCTATGACGCGATGGGCTGGGACCGTCCGGTCTTTGCCCATATTCCCCTGATCCACGGCGAGGACGGCAAGAAGCTGTCCAAGCGTCATGGTGCCGTCGGTCTTCACGAGTTTGCGGCGCTGGGCTATCCGCCCGCGGCCATGCGCAACTATCTGGCGCGGCTTGGATGGAGCCATGGCGACGACGAGTTGTTCAACGACGCGCAGGCGCGCGAATGGTTCGATCTGTCGGGCATCGGACGGGCCCCCGCCCGGCTGGACTTCAAGAAGCTGGAGCATGTCAGCGGTCACCACATCGGCACCATGGCCGACGAGGATGTGCTGGCCGCGCTGCAGGATTACCTGACGGAAACCGGGGCGCCGGCGCTGGGCGAGGTTCAGTGTCAGCGCATCCTGGCGGCCATGGGAGCCCTGAAGGAGAAGGCCAGAACCCTGCCTGCGCTGCTGGATCAGGCCCGTTTCGCCATGATCGAACGTCCGGTGCCCTTGGACGACAAGGCGTCCCGGAACCTTGATACGGTATCCCGTGGTATGCTGGCCACATTGACTGCTGCACTGCAGAATGCTAGCTGGTCGCGAGACCATCTGGAGGAGGCAGCCAAGCAGGTGGCCCAGGAAAACGGCCTCGGGCTGGGCAAGATCGCGGCACCGCTTCGGGCCGCCCTGGCCGGGACAAGCGCCACCCCCAGTGTGTTCGACATGATGAATGCGCTTGGCCGCGAGGAAACTCTGGCCCGGCTTCAGGACCAGACCGATTTGGCAGGCTGAAGCCTGCCCTCACATGCCGGAGCCGTCTGACGAACATCACGACGGATCGCTCGGCCCAAGCCGGAAAGGACGCCATGATGGCCGACAAGACCGCCACGTTGCGAATTGACGACAAGGACTATGACCTGCCCGTCCTCAGCCCCACCCAGGGTCCGGACGTGCTGGACATCCGCAAGCTGTATGGCCAGGCGGACGTCTTCACCTATGACCCCGGCTTCACCTCGACGGCCAGCTGCGACTCGACCATCACCTTCATTGATGGCGACAAGGGCGAGTTGTGGTATCGCGGCTATCCGATCGAGCAGTTGGCGGCGCAGTCCAATTATCTCGAGGTCTGCTACCTGCTGCTGTACGGGGAACTGCCAACCCCCGCGCAGATGAAGGATTTCGAGGCACGCGTCACGCGCCACACGATGGTGCATGAGCAGATGCACAACTTCTTCCGCGGCTTCCGTCGCGATGCGCATCCGATGGCCACGATGGTCGGCGTGATCGGGGCCATGTCAGCCTTTTACCACGACTCCACGGACATCAACGACCCATGGCAGCGTGAGGTCGCGGCGATCCGGCTGATCGCCAAGGTGCCCACCATTGCGGCCATGGCCTACAAGTATTCGATCGGGCAGCCCTTCGTGTATCCGAACAACGAACTGGATTACGCGTCGAACTTCCTCAACATGTGCTTTTCGGTCCCCGCCGAGAAATACGAGGTCAATCCGGCACTGGCCCGCGCCATGGACCGGATCTTCACGCTACATGCCGATCATGAGCAGAACGCATCGACCTCGACCGTGCGTCTGGCGGGATCATCGGGGGCCAACCCGTTCGCCTGCATCGCGGCCGGAACGGCCTGCCTCTGGGGACCTGCACATGGGGGCGCCAACCAGGCCTGTCTGGAGATGCTGCGCGAGATCGGGACCGTGGACCGCATCCCCGAGTTCATCGCCCGCGCCAAAGACAAGAGCGATCCGTTCAAGCTGATGGGCTTCGGTCACCGGGTCTACAAGAACTTCGATCCCCGCGCGACGGTCATGAAGGAGTCCGCCGACGAGGTTCTGGACCTGCTGGGCATCGGAGACAACCCGACGCTTCAGGTCGCGAAGGAACTGGAGAAGATCGCGCTGGAGGACGAGTACTTCATCGAGAAGAAGCTTTATCCGAACGTGGACTTCTATTCGGGCATCATCCTCGAAGCGATGGGCTTCCCGACCTCGATGTTCACGCCGATCTTCGCGCTGTCGCGCACGGTGGGCTGGATCGCCCAGTGGAAGGAAATGATCGGCGATCCGCAGAACAAGATCGGCCGCCCCCGCCAGCTGTATGTCGGCAGCGGCAAGCGTGACTACGTCGATCTGAACAGCCGCTGATCGTCTGCCCAGTCTTTGCATGCGGGGTCCCTTCGGGGGCCCCATTTTCGTTTCTCCGCAGGGGGACTTGCGCGGCGACCGGCAGGGTGGCAAGGGATCGGACATGAGTGAGCATGATCAGGCAGGAGCGCCCAAGCTGGCGCTGGTGACGGGAGCTTCCCGTGGATTGGGCGCGGCGTTGGCTGAAGGGCTTGCGGGGCGCGGCTATCACGTTCTGGCGGTGGCCCGGACCGTGGGCGGGCTGGAGGAGCTGGACGACCGCATCCGCAAGGCGGGCGGGCAAGCGACGCTGGCGCCGATGGATGTCACCGAGCCGGCGGCGATGCAGCAGATGGTCGAGGCGATCCATGGCCGGTGGGGCGGGTTGGATCTTTGGGCGCATTGCGCCGTGCATGCGGCCCCCATGGCCCCCGCACCGCATATCGAGGCGCGGGATTGGGCGAAATCGGTGCTGCTGAACATCGAGGTGACACGCGGCCTGATCGCGCTGCTGGAGCCACTGCTGCGTCTGCGCCAGGGGACGGCCCTGTTTTTCGACGACGCCAAGGCGGGCGAGAAGTTCTTTGGAGCATACGGGGCGACAAAGGCGGCCCAGATCGCTCTGGCACGCAGTTGGCAGGCAGAAACGGTCAACACGGGGCCGCGCGTTGTCGTTGATGCGCCGGCCCCGATGCCCACAGCCGTCCGCGCCCGGTTCTATCCGGGTGAAGAGCGGTCCAGTCTGGCCCCATGCCGGCAGGAAGCCGAACGGATCCTGAACGCCCTTTGACAGTGGTCGGGCTGTTGCGTCCCGCGACAGCGGGGGGCTGCCTGCCCCCCGCACTCCCCGGATCCCTAGCCCAACGGTGCCGTCGCGCCCCTCAGCCAGTCCTGTTCCGGCGAGGCCAGTTCTGGCAGCAAGGCCTCGCGCACCTGCGCATGATAATCGTCGATCCACGCCCTTTCCTCGATAGAAAGCGCGCTCAGGTCGATCAGGCGACGGTCGATGGGGCAGAGTGTCAGCGTCTCGAAGCCCAGCATCTGGCGGCCGGGTTCAGCATCGGCCTCGGCCACGACGATCAGGTTCTCGATCCGGATGCCGAAGCTGCCCTCGAGGTAATAGCCGGGCTCGTTCGACAGGATCATGCCGCTTTCCAACGTAATGTCGCTGACGCGGCTGATCCGCACCGGCCCTTCATGCACGCAAAGCGCCGCGCCGACGCCATGGCCGGTCCCATGATCAAAGTCGAGGCCTTGCGACCAGAGGAACTGGCGCGCCAGCGCGTCCAAGTGTCCACCGGCCACGCCCTTGGGAAAGCGTGCACGTGACAGTGCGATCATGCCGCGCAGGACGGCGGTGAAGGGGGCAATGGCATCCTCGCGTGGGTCACCCAGGGCAATGGTCCGGGTGATGTCGGTCGTGCCATCCGCATATTGCCCGCCCGAATCGATCAGCAGCAGGTCCCCTGCGGCCAGGCGCCGGTTCGTGGCCTCGGTCACTCGGTAATGAACAATGGCTCCGTTGGGCCCCGCACCCATGATCGTGTCGAAGCTGATGTCGAGGATGCCTGCCTGCCGGCGCAAGTCCTCCAGCCGACGAACCACATCAATCTCGGTCAGGGTTTCCGGGTCCTGCGCATCCAGCCAAGCCAGAAGCCGAACCATCGCAACACCATCGCGATGGTGGGCCGCGCGCATGCCTGCCAGTTCCGCCGCGTTCTTGCGCGCCTTGGGCAGAACGGCCGGATCGGGACCACGGGCGATGGCTGTTTCGGCCGCTTCCAGAATGCGAAAGGCAGCCTCGGGTGCGCTGGCTGGGTCAAGGCGCACCGGGCCTTCGAGATCGGTCAGGGCGGCGGACAGCGCGTCATGTGGCAGGATCGTGACCTCGTTGCCCAGATGGGCGCGCAGGCTGTTGTCGAACTTGGCCGGATCGGCAAACAGCGCGACATGCCCGCGGTCCGACAGGACGGCAAAGGACTACACCACGGGGTTCTTGGGC
>NZ_JBKGUN010000135.1:0-7341 GCF_046462195.1 Paracoccus sp. (in: a-proteobacteria) | reverse complement strand
CACATCCACTCTCCAGATCATGGGCCACGATCTTGTCTTCGTGTCCACAAAACCGGCAGAAGATCATGTCGAGACGCGGCCTCTGAAGACATTTTCAATGGAAATCATGAGCGGATGATGGACAAGACCGGCGCCTGCCGTTTGGCGCCGGTCGTGATCGTCAGAACCGGTGACGGAGCGTCAGGGAAACCTCACGGCCGGGATTGTAGTAATCGGCGCTGCCACGTCCGACGACATGCTTTTCGTCGGTCAGGTTATGGACGTTCACTGCCAGTTGGGTGTTGTCGGTCACATCATAGCTGTAGGCGGCGTCCAGAAGGACGGCTGCGTCGCTTTTTCCGGTGTCGTTGCCGGCGCTGAAGAAATAGGTGCCGGTGTACCGCGCACCCAAGCCGAATGTCATGTCGCCCCGCACGCCATTGCCGGCCAGCCTGTAGTCGAACCAGATCGAGGCAACATGATTGGGAACTGACGCTTGTTCATTGCCGGCGCGGCTGTTGTCGGTACTGGACCGCTGCACCTCGGAGGCAGCGTAGGAATAGGCCGCTGTCAGGTCGATGTCCGACGCCAATTCCATCTTTGCTTCCAGGTCCAGTCCCTTGACCCGGATATCGCCCAGCAGGTACCGGATGCCCGTCGTGACGTCGGAGGCGGTGATGTTGGTCTTGCTCAGGTCATAGAGTGCGGCACTGATCAGGGCATTCATGCCGGCGGGTTCGTATTTGTAACCAATTTCGTACTGCTCCCCGCGTTCCGGTTCCCTCCCCACATCCGGCGCTGCCACGGATTCCGCATAGCTGGCATAAGCAGACATTTCCGGCGTGATCTTCCAGGTCAGAGCGCCACGGATGGATGTTTCGGAATAATCGTCACTGCTGGTGGTTCCCGTTTCAAGATCATCGATGCTGAGGTCCAGCTTGTCATGACGGGCACCGACGGTCGCGATGAAGCGATCATCCAATGCCACATTCTGCTGCACGAAGATTGCCCGCGTCCGATCATCGCGCTGCGTATCGGCAAAGATGGCGGGATCCGAAGGGCCTCCCGAAAAGCGTGGATCGCGCGGGTCAATGGGCGCTGCACCGTTGAAGCCATAAAAGACGCGTTCGGGTGCAGAAACGTCCCGATATTCGACCCCTGCCAGAGTGCTGCTGTCAATCCGGCCGAAATCGCGATCGTGTTGCAGGATCACATCGCCCGCGATCTCTTTGGCTGAAGCGTCGATCCCATAATAATCGCGCTGGATCGGAAATTGCCCTTCTTCGCCATTCAGATAGGTATACCCGAATTTCTCGGTCGTATCGTTGTAGCGCAGGTTCGACCGCAGCGTGAGCCCGCTTCCGAAATCATGTTCGGCGATCAGGCTGACGGTCGTGCGCTCCACGTCGAGATAATTGAAATCAGGCTCTCCAAAGAATTGGTCGCGATCATAATCGCCAAAGCGGGGATAGCCGCCGCTGTTCGGCGTCGCGTCACGTGACAGATAGTCTGCAATCAGGCTGATCGAGGTGACGTCACTTGGCTGCCAAGTCAGGCCCCCCATCAGGAAGGCTTCGTCATCGCGGGAATGATCATACTCGCGCTTGCTGTCCTGCAGCTTGCCGGTGAAGCGATAGGACAGCGTGGCATTTGGGGTCAGCACATCACCAAAATCGAAACCGTATTCCTTGCGATCGTTGGACCCGATTGTTCCGGATATCTCCGAAAACCGCTCGGCCCGCGGGCGCTTGGTCACGAAATTGATCGAGCCGCCCGGATCAGCCACCCCGAACAGGGTCGAGTTCGCGCCTCGGATGACCTCGACTCGTTCATAGGCCAGCGGCTCTTCCCGGATGTCGCGCATCGAACCCAGCGTGACTCCGTCGCGATAGGTCGATGCTTGGAATCCGCGGAGCTGGAAATAGTCGTTGCGGTCGTCAGGGCCGTAGAAGTCGGTAATGGTCCCAGCCGAATACTGCAGAACATCCTCGAGCGTGCGGGCATCACGTCGCTCGATTTCCTTTTGCGTGATCACGGATACCGATGCCGGCGTATCCAGAATGCTGGTTGCCACCTTGCCGCCGACTGCCAGCTCCCGCGCCACGATCGAATTGGCGTCGTCATCGGCGCTTTCGACCTGCAGCGTGATCTCTGGCAGGCGAATGACCGGCGACAGGCGCGCCCCCGTATCATCCTGTGCCTGAACACCCACGGGGAGCAGCGCGAGTGACGCACAGCAGGACAACAGTGCGCTGCGGCGTGATCGGGTGCGGAGACTGCTTTTCGTGGTTATCAAAAGCATGGCAGAAACCTTATGAAATTTGTCAAGTTAAGGATCCTGTAGGTGCAGCAAGGCATTCAGGCAAGCACAAGCCAATGCTGAAACTGGCTCCGTGGCACAAAGGTGACACAAACAGTCGACTTAAGCCCTGTCCTTGAGGGTTCGATGTCGGCCAACGGGCAACATCATTGGTCGGCCCGAAACAGGATCTGTGACAATCCGGCTGGACAGACCGAAAACGTCGCGGATCGTCTGCTCATCCAGCACGTCTTCAGGGAGACCTTGGACATGAAGCCGTCCTTGATGCAGCGCGATCAAGCGATCCGCATAACGCGCCGCCAGATTCAGGTCGTGCAGCACCATCACGATCGTCGTACCGCGCTGTGCGTTCAGGTCGCAAAGCAGGTCCAACAGTTGAATCTGATGAGTCACGTCCAGAAAGGTCGTCGGTTCGTCCAACAGCAGAAGATCGGTTGCCTGCGCCAGTGCCATGGCGATCCAGGCACGCTGCCGTTGCCCCCCCGACAGTTCGTCCATCGCGCGGTCAGCCAGATCGGTGATCTTCGTGGCCTCCAGTGCTGCCGCCACCGCCTGTTCGTCGCCGGCGGTCCAGCGCGACACCAGCCCGTGATAGGGATGGCGCCCTCGACTGACCAGATCAGCGACGGTGATACCCTCAGGGGCGATGGGCGATTGCGGCAGCAGGCCCAGCACGCGGGCCAGCGCGCGCGTCGGCATCCGGTGGATGTCCTTCCCGTCCAGTGTCACCTGCCCCTGCTGCGGACGCAACAACCGCGACATCACGCGAAGCAGGGTCGATTTCCCGCAGGCATTGGCCCCCACGATGGCCGTGATCCTGCCCGGCAACAGGTCGAGGTCCAGTCCCCTGAGGATCTGCCGGTCGCCATAGCCGGCCGACAGGTCCGCAATGTTCAGGCGGTGGGAAATGGTCACACGGATCCTCCGACGCGATTTGCACGAATGATGAGCCAGAGCAGGAAGGGTGCCCCAAGGGCACCGGTGACCACGCCGACCGGGTAACGTCCCGGCAGCATGAACTGACCTGCGTAGTCCCCGACCAGAACCAGCACGGCGCCCACCAGCGCCGAGGGAACAAGGACCGAACCACGAGGCCCTGCAATCTTAGTGGCGATCGGACCGGACAGGAAGGCCACGAAGGCGATGGGCCCCGTGATCGCAGTTGCGACCGCAATCATGCCGACTGCGCTCAGGATGATCGTCAGCCGGAGGGGGCCCACCCGCACCCCCAGGGCCGAAGCGAGGTCGTCGCCCATCCTCAACGCCTCGAGGTCGCGACTGCGGGACAGCATCAAGCCGCCAAAGACTGCCAGCGCCGCCAGAAGCGGCCATGCCTGTTCAAGCCGAACGCCATTCACACTGCCGCTCAGCCAGCGCATGGCTTCTTGCAGATCCCACGCAGGTGCCCGCGCCAAGGCATAGGCAATGAAGCTGTTGATCATGGCCGAGATGCCGATCCCGACAAGGATCAGCCGAGATCCTGCGACACCTCCCTTGAAGGACAGGCCATAGATCAGCAGCGCAACCGCCAATCCCGCGGCAATGGCCATGCCTGATATGCTGGCCCCGTCCAAGGACAGGAAGACGATACCGAACACTGCCGCCGCGCTGGCTCCGGCGCTGATGCCGATGATGTCAGGGCTTGCCAGCGGATTGCGCAGCATCACCTGAAAGGCCGCGCCACCCAGACCGAAGCAGAGCCCGGCCAAGATCGAAATGACGGAACGTGGCAGCCTCAGCTGCCCGACAGTGAATCCCGCGCCGGGGACATCCTGTCCCATCAGCACGCGCAGGACCTGTCCCGGCGGTGTGAAGCTCTGCCCCAGCATCAGGGCCAGAAGGAACGACGCAGTCAACACCGCGACAAGGATCACCACCACGACCCGTCGCCGGATGGCGCGGCGCCTGCGTCCCGATTTCAGCATGGACAGGGTGCCGCTCACAGCTCTCGCACCTTGTGGCGCCGGACAATCCAGATGAAGAAAGGTGCGCCAACCAGTGCCGTCACGATGCCGACGTCCAGCTCGCTTGGCCGAGCCACCAGACGGCCCACGATGTCGGACAGGATCAGAAGCGCCGCCCCTCCCAAGGCCGAGGCCGGCAGCAGCCAGCGATGATCGACCCCCAACGTCAGGCGGCACGTGTGAGGCACGACCAGACCCACGAAACCGATCGGCCCGCAGATCGCCGTCGCTGCCCCGCAGAGCAGGACTGCCCCGATGGCGGCCATGGCACGGGTCAGCGCAACCTTTTCACCCAACCCCGCGGCCAGTTCGTCCCCAAGGGCCAAAAGGTTCAGCTTGCGCGCCGAGAGGAAAGAAATGGCGGTGCCCGCCACGAGAAACGGCAACACCAGCTCGATCCGGTCAAGGGTGGCACCCCCTACCCCCCCGACCTGCCAGGACCGGACACCGCCGGCAATATCGGCTCGCGGCAGCACCACCGCGATGGTCAATGATGAGAACGCCACAGATGTGGCGGCCCCTGCTAGCGCCAGCTTCAACGGGGTTGCTCCGCCTCGGCCAAGCGAGCCGACGGCGTAAACAAACGCGGCCGTCACACCCGCTCCCAGGATGGCTGTCCAGATAAAGCTGGACGCGGCGCTCATCCCGAACCATGCAATGCCGATCGCCACCGCCAGCGCTGCGCCGTTGTTGATGCCAAGGATCCCGGGATCAGCCAAGGGATTTCGCGTGATCCCCTGCATGACTGCCCCTGACAGGCCCAAGGCAGCCCCTGCAAGTGCCGCCAGCACTGTCCGCGGAAGCCTGACGGCGACTGCGGCTTGTCCTATCGTGCCGCTTTCACCCTGCAGACCCGCCAGAAGATCGGCCCAAGTCACCGCCCGCGTACCTATGGCCGCCGACAACAGCCCGAGCAAAACGACAACGAGGACCAAAACCAGCAGCGTCAGCGAACGGGTGGCAACGGCTCGCCGGGGCAGGGCACGTGGCAGGCTTGCAACAGCACTCATTCGCCGGCGCGCGCGGCATCTGCCAGAAGGTTTGCATAATCCTCCAGCACCCAAGGGATCGACAGCGGCGTCGGATTGGCTCCGGTTCCGACAGCATCGTTCTCTAGCATGACCACTGCGCCGTTCGCGACGGCAGGCATATGCGCCACCAACGGATCGGCCATCAGGCGTTCTCGTAGGTCAGGGCTGCCATAGGAGACAAAGATATCGACGTCGTCAAACTGGTCGATCAGTTCGGCACTGGTTTCGCCCGAGAACTGACCGGGCAAGGTCACTGCCTGCACGCTTGCAGGAAGGCTCAGGCCCAAGTCCCCAAAGAACTTCACGCGCGTGTCGTTGGCGGAATAGAAACGGATGACGCTGAGGTCCGTGCTGTCCAGATGGGTGATGAACATTGCCGACTTGCCCGAAAGTGACGGATGCTCTGCAACGGTCTCGCTGATCCTGGCTTCCAGCCGGCCAATCAGTGCCGCGCCTTCGGATGCCATTCCAAGGCCCGCTGCGTTCAGGCGGATCATCTCGCGCCAGTCGGTCGCCCAAGGTGCCTCGGGATAGGCCACGACAGGGGCGATCTGGCTCAGCATGTCATAGTCGGACCGACTGAGCCCCGAATAGGCCGCAAGGATGACATCAGGATCACTGGCAGCCACCGCCTCGAAATCGATCCCGTCGCCTTCATCGAAAAGCGATGGCACATCCGCTTCCAGTTCGTCGAGACGCGCCTTTACCCAAGGCAAGAGTCCGTCGCCGTCCTCGTCTCCGAAGTCTGCTGCTGCGAAGCCGACCGGCACGATCCCAAGCGCCAGCGGCACCTCGTGATTGGCCCATGCGACCGTGGCGACGCGCTCAGGGCGCTGCGGAATGACGCTTTGGCCAAAGGCGTGGTCAATGATCAGGGGATAGGAGGGATCCTGAGCGAGCGCGGCTCCGGCAGCACCGATGACTGCCAACACAAAATGCGGAACCACCACCGCAAGAACGCAAGACTGTTTCACGGAAAAACCTTACTTTTTTTGTCGGCATTGCATGGTGGACAAGGCTTGTCAAGATTGTTGCGGATTACGGTCCGCAACTCCGTAGACCAAGGTAACTTTGGCATCAGCTTCCGCACCATGCCTTTGAAGAGTGACGTTGAGCATTTGAGGGCAAAGATGTCGAACTGAGCTTTGTCAGCTTATCGAGGCTGGTGTCTGAGCGTTGCATCAGCGGGTGAGGATCCGTTCGACATGTCGCATCAAGATGAGGGTGTGCTTACGTTGCCCTGTCCGGCTGAAGTAATGGAGCAGTGGCACAAAACCTCGTTCAGCGGAGATTCGGCCGGTGCATGGCACACTTCAGCTAGTAAGGATCTTTCTTTTGGAAGCAGCTTGATCAATGGTTTAGGGGGAAGTCGCGGCAGGGGCGCTACTGTCAAAAGGCCGTTTTATAAGATCGGCCGATGACCCTCGTATGGCGTGACAGGCACTGCCAAGCCCCGGCCCGCTGCAGAAGTTTTCAGAATATGAGCGACAACTGCCAATGCCTGCATCCTGCTAGGCGGCCTCACCACGGCCCCCGGTGCTGAGACCATTGAAGAAACCGCCTGTGCCATCGGAGCTGAACCGGGTGGCGGCTTCGGCGTCGCCCTTCGCGGCCCCCGTGTGGCCGAAGTGACCATCCATTGCAGCGACGAGTGCTTTCTCTTGTCCAGCACCTCCGAAGTGCCGCTTTGCGGTGCGGTGCTGAGCCGGCCCGACACGTATGAAGATCAACTTGACCGGGCCACCGACTATGCCTCGTCCGACCTCATCACTTACTCGCCGTCACGGAAACCTAGATGGAAGGCGGGATGGAGCGTGGTTGGGTTTTGAAGGGCAACAATCCCTCTGAGCGCGACCTTGTCGGGAACCTGCTGCTGGAGCGGATTGGCCGGCCGGAAAGCTTGGACAAGTCCCTGCATGCCATTGGTCACGACACGACTTGGTTTGGCCAATAGGAAACAGGCTTCAACGATGAGCTGCGGGGCGTTGATGATGTGACCGCCCCCCGACGGCATCTGATGTGCCAAGGTGGGTCTGCAACGATCCAC
>NZ_JBKGUN010000134.1:0-56927 GCF_046462195.1 Paracoccus sp. (in: a-proteobacteria) | reverse complement strand
GCCTGCTGTGCCTGAAAAAGGGCGTAACGACGGACCACAACAAGATCGTGGCCGAGGTCGTCCGGCTTGTTCGGGACCGGATCGGGCCGGTGGCGGCCTTTCGGACCGCCTGCGTCGTGGACCGCCTGCCCAAGACGCGCTCGGGCAAGATCCTGCGCGCCACCATGGCCAGGATCGCGGACGGCGAAACGGTGCCCACCCCTGCCACCATCGACGATCCGGCGATCCTGGACGAGGTCAGGGCCGCAATGCAGGGCGTCGGCTATCCCATGGCCGTCTGAACCGGCAGGAGGGGGTGATCCCCCTCCGCCATGCCCGTCGATGTCAGGAGCTTGAGGTCAGATCCGCGCCAAGGCGCGTCATCAGCGGCACGAAATCGGGAAAGGAGGTCGTGATCGGCCCTGCATCGTCGATGCGCACCGGGTTCTCGGACGCCAGCCCCAGGACCAGGAAGGACATCGCGATCCGGTGGTCCAGATGCGTGACGGCATCGCCGCCGCCGGGAATCCGGGCCATGCCGTGGACGGTCATGCTGTCGCGCGTTTCCTCGACCCGGACGCCGTTTGCCTCCAGCCCGCGGGCCATGGCGTCGATGCGGTCGCTTTCCTTCACGCGCAGTTCGGCCACACCGTTCATGACCGTTGCGCCCTCGGCAAAGGAGGCGATGACCGACAGGATCGGGAATTCGTCGATCATGCTGGCCGCGCGTCCGGCCGGCACGGTGACGCCCTTCAGCGGGCCGTGGCGCACGACCAGATCGGCCACCGGCTCTCCGCCCTCTTCGCGCGGATTGTCAAAGGTGATGTCGGCGCCCATCTCCAGCAGCGTGACATAAAGGCCGTCACGTGTCGGGTTGCGGCTGACACCGGGCACCCGGATATGCGATCCGGGCACGATCAGCGCCGCCGCCACCGGGAATGCCGCGCTGGACGGATCGCGGGGCACGGCGACGGGCTGGGGACGCAGTTCGGGGCGGCCCGTCAGCGTGACCTTGTGGCCCTCATCCGTTGTTTCGGTCCGGATCTGCGCACCAAAGGCCGCCAGCATGCGCTCGGAATGATCGCGGGTGGGCTCGGGCTCGATCACCACCGTGTCGCCCGGAACGTTCAAGCCGGCCAGCAGGATCGCCGACTTGATCTGGGCACTGGCCACGGGGGTGCGATAGGTCAACGGCACGGGGTCGGTCGCGCCCTCGATGGTGATGGGCAGGCGGTCGCCGTCCCGGGCCGTGATGCGGGCGCCGAACTGCGACAGCGGGTTGGTCACACGGGCCATCGGACGCCGCGACAGGCTGGCATCACCGGCAAAGGTCGCCGTGACGGGCGTGGTCGCCATGGCGCCCATGATCAGGCGCACGCCCGTGCCCGAATTGCCGCAGTCGATCACGCCCTCGGGCGAACGAAAGCCGCCCACGCCGACCCCGTGCACCGACCATTCGCCCGGACCATGGCGCGTCACCTCCGCGCCGAACGCTTCCATGGCCTTGGCGGTGTCCAGCACGTCCTGCCCTTCCAGCAGGCCGGTAATCCGCGTTTCTCCCACGGCCATGGCGCCCAGGATCAGCGCGCGGTGGCTGATCGACTTGTCGCCCGGGATCTGCGCTTCGCCGTGCAACGGGCCGCTGCGGCGCGATGTCATGGGGCGGGGATCGGCGGAATGCGACATGGGGCTACCTCGTGTTTTCGCGCGTCTTCTAGCCCGGTGTCACGCCCCCTGCCACCATCTTCTTGAGGCTGTCAACCCGCGCGCCTAGAAAGAAGGTTGGACCGACAGGAGGATCGAATGCAGGAACTGGACCAACTGCGCGCCTTGGGCGACCCCCAGCACGCGGAACGCGTTGCGGCCCGACACAAGAGCGGTCGCGAGACCCTTGGCATCACCCCCGCCCGGCTGGAGGAGGTCGTGTCCGGCTGGCGCGAGACACTTGACGCCGAAAGCCGCGTGGCGCTGGCCCGTGGACTGTGGGACAGCAACATCCACGAAGCGCGCATCGCCGCCGCCCGGCTGCTGGTTCAGGCCCGGATGCGACCCGATGAGGAGGCATGGACCCTGATCAGGGACTGGACCCCGCAGATCGACGGCACCGATATCGGCGACGCGATTGCCGCCGCGGCGTCACGCCGGCTGGCGTCGGATCCGGCACGGCTGGACCAGATCGCGGAATGGCTGAACAGCCCCAACCCTTGGCAGCGGCGCGGGTTGCTGATGGCCACGCTTCCCTGGGCCAAGATGAACCACCCCAAGATGGCGGATGTCCAGATTCGCGAACGTGTTCTCGACTGGGCCCTGGCGCTGTCTTCCGACAGGCACGGAGCGGTGCGGCAGGCGGTCGAAACCTGGCTGCGCGACCTGACCAAGCACGACGCAGAACGCGTGGCGGCCTGGCACGAGGCGCGGGCCGCCATGCCCGCCCCTTCCCCAGCCGATCCCGCGCCCGATCCTGCGCCCGATCAGGACCTGTAGACCTCCAGCGTCGGCAGGTCGGTCAGTGCGACGCCCAGCAACTGCAGCGCGGGCAGGGATACTTGGCTGCCGCTGCCGCCGCCGCTCAGCGGGATCAGCTCGACCTTGGCAGACTTGCCGGTGGCCGGGTTCACGATGCGCCCCATGGCGCGCTCGCTGACCAGCGGTGTCTTGATCCAGAACCCTCCCTCGGACGGATTGCCGAGCGAGGCCACCGTGGTGCCAAGCCGCGCCTCGGCACTGGCCGGAGCCTGGGCCGCCGCGGCGCGCTGCTCGGCCGTGGTCGTGTCCAGCTGGGCGGGCGTCGCGCGTGCGGTCGGTCGGGGCGCGGGCGCGCGCGTGATGGCCGTTGCGGCCGCGACCTGCGCTTCGTTCGCCGCGGGCGCGGCGGGACGGTTGGTCATGCTGCCCATCTGGGCGCAGCCGGCCAAGGCCAGTCCCAGTCCGGTGACAAGAACAAGGGGGGTCATGCGCATCGGCGTCTCCTGCATCGGTTGTTCCCGCGCAGCTTAGACCCGAGCCCTGCGAAAGGTCCACTGGCGCTTGTGTGAAGCCAGCGCTTGTGAGCGGGCCCTCGCGCCCCTAGATTGACACCATGGAAAGCTCCGCCCCCCTTATCGATCCGTTCGCGCGCCCGATCAGCTATCTTCGGGTTTCGGTCACCGACCGCTGCGATTTCCGTTGCGTGTATTGCATGTCCGAACACATGCAGTTCCTGCCCAAGGCCGAGCTGCTGACATTGGAGGAGCTGGACCGCCTGTCGAGCGCCTTTGTCCAGCTGGGCGTGCGCAAGCTGCGCATCACTGGCGGCGAGCCGCTGGTCCGCCGCGGGATCATGGGCTTCTTCCGCCGCGCATCGCGCCACCTGGGCGCGGGACTGGATGAACTGACGCTGACCACGAACGGCAGCCAGCTGAAACGTCATGCGTCCGAACTGGCGGATTGCGGCGTGCGTCGGGTGAATGTTTCACTGGACACGCTGGACCCCGACAAGTTCGCGGCCATCACCCGCTGGGGCCGCCTGCCGCAGGTTCTCGACGGCATCGCTGCCGCCCGGGATGCCGGGCTGCGCGTCAAGATCAATGCCGTGGCACTGAAGGGCGTCAACGACAGCGAGTTGTTCGAACTGGTGAAGTGGTGCGGCGACGAGGGTCACGACCTGACCTTCATCGAGGTCATGCCGATGGGCGACCTGGGCAACGAGGACCGGCTGGACCAGTACTGGCCGCTGATGGACCTGCGCGCGCAATTGGCCGAGCGGTTCACGCTGATCAACCTTGCCGAACGGACCGGCGGTCCTGCCCGCTATGTCAGGCTGGCGGAAACGGGCCAGAAGATCGGCTTCATCACGCCGCTGACGCATAATTTCTGCGAAAGCTGCAACCGGGTCCGCGTCACCTGCACCGGAGAGCTGTTCATGTGCCTGGGTCAGGAAGACCGCGCCGACCTGCGTGCGCCCCTGCGCGACAGCGCCGATGACGAGCCTTTGCGCCAAGCCATCCGCGCCGCCATCGCGCGCAAGCCCAAGGGCCACGACTTTGATTATTCCCGGCAGACGGTGGCGGGCCAGATGACGCGCCACATGAGCCACACGGGCGGCTGACACGGGCCCCTGACCGGCGGGGGCGCGGAAGCCCCCTTGCCACTGCAGGATGCGCTTACTCGGCAGCCTCGGCTGCCGCCGCTTCGGCCTCCAGAACCTCGGCGCGCTTTTCCACCAGTTCGACGATGTGATCGATCATCTGGTCGTTCGACAGTTTGTGCGTCTGGCGGCCGGCCATGTAGACCATGCCGCTGCCCGCGCCACCGCCGGTAAAGCCCAGATCCGTCATCAGCGCCTCGCCGGGTCCGTTCACCACGCAGCCGATGATCGACAGGCTCATCGGCGTCTTGATGTGTTCCAGCCGCTTTTCCAGCGCTTCGACAGTCTTGATGACGTCAAAGCCCTGACGGGCGCAGCTGGGGCAGCTGATGATCTGGACGCCGCGGGTGCGCAGCCCCAGCGACTTCAGGATCTCGAAGCCGACCTTGACCTCTTCGACCGGATCGGCGGACAGGCTGACGCGGATCGTATCCCCGATCCCGGCCCAGAGCAGGTTGCCCAGACCCACCGCCGATTTCACCGTACCACCGACGAACCCGCCAGCTTCGGTGATTCCAAGGTGGATCGGCGCATCCGTCACCTCGGCCAGCTGCTGGTAAGCGGCAGCCGACAGGAAGACGTCGCTGGCCTTCACGCTGATCTTGAATTCATGAAAATCATTGTCCTGCAGGATCTTGATATGGTCGAGACCCGATTCCACCATCGCGTCCGGGCAGGGCTCGCCGTATTTCTCCAGCAGATGCTTTTCCAGGCTTCCCGCGTTCACCCCGATGCGGATCGAGCAGCCATGGTCCTTGGCGGCGCGGATCACCTCGCGGACGCGGCTCTCGTCGCCGATGTTGCCGGGGTTGATCCGCAAACAGGCGGCGCCCGCCTCGGCCGCCTCGATGGCGCGCTTGTAGTGGAAATGGATGTCCGCTACGATCGGCACCGGGCTTTCACGGCAGATTTCGCGCAGCGCTCGTGTCGTCTCCTGGTCGGGTGCCGAGATGCGGACGATATCCGCGCCCGCATCCGCGGCACGGATCACCTGGTCCAGCGTGGCGCGCACGTCATGGCCGTTCGTGTTGGTCATCGTCTGGACGCTGATCGGCGCATCGCCACCGACCGGCACGTTGCCGACCATGATCTGGCGGGATTTCCGACGCTCGATATTGCGCCAGGGACGGATCGGGTTCAGCGACATGCGGGCAGCCTCCGGGGGTTCCCCCTTCAGATAGGCCAAGACGGGCGCGACGACAACCGGCGGACTAGCGTGCGGGAGTGCGCAAAGCAGTGAGGACGGTGCCCAGGCAGTCGCGCGGCAGCATGACCAGCATCGGCCCCTCGACGCGCAGGGTGACCAGCCCGGTGGCGCGGTTCGAGGTACCGACCCGCCCGCCGGGGGCAAAGGCGATCCCTTCGATCGGCCATTCGAGACCGCTGCTGATCCCGCGCGCCGGGCCCATCGGATAAAGCGACACGCGCGTGCCCGGCATCAACGGCAGCAACAGCCGTGGCGGACAGGCAAAGACGACATCGTCCGATGCCAGCATCACCACCCGCGCGGCCGGAGGCGTCACCATGGCCGTCAGCGCCGCCAGCGTGTGATCCAGGCGAAGACCGGCAAATCCCACCGCCATGATCAGCGGCGCGCTGATCCGTGTCAGGCATTTGACGAAATCGGTGCTGTCCTGCTCGGTCACCTCCAGCACGCGTTCGGGTGGCAGCATGCGCCGCGCAGCGCCCGACAGGCTGTCCAGATCCCCGATCACCCAATCCGGTGCGCGGCCGAGGGCCAGTGCCCGGTCCGCACCCCCATCGGCCGCGACCAGCAAGGGCGCAACCCCCAGTGCAGTCGTCAAATCCGCAGGACTGACCGCGCCGCCACCGATGACCGTAACGCCCTGGTCATCGCGGATCGGCAGCCCGGTCATTCCCCCTTGCCAACGCCGGTGAACACCTTCTTGAACGGCAGGGCCCACAAGATGCCCAGCACGACATAGATCAGCACCTCTATCAGGATCGGCTGACGGCCGAACCGCGTATCCAGCCAGTTCATCAGCGTGACGGCGACCACGACATAGAGCGGCATCACCACGACAAGGACTAGGAGCGACAGCCTTTTGCGGGTTTTCAGGTCCATCGTTTCCTCGTCATCAGGTGAAAAAGGCCCGACGCGCCGGCCCCGGCGCGTCGCGGCTGGCGTCAATCCGCGAAGGGATCGGTTACCAGGATTGTGTCGTCACGTTCGGGGCTGGTTGAAAGCAGGGCCACCGGGCACTGGATCAGTTCCTCGACGCGGCGGACATACTTGATCGCGGCAGCAGGCAGGTCGGCCCAACTGCGCGCGCCGGCGGTTGATTCCTGCCAGCCGTCCATTTCCTCATAAATGGGCGTCACCCTGGCCTGAAGCGCGGCGGCGGTGGGCAGATAATCGTATTTCACGCCGTCGATCTCGTAGCCGGTGCAGATCTTCAGCGTCTCGAACCCGTCCAGCACGTCCAGCTTGGTCAGCGCGATGCCGTTCACCCCGCTGATCGCGCAGGTCTGGCGCACCAGCACAGCATCGAACCAGCCGCAGCGGCGCTTGCGTCCGGTGACGGTGCCAAATTCGTGTCCCCGCTCGCCCAGACGCTGGCCGTCACCATCGTGAAGCTCGGTCGGGAACGGGCCTTCCCCCACGCGGGTGGTATAGGCCTTGACGATGCCCAGCACGAAGCCGATCGCGCCCGGACCCATTCCCGTCCCCGAGGCCGCGGCGCCCGAAGTCGTCGTGGACGAGGTCACGTAAGGATAGGTGCCGAAGTCGATGTCCAGGAGCGACCCTTGCGCGCCCTCGAACAGGATGCGCTTGCCGGCCTTGCGGGCGTCGGCCATGATCTTCCAGACGGGCTGCGCATAGGGTAGCAGCTTGGGCGCGATCTCCATCAGGCGCGCCTTGAGATCGGCGCGGTCGATGGGCGTGGCGCCCAGGCCCGCCCGCAGCGCGTCGTGATGGGCCAGCAGGCGGTCCAAGCGCGCATCCAACGTTTCCTCGTCGCCCAGATCCGCGACCCGGATGGTGCGGCGGCCGACCTTGTCCTCGTAGGCCGGACCGATGCCGCGCCCGGTCGTGCCGATCTTGGCCTTGCCGGCCGCCTCCTCGCGCAGCTTGTCCAGGTCCTGGTGCAGCGGCAGGATCAGCGGCGTGTTCTCTGCGATCATCAGGTTCTCGGTCGAGATGGCGACGCCCTGCCCGGCCAGCTTGTCGATTTCCGAAAACAGCGCCCAGGGGTCCAGCACGACGCCGTTGCCGATGACCGCCAGCTTGTTCTCGCGCACGATCCCCGAGGGCAGCAGCGACAGCTTGAAGACCTTGTCCCCGATGACCAGCGTGTGGCCGGCATTGTGACCGCCTTGGAAACGCGCGATCACGTCGGCGCGTTCGGAAAGCCAGTCGACGATCTTGCCCTTGCCCTCGTCGCCCCACTGCGCGCCGACAACCACCACATTGGCCATGCGAGATCCTTTCGTTGTCCGAAACTCTTTTTCGTCCCGCCTCTAGCGCATCGGGGGATGCGGGGGAAGCCGCGATTTCGCCGCGGTCTGGCGGGTTCAGTAATGCGGCGGCCGCTGGTCGGCCAGGGGAACGGTGCCTGCCGCGTCGGCCTGACGCTCGGCCTCGACCTGCATCAGCAGGTCCATGCGGCGGGTCAGGCGCGACAGCTCGCGGTCCTGGCGGGCGATGACCTCGGACAGGTCCTCGGTCAGACGGGCCAGATGTGCCACCGTTTCTTCGAGCTGTTGAAGCCGGTCGCCCTGCTGCTTGTCCATGTGCTTGCCTTCCGTTACAGCGGCGCCTGATATGGCCCCCAAAAGGCGACGCACACCATGGCAAAAGATCAAAAGAAACAACCTCGGCCCAAGGCCGAGACGCCCAAGGGCTTCCGCGACTATTTCGGCGCGGACGTGACCGAGCGCAAGGCGATGCTGGACCGCATCGCCGAGATCTATCACCGCCATGGGTTCGATCCGCTGGAAACCAGCGCGGTCGAGACCGTCGAGGCTCTTGGCAAATTCCTGCCGGACGTGGACCGCCCGAATGCGGGGGTCTTTGCCTGGCAGGAAGAGGCGGTACCGGGCGGCGGATCGGGCGACTGGCTGGCGCTGCGCTATGACCTGACGGCACCGCTGGCGCGGGTGGCGGCGCAGTTCCGCAACGACCTGCCGACGCCCTATCGCCGCTATGCCATGGGACCGGTCTGGCGCAATGAAAAGCCGGGACCGGGCCGGTTTCGGCAGTTCTATCAATGCGACGCGGACACGGTCGGCTCGGCCTCGGTGGCCGCCGATGCCGAGATCTGCGGCATGTTGGCCGACGCGCTGGAGGGCGTGGGCATTGCCCGCGGCGATTACATGGTGCGGATCAACAACCGCAAGGTGTTGAACGGGGTGCTGGAGGCGGCCGAGGTCCGGGCGGATCAGGCCGATGACGTGCTGCGCACCATCGACAAGTTCGACAAGGTGGGCCGCGATGGGGTGCTCGCGCTGCTGACGACAGGCCGCCGCGACGACAGCGGTGCCCAGATCGACGGCGTGGGCCTGTCGGACGCGCAGGCGGCGCCCGTCCTGGCGTTCCTGACGTCCAAGGGCACCGACAACGCGGCCACGCTGCAGAACCTGCGGGCGGCGGTGGGCGCCTCCGCCATGGGTGCCGAGGGCGTGGACGAGCTGACGCAGATTGCCGGCATGCTGGCCGCCATGGGTGTGGCCGAGGATCGCGCCGTGATCGACCCGTCGGTCGTGCGGGGTCTTGGATATTACACCGGCCCGGTGTTCGAGGCCGAGCTGACCTTCGAGATCCTCGACGAAAAGGGCCGCAAGCGCCAGTTCGGCAGCGTGGCGGGCGGCGGGCGCTATGACGGGCTGGTCGAGCGCTTCACCGGCCAGAAGGTGCCGGCGACCGGCGTCAGTATCGGCGTCGACCGCCTGCTGGCCGCCCTGCGCGCCAAGGGTCTGGCCGGGGCCGAGGATCAGGGTCCGGTGGTCGTGACCGTCATGGACCGCGACCGGATGGCCGATTACCAGGCCATGGCCGCCGAACTGCGCGCCGCCGGCATCCGGGCCGAGGTTTATCTGGGCAACCCCAAGAACTTCGGCAACCAGCTGAAATACGCGGACAAGCGCCAGTCGCCGGTTGCCATCATCCAGGGCGGGGACGAGGCCGAACGTGGCGTCGTGCAGGTCAAGGACCTGGTTCTGGGCGCCCGCATCGCGGCCGAAGCCAGCCTTGACGAATGGAAGGCCCAGCCCGCACAGACCGAGGTCGCGCGCGCGGATCTGGTGACCGAAGTGCGGCGGATCCTCGGATGATCCCCAAGCGCGACAAGCAGGAGGTGGGACAGCGCCTGCTGGCGCATTTTCGCGCAGCGGGGGCCCAGGAAATCGCGCCCGACATCCTGCTGCCCGCCGAAAGCCTGCTGGACCTTTACGGCGAGGACATCCGGGCCCGCGCTTATGTCACCCTTGACCCGATCCGGGGCGAGATGATGCTGCGCCCCGACTTCACCGTTCCGGTCGTGCAGGCGCACATGGCCTCGGGCGCCGAGCCTGCGCGCTACTGCTATCTGGGCGAGGTGTTCCGCAAGCAGGACATGGGCGACCAGCGTCCCGAGAAACTGCGCGACCACGAATATCTTCAATGCGGGTTCGAACTGTTCAGCCGCGACCCGCAGGCGGATGCGGAGGTCTTCGCCCTGTTCCACGATGCCCTGTCGCCCCATCGCCTTCAGGCGGTCATTGGCGACATGGGGCTGCTGCTGGACGCGGTCGCGGGCCTGCCCTTGACGCAGAGGCGGGCCGAGGCGCTGAGGCATCACATCTGGCGGCCCCGCCGCTTCGACCGGCTGCTGGCCCGCTTCTCGGCGCCGGGGGTGGCGCGCGCCTTTCCCGAATGCGACAGTCCCTGGGCCGGGGTGCGCAGCCATGACGAGATGGTCCGCCGCATCGCGCGGCTGCAGGCCGACGCCGCCGTGCCTCCCCTGGGCCCGGTCTGGACCGAACGGCTCGACCGTCTCTTTTCGCTTCGGGCACCCGCGACCGCCGCAATGCCCGCGCTTGCCGATCTGGCCCGTGACATGCCCGCCATTGCCCCTGCCGTCCAGCGCATCGCCGCACGACTGACCGCCATCGAAAACCGGGGCATCGATCTGGGCACGGTGATCTTCGACGCCAGCCACGGGCGCACGACGCTGGAATATTACGACGGCTTCACCTTCAGCTTCCTGGCCGGACACAGCGACTGGCCGCCCATCGCCTCGGGCGGGCGCTATGACGCGCTGACCCGCGTGCTGGGCAAGGGCCGCGAGATACCCGCGGTGGGCGGTATCATCCGCCCGGGCCTTGTGGCCGAACTGGAGGCAGCCGCATGATCCGGCTTGGCATTCCGTCCAAGGGGCGGCTGATGGAACAAACCTTCGACTGGTTCGCCGGTCACGGCGTGCGCCTGTCGCGCAGCGGGTCGGACCGCGAATACGCAGGCCGCGTCGAAGGGGCCGAGGGCGTTTCGCTGGTCCTGCTGTCGGCGGGGGAAATCCCGCGTGAACTGGCTGCGGGCCGGATCGAACTGGGCGTGACCGGCACCGATCTGGTGCGCGAAAAGCTGGCCGGCTGGTCGTCCGACGTGGTCGAGCTTGCGCCGATGGGATTTGGCCATGCCGACCTGATCCTGGCCGTGCCCGATTGCTGGCGCGACTGCTGCAACCTGGATGATCTTGCGGCCATTGCGCGGGATTTCCGGGCCCAGCACGGTTTCCGCCTGCGGATCGCCACCAAGTATCACCGGCTGGTTCGCGCCTGGCTGGCAGCCCACGAAGTCGCGGATTACCAGTTGGTCGACAGCCAGGGCGCGACCGAGGGAACGGTCGCGAACCAGACGGCCGAAGCCATCGCCGACATCACATCCTCCGGCGAGACGCTGCGGGCCAACAACCTGCGCATCCTGGACGAAGTGCCGATCCTGCAGTCGCAGGCGACGCTCTTTGCCAGCCGCGCCGCCCTCGGACCCGAACTGCAAGGCTTTGCCCGACAGTTGGGCATCACCCTTTCCTAGTCCTGTCGCGGGTGGTCGTCCCACCGGTCCGACAGGACGCGCTCTCCGTCGCCCTTGGGGTCTTCGAACTGCCGGTGCGTCAGCGCCCACAGAAAGGCCGCCAGTCCGGCCGCCCCGAGGCCGAGCGATACGGGGATCAGGATGGCAAGGATATCCATCAGCGGGTCTTTCCATTCAGGCGCAGCGCATTCAGCGTCACCGTGATCGAGCTGATCGACATGGCCAGCGCCGCGATCAGCGGCGTCGCCAGCCCCGCCAGCGCAATGGGAACCGCCACGACGTTGTAGCCGAACGAGATGACGAAGTTCTGCCGGATCCGCCGCGTCGCGCAACGCGCCGTCACCAGCGCCTCGGCCACCGGCGTCAGGTCATGGCCCGTCAGGACCATGTCGCTGGCAACCCGCGCCGCGTCCAGCGCCGTCGCGGGCGAGATCGAGGCATGAGCACGGGCCAGCGCCGCCGTATCGTTCAGCCCGTCACCGACCATCAGAACCTTGGCTCCCCCCACGGTCAGTGCACCCACAAGGCCTTCCTTGTCGACAGGGCTGACGCCCGCATGCCATTCCTCGATCCCCAGTTGTCGCGCCAAGGCCGCAACAGGGGCGGCGCGGTCGCCGGACAGGAGAATCACCCGCCGCCCGTCCGCGTGCAGCCGGGCCACGCATTCCTCGGCCCCCGGGCGCAGGCGGTCTGTGAAGTCCAGCCGCAACGGCACCTGCCCCTCGATCCCCAGCCAACTGGAGAGCGTCGCGGAATCAAGCGGCGCGTCAGCGTTCAGCCAGTCGGCGCGGCCCAGCCTGATGCGCACCCCCTGCCAGACGCCTTCCACGCCCTTGCCCGGAACCTCCGCCAGATCGGTCACTGTGACCGGCGCGTCGTCCAGCGCCTCGGCCAGCGCACGCGACAAGGGATGCGACGAGGCCTGCGCAAGCGCCCGCGCAACGGGCCTCATCTGGGGCGGAATGGCTGCCGCGTTCACCAGGCAGGGCTGGCCCATCGTCAGCGTTCCGGTCTTGTCAAAGACAACGGTATCCACCTCGGCCAGCCGCTCCAGCGCGGTACCGTCCTTGATCAGCAATCCGCGCCGGAACAGCCGCCCCGAGGCAGAGGTCGCCACAGCCGGCACGGCCAGCCCCAAGGCGCAGGGGCAGGTGATGATCAGCACCGCCGCCGCGATGTTGACCGCCAGCCGCAGGTCGCCCGAGGCCCAGAACCAGCCCAGGAAGCTGCTGAGCGCCAGCAGGTGCACGGCAGGCGAGTATCCGCGCGCCGCCCGTTCCGCCAGCGAGGTATAGCGGCCCCGTGCATTTTCGGCCGCCTCGACCAGTGCGGTCAGGCGCGCCAGCGAACTGTCCTGCCCCGCCGCCGTCACGCGCAGGACCAAGGGACCCGTCAGGTTCACTTCGCCCGCGGACAGCGTCATCCCCGGAGCCGCAGGCACCGGCAGCGTTTCACCTGTCAACAGTGCGCGATCGATCTCGGAGGCGCCTTCGGTGATTTCGCCATCGGCCGGAATGCGCCCGCCGGGACGCACGCGGATCAGGTCGCCGGGGCGCAGATCCGCCACCGGAACGACCTTTTCGGCTTCCCCCTCCAGCAGGGTCGCGCGCGGCACCTCCAGCGCCGTCAGTTCGGCGGCGGCGGATCGGGCAATGGCGCGGGTGCGGTGATCCAGATAGCGTCCGATCAGCAGAAAGAAGGACAGCATCACCGCCGCATCGAAATAGGCATGGTGGCCGGAATGGGCCGTCTCGAAGACGCTGATGGCGCTGGCCAGGATCAGCGCCAGCGAGATCGGCACGTCCATCCCCAAACGCCGCGCCTTCAGCGACCTCCAGGCGCTGGCAAAAAAGGGCTGGCCTGCAAAGGCCACGGTCGGCAGCGCGATGGCACCGCTGATCCAGTGGAACAGGTCGCGAGTCGCGGCCTCTGCCCCCGACCAGACGGCGACCGACAGGATCATGACGTTCATCATCGCAAAGCCCGAAACGCCGATCCGCATCAGCAGGTCGCGTCCCGCACGATCCGCGGCGGTAACCGAAAGCGCCTGCGGGTCCAGTTCATGCGCCTGATAGCCGATGCGTTCCAGCACCGGGATCAGATCGTCGGCGGTCAGCCCGGGGGCATCCACGGTGACCCGGCGCAGCGTCAGGTTGACGCGCGCCGACCGCACGCCGGGATGATTGGTCAGGGCGCGTTCCACATCCGTGATGCAGATCGCGCAATGCGCCTGGGGCAGCGACAGGATCAGGCGGGCCGGTTCAGGCCGGGCGCGATCGGCCAGGCGCTGCGCCAAGGGCGCGGCATCACAGGCGGGACAGGCGCCAAGGCGGGCCTGATAGCCGGGGGCGGCGGACAGTTCGGCCATGTCAGTCCCTCACCTGCAGCGCAAAGCGCTGACGAAAGGCCACGCCGTCGGGGCCTTGGGCCACCACGTCGGCATTCCAGTTGCCGGGCGCCAGATCCGAGACCGCACGCCATTCACCCGGTCCCGCAGGCTCCAACCGCGGCTGGTGGTCGGCGTGCTGATGCGTCGGCCGGCGCAGCATCACCTCCAGCGCGCGCGGCGCCACGGCGGCCCCCGCATGATCATGCAGCGACAGGATCAGGCGCCCCCCGTCAAGGTGCAGGTCGGCCTGCCAGCCCAGACGCTGCTGTGCCTCGCGCTCTGCCTGGAAGTGCTGGGACGCGATATAGGAGCTGCGGGTTTCCACGCCCGGAAAGCTGTTGATCGCCGCAAAGGCCATCACGACGTTCACGCCGATGATCGTGCCAAATGCGGCCACGGTGATGGCCAGAACATGCAGGCCCTTCAGTTCGCGTGTCATTGCGCGTCCTTTCCATGAAAGACGGTCTTTATGCGGGCAACCGCGCTGCTGTCAGGATCGCGCGCGGTCAGTGTGACGGGGGTGGACGCGGTGCCGGCCATGGGGCTGCCTGCCTCGGCCCTGAGGTAAACGCGGCGGGTCAGGGTCTGATCTGCCGGCACGAGGATGGCCGCGCCGTCCTCGCCCTCGATACCCAGCTCCAGCGCACCCACAGGATCGACCGCCAGCAGATAGGTCGTGTCCTGCTGCTGCTTGTTGCGCAGGCGCAGCTCATAGGCATTGCGGATCGAGCCATCGGTCAGCGTGACATAAAGCGGGTTGCGCACGGGCGTGACGCTCAGGTCGATCTGCGACCGCATCACCAGCGCCGCCGCCAGCATCATCCCGATCGCCGACCATAGGGTCGCATAAAGCAGCGTGCGCGGCCGCAGCAGGTGCGAACGCACGGGGCGCGGCGCGGCGCCCTGCCTTTCGGCCTCTTCATCGCGCAGCGCCAGATAGTCGATCAGCCCGCGCGGGCGGCCCGTCCGGTCCATCATCTGGTCGCAGGCGTCGATGCACAGCGCGCAGGTGATGCATTCCATCTGCTGGCCGTCGCGGATGTCGATGCCCATGGGGCAGACGTTCACGCAGGCCATGCAGTCGATGCAGTCGCCCTTGTGCGCGGCGCTGGCCTTGCCGCGCGGCTCGCCCCGCCAATCGCGATAAGCCACGGTCAGCGTGTCCTCGTCCATCATCGCGGACTGGATACGGGGCCAAGGACAGGCATAGATGCAGATCTGTTCACGGAAGAAGCCGCCGAACAGGAAGGTCGTGGCCGTCAGCAGGGCAATGGTGACCCAGGCCACGGGATGGGCCTGCAGCGTCAGCAGATCATGCGCCAGCGCCGGCGCGTCGGTGAAGTAGAAGACCCAGGCGCCACCGGTCATGACGGCGATGCCCAGCCAGGCTGCCCATTTCACCGCCCGCAGGCGCGCCTTGCGGCCGTCCCATGCCTGGCGGTGCAGGCGCAGACGGGCGTTACGGTCGCCCTCGATCCAGCGCTCGACCAGGATGAAGAGATCCGTCCAGACGGTCTGCGGGCAGGCATAGCCGCACCAGACCCGCCCCAGCGCGGACGTGAACAGGAACAACCCCAGCCCTGCCATCACCAGAAGGCCCGCGACGATATAGAATTCGTGAGGCCAGATCTCGATCCCGAAGAAAAAGAACCGCCGTCCCGCCAGATCGACCAGAACCGCCTGATCGGGCATCGCAGGGCCGCGATCCCAGCGGATCCAGGGCGTCACGTAATAGACCGCCAGCGTCAGTGCCATCACGATCCATTTGAGCGTGCGGAACCGCCCGCTGACCCGCTTGGGAAAGATCGGCTCTCGGGCAGCATAAAGGCTGGGACTGTCCAGCTGGGTTGACATGAGGGACTCCTGTTGCGCCCCCCGGATCTAGGGTCTGATGCCCGTCCCGTCCTTGACCTGTGTCAAACCCTTGCCGCCGTCACAGCAGAACCGCGGCCGAGACAAAAGCGATCAGCGCACCCGCGCCCAGCTGCATCGCGCCGGGCAGCCAGCGGACGGCGCCCGCGAAAGGTCCCGTTGACGGCATCAGGGCAAAGCTGCCCCGGCGCGCCCAGACCGACAGGCCCGCCACGATCAGCGTGACGGCCCCCGTGCCCAGCCCCATCGCAAGCGTGCCCAGGATGCCCATGCCGAAAAGGTCCATCCGCCAGGTCAGGATCAGCAGGAACAGCGCGCCTGTGCAGGGCCGTGCCGCGATGCTGCCCACCAGCAGCAGCGCTTCGCGCAGGCCACGCGTTTGCGCCACCTGTTCGGGCGTCGGACCATGGGCATGGCCGCAGCCGCAATGGTCGTCGTGGTGATGTGCGGGACGGGCCTGTCTTTGCAGCATTCGCAAGCCGCGCAGCATCAGCCACAGGCCGATCAGCGCGACCATCAGCGTGCCAAGCCGGTCCATGTGATCCTCGCTCAGCCGCGTCAGCGCCTCCCGCCCCGCATCGAGAAAGGTGATCCCGGCCCAGACCAGAATGATGGCGGTTCCTGCCTGCGCCAGCGATGCCGCGATGGAAAGCACCCCCAGCCGCAGCAGCGGAACCCCCGTGGCAAAGCCATAGCTGCCGATGACCAGCTTGCCATGTCCCGGTCCCACGGCATGAAAGACTCCGTAACCGAAACAAACGCCCAGCAGCGCGGTCACGGCCCCCGGTTCGCGGGCGCGCAGGGAACGCAGCGCGCCTGCCATCAGGTTCTGGGCATCCCGCTGCTGCTGCGTCGCCCAGACCTCGATGCCCGCCAGCCCGCCTGACAGCCAGAGGAGCGCCATCACGACGCCTACGGCCAGCCCGACCAATGCCAGGACCCTCGTCACGACGCAGGCTCGCACTGGATGCGCATCTCGTCCGCGCCGGTGGGGCCGATGTCGACGATCAGCATTTCCTCGGACAAGGAGCCGTCCTCCTCGGCCAAGGCATCGGCCACCGCGCTCGCATAAGCGTCGGCCGCCGCATAAGGATCGCCAGGGCGCTGCCGGACCTGACAATCCGCACCGTTGATCCGAGGAGGCTGGGGCACGCTGAACTGCACATAATATTCGGGATCATAGACTTGGATCAGCAGCGGCTGCGCGCCATCCAGCGGCTGGGCCAGGGTTCGCACATGACGCGAGATCAGGCGGCCTTCTTCGTACCGGGCCTCGAATTCGCGGGGGGGCCCCAGCGCAATGGGGCGCTCCTCCACGCCCAGATACAGGCGTCCGTCAAAGCCTTCTTCCCAATCCGCATCAAACCCCTGCAGGGCCTCCTGTTCATCGGGGGTCAGGATGCCGTCGCCGTCAGGGTCCAGCGCCAGATCCTCGATGATCAGCAGCGAATAGAAATCGTCATACGCCCATTCCACCGTCACCTGCGTCAACGCGCCGCCGTTGTCATAATCCAGCACCAGACCCGCATCGATGAAGACATGCGGATGCGCAACCGCCGCCATGGGCAGAACCGACAGCAGCGCAGAGCAGGCAATGACTCGCGGGAACATGGGGCAGCACCTTGGCAAGACCGGCACGCTCAGTTACGCCCTTCGCCGCCGCCTTGCAAATCACCGCAAGGACAGCGGCAGATTTTCCCGCAAGGGCCGCAACCTGAACGGTCCGGCCTGCGTGTTTGGGTCTGCACCGAACCGACAGAAAGACAAGACCGATGGCAAGAATGGCGGCGCTGATCTGGGGACTGGCCACGGCAGCGACTCTGCTGACGGGCTGCGGTCGTTTGGTGAATGCCCGTGCCACCGCGCGCGAGGCCGCGTTCGAGGCCCAGTTCCCGCCCATCGGGCAGTTGCTGGAGGTGAATGGCACCACTGTCCATGCCCATGTGGAAGGACAGGGACCCGACCTGATCCTGCTGCACGGGGCCAGCGGGAACATGCGCGACTTTACCTTTGATCTCGTGGCGCGGCTGAGGGACCGTTATCGCGTCATCGCCTTTGACCGGCCCGGCCTTGGCTGGACCGATCCCATCGACAACAACACCAGTCCCATCGCCCAGGCCGAACTGCTGCGCGCGGCCGCCCGGCAGCTGGACGTGCAGGACCCCATCGTGCTGGGCCACAGCTATGGCGGTGCGGTGGCGCTGGCCTGGGCGATGCGCGCGCCGGGCGACACGGCGGCGCTGGTGATCGTCTCGGGAGCCACGATGCCTTGGCCGGGCGACCTGTCGGGCTGGTACGCGTTCATCGGGACGCCCTTGGGTGATCGGGTGGGGCCGCCCCTGCTGACCGCACTGGCGCCCGTGTCGCTTGGCGACCGGATCATGGCCGGGATCTTTGCACCACAGGCGGTGCCGCCGGGCTATTCCGACTATATCGGCGTGGGGCTGGCAGCCCGGCGCGGCAATTATCGCGCCAATGCCGCCCAGATCACCGGCCTGCGCCCTTACCTGCGCGTGATGGCCCCGGAATACCCGCGCCTGACACTGCCGGTCGAGATCCTGCACGGCGCTCAGGACGGCATCGTCCCTGCGGGCATCCACGCCGAACCGCTGTCCCGCAGCCTGCCGAACGCGCGGCTGACGATCCTGGAGGGTCAGGGCCACATGCCGCATCACGGCGACCCGCAGGCCATTGTCGAGGCCATCGACCGCGCCGCCGCCCGCGCCGGACTGCGCTGAAGGGGTTGCGGGCCGGGCCCTGCGGGCCCAAGCTGCATCCATCGCAATCAAGGGGCCCCCATGCTGATCATCCACGGCGTCACCCGCTCGCGCGCGTCGCGCGTCATCTGGCTGTGTCACGAGCTGGACCTGCCTTTCCGGCAGGTGCCGGTGATCCAGGCCTATCGACTGGCAGACGCCACGGCGCCCGGCGCGCCGCTGAACACCCGCAGCCCGGATTTCCTGGACCTGTCGCCGGCCGGTGCCATTCCAGTGATCGAGGACGAGGGCCTGGTGCTGTCGGAATCGCTGGCCTGCACCCTGCACCTGGCGCGCAAGCATGGCACCACGGTCGGCCCGCAGGATTATGCCGAGGACGCGCTGATGGGCCAATGGTCCCTTTATGGAGCCACTGCGATCGAGCCCGATGCGCTGACCATCCTGTTCCTGCACAATCGCGGCACCCTGCAGTCGCCCGACGACGAGGGGCTTGTGTCCGAGGCCGCCGAGCGGCTGGTCCGTCCCTTGAAGGTTCTGGAGGATCATTTGGCCACCCATGCCTATCTGGTCGGCGGGCGCTTTACCGTGGCCGACCTGAACATGGCCGAGATCGTCCGCTATGCCCAGAACCACGGCGCGCTGATGGCGCCGTTTCCCGCCATCCGCGCCTGGCTGGCGGCCTGTCAGGACCGTCCCGCCTTTCAGCGGATGTGGCAGGCCCGCATGGCCGAACCGGAATAAGCACGCGCGCCGGATCGTCGCCCCCGTCCGGCAAGGCCTTGCCCCCCGCCCCTTTGGCGTGAGATAACGCCACCTTCATAAAGCATCTACAGACAGAACGGGCAGACCCGATGGCCGACGACCTTCTTTCCGGCGACTTGCAAGCCGACGCCTATTCCGCCTCCTCGATCGAGGTGCTGGAAGGGTTGGAGCCTGTGCGCAAGCGACCCGGCATGTACATCGGCGGCACGGACGAACGCGCGCTGCACCACCTCGTGGCCGAAATCCTCGACAACTCGATGGACGAGGCCGTGGCGGGCCATGCCAGCCGCATCGAGGTCGAGCTGCTGGCCGATTACAGCATCGTCGTGCGCGACAACGGCCGCGGCATCCCCATCGACCCGCATCCCAAGTTCCCGGGCAAGTCCGCGCTGGAGGTGATCCTGTGCACGCTGCACGCGGGGGGCAAGTTCTCGGGCGATGCCTACCAGACCTCGGGGGGCCTGCATGGGGTCGGCGCATCCGTGGTGAACGCGTTGTCCGACATCATGATCGTGCAGGTGGCGCGCAACCGCGAACTGTTTGAACAGCGCTTTTCCCGCGGCATCCCGCAGGGGCCGGTGGCCAGAATCGGTGGCGCCCCCAACCGGCGCGGCACCACCGTGATCTTCCATGCGGACGAGGACATCTTCGGCCATCACCGCTTCAAGCCCGCGCGCCTGATCAAGATGGTCAAATCCAAGGCTTATCTCTTTTCCGGCGTCGAGATCCGCTGGAAATCCGAGATCGACGACGGCGAAACCCCGCGCGAGGCCGTGTTCCACTTTCCCGGCGGCCTTGCCGACTACCTGTCTGAGACGCTGGCCAGCGCCTCGACCTATTCCGATCGTCCCTTTGCCGGAACCGTCGATTTCCAGCAGAAATTCGGCGTGCCGGGCAAGGTCGACTGGGCCATCAACTGGACCCCTGCGCGGGACGGCTTCATCCAGTCCTATTGCAACACCGTGCCCACCCCCGAGGGCGGCACGCATGAGATGGGTTTCTGGGCCGCGATCCTGAAGGGCATCCGCGCCTATGGCGAGCGGGTGAGCAACAAGAAGGCTGCCCAGATCACGCGCGAGGATCTGACCATCGGCGGCTGCGCGCTGGTCAGCTGTTTCATCCGCGAGCCTGAATTCGTGGGCCAGACCAAGGACCGCCTTGCCACGACCGAAGCCGCGCGGCTGGTCGAGAATGCGGTGCGCGACCATTTCGACAACTGGCTGGCCGCCGACACGAAATCGGCCGGAGCGATCCTCGACTTCCTGATCCTGCGCGCCGAGGAGCGTCTGCGCCGCCGCCAGGAAAAGGAGACCGCCCGCAAGACCGCCACGAAAAAGCTGCGCCTGCCCGGCAAGCTGGTCGACTGCAGCGCCACCAACCGCGAAGGGACCGAACTGTTCATCGTCGAGGGCGACAGCGCCGGGGGTTCGGCCAAGATGGCCCGCGACCGCACCAACCAGGCGCTGCTGCCGCTGCGCGGCAAGATCCTGAACGTGCTGGGCGCGGCCTCCTCCAAGATGGGTGCCAACCAGGAGATCAACGACCTCTGCCAGGCCCTTGGCGTCAGCATGGGGTCCAAGTTCAACGTCGATGACCTGCGCTATGACAAGATCATCATCATGACGGACGCCGACGTGGACGGGGCGCATATCGCATCGCTGCTGATGACGTTCTTCTTTACGCAGATGCGGCCGATGATCGACAAGGGGCACCTGTACCTGGCCTGCCCGCCCCTTTACCGCCTGACGCAGGGCGCGCATCGCGTTTATGTCGCCGATGACGCGGAAAAGGAACGCAAGCTGGCCAAGGGCATCGGCGGGCGCGGCAAGATCGACGTGCAGCGCTTCAAGGGGCTGGGCGAGATGGACGCCAAGGACCTCAAGGACACGACGATGAACCCCAAGACGCGCAAGCTGATCCGGGTCAGCATCGATGATGACGAGGGGGGCGAGACCGGCGATCTGGTCGAACGCCTGATGGGCAAGAAGCCCGAGCTGCGTTTCGAATACATCCAGGAAAATGCCCGCTTCGTCGAAGAACTGGACGTCTGAGTTCATGCCTGCCGCCATCGGTCTTTATGCCTTGGCGGCCTTGGCCGAGATCGCCGGCTGCTTTGCCTTCTGGGCTTGGCTGCGCCTCGGGCGGTCGGCCCTGTGGCTGTTGCCGGGCATGGTGGCCTTGGCGCTGTTCGCCTGGCTGCTGACGCGGGCCGAGGCCGAATTCGCGGGCCGCGCCTATGCCGCTTATGGGGGCATCTATGTCATCGCCTCGGTCGCTTGGCTGTGGCTGACCGAAGGACAGGTGCCGACGCGGCTGGACCTGTTGGGTGCCGCGCTGTGCATTCTGGGGACGATGGTGATCCTGATGGGCGCGCGGGCCTAGACCCACTTGGCCAGCGGCGGCAGGCTCATCAGCACGGCATCGGGGTTGTGGCCGGTTTCCAGCCCGAACTTGGTGCCCCGGTCATAGACAAGGTTGTATTCGGCATAAAGGCCGCGATGCACCAGCTGGGCGTCCCGGTCGGTCTCGGTGAAGGCCTGGGTCATGCGCCCCTCGGCCAGGGGTAGAAAGGCGGGCAGGAACGCCTCGCCCACGGCGCGGGTAAAGGCGAAATCCGCTTCCCAGTCCCCGGTATTCAGGTCGTCATAGAAGATGCCGCCCACTCCACGCGCGCGCCCGCGATGGGGAATAAAGAAATACTCGTCTGCCCAGGCCTTGAAGCGGTCATAGTAATCGTCGCCATGGGACGCGCAGGCGTCGCGCAGCGTGTCGTGGAAATGCGCCGTATCCTCGGGATATTCCAGACACGGGTTCAGGTCCGAACCGCCGCCGAACCACCAGGCACCCGGCGTCCAGAACATGCGCGTGTTCATGTGAACCGCAGGCGCATGCGGGTTCTGCATATGTGCCACGAGACTGATGCCGCTGGCCCAGAACCGCGGGTCATTGTCCATGCCGGGCACGCCCCGTGTGGCCATTGCCGCCTGCGCCCGGGGCGCCAGGGTGCCGTGAACCTCGGACCAGTTCACGCCGACCTTTTCAAAGACCCGCCCGCCGCGCATGACCGACATCAGGCCGCCACCACCGTCATTGGCGCGTTCCGTCGGCGTGACCTCGAACCGGCCCGGCGCGGCTTTGCCCGGACCACGGTCTTCCAATGATTCGAAACCTGCAACGATGCGGTCGCGCAATTCGTGGAACCAGTCGGCGGCGCGGCGGCGTTGATCGACCATGACGCTCCTCATTCGTGATTTGCAAAAAGAACCGCGTCGCGGCTATCATTGTCCACCGATGTAAAGAGACCCGCCATGGCCCGCAACACCGCCCTTGCCCTGCTGACCGCCCTGCCGTTGGCATTGGCGGCCTGCGGTACACCTCAGGAACGCTGCATCAGCCGCAACACCAGCGAATATCGCACCGTCAGTTCCCTTCTGGCCGAGGTCGAGGGAAACCTGGCGCGCGGCTATGCCTGGGAAGAGCGTCAGGTCGTGCGCTCCCGCTTCGATCAGTGTCGCCGCGTCTGGCGCGACCGGAACGGGGCGACGCAGGTCGATACCTATGGCTGCTGGCGTGATTATGTGGACACGGACCGTTACCGGGTTCCCATCGACCCGCTGGTCGAGCAACGCAAGCGCGACAGCCTGGCGGCCCGTCAGGCCGAACTGACGCGCAGCGCCAATGCCGCGGTTTCCGCCTGCCGCGCCGCCTATCCAGACGAAGCCTAGATGACCTGAGCCGTCACGGCATCGGCCAGACTCCGTCCCCCGTCAACGGTCAGCACCTGTCCCGTCACGAACCGTGCCCCGTCGCTGACGAGGTAATGCACCGCCTCGACCAATTCGTCCGCAGGGGCGATTCGGCCAAGCGGTGTTCCGGCAATGATCTGGGCGCGCTTTTCGGGTTCTTCCTTCAGGGCGCACTGCAGTTCATGCGACATGACACTGCTGAAGCTGACGCCGTTCACGCGAATCCGGAATGGCGCCAGCGCCAGTGCCAGCCCCCGCGTCGCCTGTTCCTGCGCCGCACAGGCGATGGAATAGCCCAGCATCGACGGGATCGGGCGCCGCGCGGCAAGGGTCGAGATGTTGACGATGGCCCCTGACTGGGCCGAAGGCCCCGTGCCTTCGGCCTGCTTGATCATCCGCTTGGCCACCATCTGCGACAGGCGCAGCCCCGCCAGCATGTTCTGGCGCAGCATTTCCTCCAGCGTGTCCATGTCGGTGTCCAATGGGTCGCTGCCGCGGACGAAACGATGGGCGTTCACCAGGATGTCCACGCGATCGAACGCATCCAGGGTCGCCGACAGCAGGTTCGCCATCGCCAGCTTTTCAGACATGTTGCCGGCAAAGCGGCGCACCTGATTGTCGCCTTCCTGATAATCCGAGATGACCGAGTTCAGCGCCGTCTCGTCGCTGTCCGCGAACATGACCATGGCGCCGCGTTCGGTCATGTGCCGCGCAATCGCCAGGCCCACGCCGCGCGCGGCGCCCGTGACGATGGCCACGCGGCCTTGGATCGACATGCTCATCGCCGGGCACCCTTGCGTGCGGCCGCGGCATTGCCCTTGCCTGCCGCCGTGGCCTCGATCACCTTGTAGCGTGTGTCGCCGCCGATCTCGTGCACCTGCCCGAAATACTGGGTCAGGACCGATTCGTAGGGCAGGTGGCGGTTCGCCACCATCCACAGCCGGCCCGCCCCCGTCAGCAGACGCGCGGCCGTGGCGATGAAAGCCGCGCCCAGCCTCGGCTCGGCCTGTCGTCCTTCGTGGAAGGGCGGGTTCATCACCACGCCGTTCACCGGTTCGCGCAGCTTGAAGTCCCGGGCGTCGGCCCAGTGAAACTGCGCCCGCGGGTCGGTCACGTTCTGGCGGGCCGATTCGAGCGCGGCGTGATCGGCCTCGACCAGATGCAGTTCCGTCACGCCGGGGCGCGCCAGGACCTGCGTCGACAACCAGCCCCAGCCGGCACCGAGGTCCACCATGCGCGTCGGCAGCTTGGGCGGCAGCAGGTCGGCCAGCATCCGTGAACCCGGATCGACGCCATCCGCGGAAAACACGCCCGGACGGGTGACAAAGCCGGGCTCGACCTCGCGCGCACGGGGCATCCAGTCCTGCGGCAACCAATCCGCATCGGCGGGCGGCGTCACGCGAAAGATCTTGCCATGAGCCTTGCTGATGACCTCGCCCACAGGGGCCATAGCCCTCAGTTCCTTCAGGATCGCGTCAACCCCATCTGTCTTTTGACCGTCGATCCACAGAACCCCGCCCGGCGCCAGATGCGTGACAGCCTGCGCGATCCGTGCACGCGCATCGGCCTTGGCACGTGGCAGGCGGACAATGGCCGTGTCAAAACGCGAGCCTTTGGCGGACACATCCAGCTCGGGGGCAACACGAAAGCCGCGGACATTCAATGCCTGATGGTCGGGATAGTGTCCCTGGATGACCTGCAGATGCGTGGGGTCCAGCGGCAACAGGTCGTCGACGGCGCTGGCGCCGACAAACAGCACCTCGCCCCCGGGATGGCCATCCGGAAAGGCCAGGTCCAGTCGTGATTGGGTCAAGCGATTACTCTTTTTCCATGGTGCATTGCAGAGGATGCTGCTGGCGGCGCGCCAGCTCCATCACCTGAGCAACCTTTGTTTCCGCCACCTCGTGCGAGAAGACGCCGACAACTGCCACCCCCTTGCGATGAACGGTCAGCATGATCTCGATGGCTTGGGCATGCGTCATGTGGAACAAGCGCTCCAGAACATGGACGACAAACTCCATCGGCGTGAAATCATCGTTCAGCATCAGCACCTTGTACATCGGCGGGCGCTGCGACTTCGCGCGCGGCTTGACCGCCAGATCGGACTGATCATTGGGACGGTCGGAATCGGTCATCCAGTGCGTCATCGGGCTACGGTCGTTCCTGAGGCTGCGGCGGTGGGACGTCAGACAGGCAAAGCCCGCCTGCGGTCCTGAAAATATAGCGCAATCGGCCGGGGATGAAAGCCCCCCACCAAAGGCGGTCCCCATGACAACCTGTCACGGCCTTGGCAAAATTAAGGCGATTGCCCGGTTTCCCGAATGTTTCCGTCATGCTATTATAGGTTGATTAACGACGGGTGTGCGACAAACGACACGCCTGCTGAAGGCAGAGAGACAGCGACAGTGACCCGATTTCTTACAGTTTTCCGGCTGTGGAGCCTTGCGCTTGCGGCCGTGACCATCCTGGGCATGCCGGCAGTCGCGGCGCCCTTTGCGGCCTATGTCATGGACGCGCGCACGGGGCAGCCGATCTATCGGCAGAACTCTGACACGCGGCTTCACCCGGCCTCGCTGACCAAGATGATGACGCTCTACATGGCCTTCAGCGCCATCGAGCGTGGTCAGGTCCGGCTTGATTCGAAGTTCACCGTATCGTCCAAGGCCGCGAATGAGCCCCCATCCAAGCTGGGCCTGCGCGCCGGACAGCAGATCGAGTTGCGCTATCTGATCCGCGCCGCCGCGATCAAGTCCGCCAACGACGCGGCCACCACCATCGGCGAAGGCCTGGCGGGGTCCGAGGAAGCGTTCGCCCAGCAGATGACGCAGATGGCGCGCGCGATCGGGATGAGCAACAGCCAGTTCCGCAACGCCCATGGCCTGACCCGGGACGGTCATTATTCCACCGCCCATGACATGAGCGTGCTGGGACGGCACCTGTTCTATGATTTCCCCCAATACTACAACCTCTTCTCGCGCCGTTCGGCAGATGCGGGAATTGCGCAGGTGGCCTCGACCAACCGTCGCTTTCTGGATGCCTATTCAGGCGCGGACGGGATCAAGACCGGCTATACGCGGGCGGCGGGATTCAACCTGACGGCCTCGGCGCAACGCGGCAACAAGCGTCTGATCGCAACGGTCTTCGGCGGCACTTCGACCGCGCATCGCAACCAGGTCATGGCAGAACTGCTGGACAGCAGCTTTACCCGCATCCCGGACCGCGTCCGCGAAGTGCGTCCCCAAGCGCCGCGCCTGCTGGTGCAGGCGACCACGCGCCGTGCACAGGTCGCGCCCACGCCCGCCGCCACCCAGCCCGAGCCGCAGCGTCTGGTGTTGCAGGCATCGCCGCCGCCCTCGACACGGCCCGCTGCCGCGGCCTCGACCTTGGTGGCGGCTGCCCCGGCCGCCCAGCTAGACCTGACCGAAGCCCTGCGACGCGCGACCGAGGCCGCCGCGCCTCCTGCAGCGCCCGGAGTGGCCTTGGCCAGCAGCAACCGGCCGGTGCGCCGGCCTGGCAGCACCGGCATGGCCATCGAGGAGGCGATCGCCTCGGCCGTGGCGTCCGACCCCGAACCTGCCTCTGCCAGCTTGGCCAAGCCGGTTCTGGCGGCGTCGAACCGGCCGGCTCCTTCGCCCCGGCGCAGTGCCAGCACCGCCGCCGTGGAGCCCGCCGAACCCGCACCGGCCGCCGAAACCGAGGTGGCCAAGGCGCCTGTGGGCAACCTGTCGCTGGACAGCTCGCCCTCGCCCAGGCCTCGTTCCGAAACCGTGATCCTCGCCGCCATGGGCGAGGGTGATCAGGTGGCGCCTGAAACGCTGGAGGTTGTGCGCAGACCGGCCGATAGCGGTCGCAACTTCGGCGTCTCCCTTGGCGTCTATCGGTCCAAGTCGGAGGCCGACCGCCTGCTTCTGAGCCTTGCGCTGCAGGATGGCGGGATCTTCGGGCAGGCGCGCCGCCACGTCGCCGACACCAAGAAAGGTTTCGAGCCCCGCTTCGTCAACCTGTCCAAGGGCTATGCCGAACTGGCCTGCGAACGCATCCGCACCCGCGCGCAGGATTGTACGGTGATCGCGAACTAAACGTGCATGCACCTCTAGTGCTGCCGTTGCGCGAGCACTAGAGGTGAGCGCAATCATGCACCTGTCGGCTGACAAGCCGGCAGGTGCAAAGCAAAAAGTGCGCCGGACGAATCTCTTTTCAGATGCTCATCGGAAAGGTGGTACCCTTTACGATACATGCCATGTCAGGGGCTCGGTGTCCCACATCCGCCTCCTAAGCTAAGGCTGGCGCCGGTAAACCAGCAAAAAACGACGCTCATCTCAGGGGCAAAGCTTTTGATGATCTCTGCTCGCGTCCGGTACAGCCTATGCACCTACCAAGTCGACTGTCATCAATAATGGCAAACCGAAATTCGTGGCAGCCTAAGGTCAGCGCGTTGCAGTTAACGCTCGGTGCATGGATAATTCAAGAAATCTGTCCTGCCGTTGCTCAGGGCAGGGATGCCTAGATTGCCCACCGACGTCAAACATCGGGTAGCTGGCAGATGCGGGTACTAGGCTCGAGACTCGCTCTTGATCACAGCCAGAACAGGACGGTCGCGGCCAATGCGATCGCGTCTCGTGTAGCGCCGCTTGTCGTATTTCATTGTCTTTTTGCGGGACGCCCGGCCCGGGATGCATGCCTTCGTTCCTTTGTCTTGCAACGCCCTTCGTATCCAGTCGGCATCATACCCCTGGCCTGCCAAGAGCCAGTCAGCCTTTGGCAGGCTGCCCAACAGTGCCGCCGCCCCGGTATTATCGCCGTTTCTGTCCTGCCGACCTGAAGAACCGGATCGGTCGGCTCTCTCGCATCGGTCACGGCATGCAGCTTTGTGTTCATGCCGCCTTTCGTTCGACCGATCTGGCAAGCGCGCCCCCTCTTTCGCGCGCAGGCGGCAAGCCGTGCGGTGCGCCTTCAGATAGGCCGCATCGATCATGATCGTCTTTGGATTGGAGCTCTCGGCGGCCAGGCCCATCATGATCCGGGCGAAGACCCCGTTATCGCTCCAACGCTTCCAACGATTGTAGAGGGTCTCGGCTGATCCATATTCCCTTGGTGCATCGCACCATCGCAAGCCGTTACGATTGATGAAGATGATGCCGCTCAGCACCCGCAGATCATCGACACGTGGGCGGCTATGGCTCTTGGGAAAGAAGGGGCGAAGGCGCACCATCTGCGCCTCGGTCAGCCAGAACAGGTTTCTCATCGATCAGGTCTCCTTGCGAGGCCTGAATGACGCTCAAGACGGGAAATCAATGGGTCTGCAACCTAGCCAGAACAGGTGCCTCCTGTGCAAGATGAATCCTTATGGCCCCTCGGTGCGACATGAATAGCGTAACTGAGCCATGCGTCTGTAGGGCATGCAACTCAGCCAGAAAAATAAGGGCCGACACAATGGCCCGGAAATGATGGTTCCGGAGTCATCGGCCTCCCGTAGCGTGTGCATCGCGTGAACCCTCGACATGCCGCTGACCTAAAGCATCCCCAAGGCACCCATCAGGAAGGCAGGCCCATATAGGAACAAAGGCGGCAGAAGCTGCCGCCCGCGTCAGTCTGGCTGGCGCAACATCTTCCGAAACGCGTTGCCGTTCGCGTCAGCCGTTGAACAGGAAGTGCAGCACGTCGCCGTCCTTGACTTCATAGGTCTTGCCTTCGACGCGCAGCTTGCCTGCCTCACGGGCACCCGCCTCGCCCTTGCCCGCGACATAATCGTCATAGGCAATCGTTTCGCTGCGGATGAAGCCCTTCTCGAAGTCGCCATGGATCACGCCGGCGGCCTGCGGCGCAAGGGTGCCCTTGGTGATCGTCCAGGCGCGCGCCTCCTTGGGTCCTACGGTAAAATAGGTCTGCAGGCCCAGCAGATGATAACCGGCACGAATCAGGCGATCGAGGCCGGGCTCCTCCAACCCCATCTCGGACAGGAACATGGCGGCTTCCTCGGCGTCCAGCTGGCTGATCTCTTCCTCGATCCGGGCCGAGATCACCACATGACCCGCGCCCTCGGCCCGAGCCATCTCCTCAACACGGGCCGAAAGGGCATTGCCGGTCGCGGCCTCGTCCTCGGCCACGTTGCAGACGTAAAGCACGGGCTTGGACGTCAGCAACTGCAGCATGTCCCATGCCTTGCGGTCATCATCGGCCACGGTGATCGTGCGGGCGGGACGCCCCGCCTCCAGCGCGGTCAGGGCTTCTTTCAGCAAACGTTCCTGGGCAGCGGCTTCCTTGTCGCCCCCCTTCAGCTTGCGGGCGATGTTGACCAGACGCCGCTCGATCGACTCCATGTCGGCGATCATCAGTTCGGTCTCGATCACCTCGGCATCGGCGATCGGGTCGACCCGGCCCTCGACATGGGTGATGTCGCCATCCTCGAAGCAGCGGAGCACATGGGCGATGGCGTCAACCTCGCGGATGGTCGCCAGAAACTGGTTGCCCAGCCCCTCGCCCTTCGACGCCCCTTTGACCAGCCCCGCGATGTCGACAAAGGTGATGCGCGTCGGAATGATCTGCTTGCTGCCCGCAATGGCCGCCAGCGTGTCCAGGCGCCGGTCGGGCACCGCAACCTCGCCCACGTTCGGCTCGATCGTGCAGAAGGGAAAGTTCGCGGCCTGCGCGGCGGCGGTTTTCGTCAGCGCGTTGAACAGGGTGGACTTGCCGACGTTCGGCAGCCCCACGATCCCCATGCGAAATCCCATGACAGCACCCTTTCCCGACTAAATTCCGGCGTCTGTTACGCGCCCCGCAGGTCCAAGTCCAGCCCGCGCCGGATTGCACCACCGCACCATGCGGGCTAGTGCTGGGCGCAAAGGATGCGGCCCCCGGAAGGCAGGAACGGACATGACCAGAATCGACGACAGGTTTGCAGCGCTGAAGGCCGAGGGGAAGAAGGCGTTCGTGGCCTATATCATGGCGTCGGACCCCGACGAGGCGACGGCGCTGCAGATCATGCGCGGTCTTCCCGCCGCGGGCGTGGACATCATCGAGCTGGGGATGCCCTTCACCGATCCCATGGCGGACGGCGCCACGATTCAGGCCGCCGGCCAGCGCGCCCTTGCCCAGGGGGGCAGCGTCAGCCGCACGCTGGAGATGCTGCGCGCCTTCCGTCAGCAGGACAGGACGACGCCGGTGGTGCTGATGGGGTATTACAATCCGATCTATGCGCGTACGGGCGGTGTCAAAGGCTTTTTGGCCGAGGCGGTCGAGGCGGGCGTGGACGGGCTGATCATCGTCGACCTTCCCCCGGAGGAGGATGACGAGCTGTGCCTGCCCGCGGCCGAGGCGGGCCTGAACTTCATCCGTCTGCCACGCCCACGACGGACGACCGGCGCCTGCCGGCGGTGGTCCGGAACACGTCGGGCTTCGTGTATTACGTCAGCGTCACGGGAATCACCGGCGGCCCCGCCGCCAATGCCGCCGAGGTCGCCCCCGAGGTCGCGCGCATCCGCGCTTCGGCTGGGTTGCCGGTCGTGGTGGGTTTCGGCATCTCGACGCCGGACGCCGCCCAGCAGATTGCATCGGTTGCCGACGGCTGCGTGGTGGGCAGCGCCATTGTCAAGCTGATCGGCGAAGGCCGCCCGGTGCCCGAGATCCTCGACTTTGTCCGCGACCTGGCCGCGGGCGCGCATCGGGGCTGACGCGATTGGACGTGGTGGTTCGTGACGCGGTTCTGGCCGATGTGCCCCAGATCGCAGCCATCTGGAACCCGATCGTGCGCGACACGGCCATCACCTTCTGGCCCACCGAGCGAAGCCACGACCAGATCACGACCCTGATCACGGAACGGCAGGGAACCGGTCATGCCTTTCTCGTGGCCGAGGTGCGGGGCGTGATCGCCGGATTTGGCACCTATACCCAGTTCCGTGCGGGCGGCGGCTATGCCCGCAGCCAGGAACACACCATCTATCTGGCCCCCGGCCACCGCGGCCTGGGCTTGGGCCGCCTGCTGCTGACCCGGATCGAGGATCACGCCCGGGCAGGCGGGCACCGCATCCTGATCGGGGGCATCACGGGGTCGAACGAACCGTCGATCGCCTTTCATGCCGCCATGGGCTATGCACGCTGGGGCCAAATCCCCATGGCCGGGTGGAAGCTGGAACAGTTTCACGATCTTGTGCTGATGGGCAAGGATCTTTGGGCCGAGGGTGACGACCGGAGCGACAATGCGCCCCTATCGTCCGGCAGGCTGAGCGGCTAACCTGTTCCCATGGAATGTTGCGCGACACCCGAACACTGCCACGGCCCCTGCCCCAACCTGCCGAAGCCCCGCAGCTTCTGGCAGCGGATCGGCGATCGCATGGCGGCTTATCTGGGTTCGGCGCGTGCGGCGGTGCCTCCGGAACGTTCGGTTGCCTTCACCATCGCCGTGATCGCGCTGGGGGCCAAGCTGGCCAAAGTGGACGGCGCCGTGGCCCGTTCCGAAGTGGCTGCGTTCCGCAGGGTCTTCATCATCCCGCGCTCCGAGGAAAAGAACGCCGCCCGCGTGTTTGATCTGGCGCGGCAGGACGTGGCGGGCTTCGATGCCTGGGCGCGGCGCATCGCGCGCATGTTCACGCCCGGCGATCCGGTCCTTCTGGATGTCATGGAGGGGCTGTTCATCATTGCCCTTGCCGATGGCGCATTGCACGAAACAGAAATCGCGTTCCTGGACGAGGTGGGGCGCATCTTTGGCCTGTCCCCTGCTCAGGTTACGGCGATTCGCCGCCGCCAGGACCCGGCCACCGGCTGCCCCCCCTGCGAGGTGCTGGGCGTCGACCCGGACACGCCCCTGCCCGAGGCGCGCAAGCGGTGGCGCGCCTTGATTCGCGAAAGCCATCCCGATCACGCCATCGGGCGCGGCCTTCCGGCCGAGGCCATTCGCCTCGCCGAGGCGCGCACCCGCCGCCTGAACGAAGCCTGGGACAGCTTTCGCGCCATGCACCAGTCGGGGCAAAACATGGGCGCCGCCTGAAGTCTTGTCTTGCAGGCCTCAGGGGCCCATCTTGAATGGATGACCACACGCCTTCTATCCTTGGCCCTTTTCGTGGTCCTGCTTCCGGCACCCGTGCTGTCGCAGGCCACAGACGATACGAAACAAGGGCTGGGCCTGGTCCAGCGCGGGATCGGCATGCTGTTCCGCCAGTTTCAGGACAGCGCCGGCCCCGATGTCGAAGGTTTGACCCGTGACCTGTCGGACAGGCTGCAGCAGATGGCTCCTGCGCTGGAAAATCTGGCCACAATCGTCGACGACATCAGGAATTATGAGGCGCCCGAGCGGCTGGAAAACGGCGACATCCTGATCCGCCGCCGCGATGAGGCCCCGCCGCCACCGCCCTTGGGTGATGAGCCTGCCGCCCCGGACGATCAAAAACCGGCCATTCCCGAAGGGCCGCAGATCGCGCTTTAGGCCGGCAGGTTCGCATCCCGGATCAGGCGGCGATGACGCCGGCCCTCGGCCACGGCTTCTTCGAACCGGGCAATGCCCTTGGCCTCCAGTGCGGGGATCAGGCGGAGAAAGGCCTCTGCCGTGGCAATGGCATCCCCCATTGCGGTGTGGCGCGCCTCGGCCGGGATCTGGATCCCGAGCCTTTGCGTCAGCGCATCCAGCGAATGGTCGGCAGCCTGCCCCCAGACCATGGCCGACAGCAGCACGGTGTCCAGCACACGGTTGTCGAAACGAGCGCCTGTTTCCCCCTCGGCACGGCGCAGGAATCCCATGTCGAAGGGCGCGTTGTGCGCCACGAGAACGCTGTCCTCGCAGAAATGCCCAAAGGCATTCAGTGCGGCAGTCAGCTCTGGCGCATCTCGCACCATTGCATCGGTGATCCCGTGGATCGCGGTGGAGGCAGCCGGAATGCTGCGTCCTGGATGGACCAGCGTTTCGAACCGCTCGCCTGTCAGGCGACCACGGGCCAGGCGCAGGCCCGCGATCTGGACGATCCGGTCACTGTCGCTCAGGCCGGTCGTTTCGGTGTCAAAAACCACGCAGGTCAGATCCGCCAACCGGGACGAGGCCGCGCCGCGCCGTGCCAGTGCAAAGTCATAGGTCAACCCGGCCCCTCCGGCTTCCGCCATGGCCCGCTTCAACGGCAGGACGAGCCGCGCCACGGAACCCTCGGCTTCGGGCCAAAGTCCGGTTCCATGCAAGGACAGGATCTCGGCTCCGCTCAGGTTCGGCTGTCCGGCGTCGGGTGCAAGGGCCAGCCAAGCGTCCAAATGATCCACGGACACAGGCGGCCCGTTCCATTGCAGGATGATCCGCACCTCGTCCCGATCCTCCTGCGCCGTGACCCGCGGCGCCAGCCCCCGTGCCCGTAGCTGTGCGTCCAGAACCAGCAAAAGAGCATTTATCGACCCCGCCTCGGCCTGCACCCCAAGGCGCGCCAGCGGGATGTCAGCCTCCAATCCTGCCGCCAGTTCCTCAAGCCCCGCCAGGCTTGGGGGGGCGTCGCCCGCCATCATCCGCGACAGCGCGCGGGTCATCTCGGCCAGACCCTGTCCTTCGGCACGGATCGCCTGCGCCAGGGCCGGGGGAATGGGGCCGTCCAGCGCGTCCAGCATTGGAACCAATGTCGCTGCGTGACGCCGCAGCGCCTCCAGTGTGGCATGAGGCGCCGGCCGATCGGTCGCCCGGTCGCGCAGGATCAGCAGCAGCCCTGCATCCAGCCGGCGCAACCGTCCCGACAGGCGCAGCCCCTGACCGTTCACGCATGACAGGTCGGTCGCCGCCGCCCCTGCGGTTAGGCGCGCCTCGGCGGCTCGTAACGCACCTGCAGGAATATGCCGCCCCAGCGGCCGATCCAGCGCCAGCCCCGGCAGCAGGCGGGAGGCGCTGGCGTTGTAGAAGATCACGCGCCCCTGCCCGTCGGTCATCACCGCACCCGCGCCGAAATCGGCCAGGATCGCCTCGAGGCTGGCCTTTTCCCGCGCCTGCTCGGCGGCATGGACCTGCAATGCTTCGTCCAACGCTTCCAGGGCGCGGGCGCGGGCCAGTGCGGCATCATGGGCGGCAGGACCCAGATCGGCCAGGTACCCGGTGCGGGTCAGATCGGGTGCGGTTCCGGTGCGCAGACTGCCTGCCAGATCCTCGATTGGACGGGCCAGATGCGCGTCGAACAGGTACCACAGCCCGGCTACCAGCCCTGTCAGGCCGAAACCCGCCACCATCGCGCCCTGCACCATCGCATCCGTTCCACCACGCGCGGCCAGCCACAACGCCACCGCCGCGACCGCCAGTGTTCCGACAGCCAAGCCCGAGAACATGGCAAGAATGCGCAGGCGGAGGGAGTGCCTCTTCAGCATGGCCCGGCAAGCAGGCGCGCGATCTCGGCCCGCAGTTCGGCCAGCTCGAACGGTTTCGCGATGAAGCCGTCCGCACCAAGCGCCATTCCCTTGCGATGCTCCACCACCGAACCCCGCGCCGTCATCAGCAGAACACGCACCGCCGCCATGTCGGGGTCGGCGCGCAGATCCTGCAGGATCTGGTAGCCCGACACATCCGGCAGCATCACGTCCAGCAGCACCAGGTCGGGGCGCTTGTCGCGGATCCGGGCCACGGCGCCTTGGCCCGTGGCCATGCGATCATGCTGGTGGCCGTCGCGGGTCAGCAGGAAATCCAGCGCGATCGCGATATTGTCCTCGTCCTCGACGACCAGGATGTCAGCCATGACTGTCCTCCGGCCTGCACACCGCGGCAAAGGCGGGATCATCCTTGGAACTGGAGGTCCATTCGCCACGGGCCGGGCGGACACGTCCACCGGCGCAGTCGAAAACCTGCGGCACGATGACCGTATGACCCCGTCTTTCGACCAGCATGATAGGCGCGTGGCGGGTGCCGTCGGGCCGGTCGCTGATCTGGGCAGGATCCAGTGCGGCAAAGCGCACCTCGACCGGGGCAAGATACGTCCAGGGCGCCCAAGGTTGGCTGTCGCGGCCCACCAGCAGCACCTGTGCATCCTGCGGCAGGCCCGCCTTGGCCCTGCCGAACCAAGCATAGTCGTTCCACACCGAATAGGCGACCATGGACAGGCCAATCCCGGCCGGCAGCAGCCAGGGGGCCGGCCGCAACCCGGCCTTGCGCGCCGCATGCCCCCCGGCATAGAGCGCCGCCGCCATGCCGATGCCCACGGCGATCACGCCCAGCAGTTCGATCCCGATTCCCGTCATCCCAGCATCCCCTTGCCATGTCCTGCTGCCGACTGCATGCCCCTGACCACCACAAAGGCGTCCCGCAAGTGGCTGCGTTCGAAATCCGGCAGATCCGCCGGTGACAGATAATTGTCCGGCCGACGGCCCGCCTTGATCAGGTGCGCCTGGTTTTCCAACCGTGCCGCCTGGATCATGTCATAAGCCGCGATCAGTTCACGCGCCCCGCTGGCCGAGATGACGCCGCGCGTTTCGGCATCCTCCAGCCGGCTGCGGGTATTGACGGTCATGATCCGGCCCTGCAGCGCATAAACCCGCGCCAGGTCGGTCACGGGCACGACACCGTTCATCTTCATGTCGATATGGTGACGGTGCTCGCCGTTCCGGATGGTGGCAAAACCGCCGATCAGGCCGAGCGGTGGCCGGTGCTTCAGCGCGTTGGTCACCATATGCGCCACGAAGATCGAGTTCCGGGACGCCCTTTCCAGCGTATCGCGCTGCAGGTCGTCCAGCAGCGATGCTTCGCCTCCGACGGCGCGCAGGTCGAACATCACCGATGCCAGCATCTGCGCCTCGGGGCTGGGATGGGCGATCCAGTCACGGAAATAGTCTTGCCAGACCGTTACCGGCTGACGCCAGCGCGGGTTGGTGGCCATCATGTCGCCGGGGCAATAAACATAGCCGCAGGCATGCAGGCCGTCACAGACGATGCGCGCCATGTCGCGGAACCAAGGGTGATCGGCATCTGCATCGGGCGACAGGATCAGGCAGTTGTCCTGGTCGCTGGTGCCCGTCTGCTCTTGTCGTCCCTGGCTGCCGCAGGCGGCCCAGAGAAAGGGCGCGGGCGCAGGACCGAGCGCCTGCCCCGCCATGTCCAGCAATCGTCGCGTGACCGCGTCGGCCACGTCGGTGATCATCCGGGTGATGACCTCGTGCCGCTGGCGGCCCTGCACCAGTTGCACCAACAGTTCGGGAATGCGGGCCGTCACCTGCGCCATCTGCGCCACGTCGTCCGCCTGCGCCACCTCGCGGATCAGTCCGGGGGCCGAGATTGCCTGAACCCGCGTCAGGTCCGTCTGGCTGATCATCCCCACGAAGCGTCCGCCATCGACCACGGGCAGATGGCTGATGCGGCGCTCCAGCATGATCGTCAGCACGTCATAGCCAAGCGCGGCTGGGGCCAGGGTGATGGGATCGGCGGTCATGATGTCAGCGACGGGCCGGCGCATGTCCAGCCCTTCCGCGACAACGCGGTTCGACATGTCGCGGATGGTCACCAGCCCGATCAGGCGTCCCGCATCGGTGATGCCGATGCTGCTGGCGCCGGCCTGCCGCATCGCGCGCGCAGCCTCGATGACAGGGGTGTCGGGACTGCAGGAAACAGGTTTGCCCGACAACAGTTCCCCGACCTTCAGCGTGGCGACCAAGGTATCGCGCCCGGCCACGCGGCCCCGGTCGAAAAAGCGGGCGACGGCGCGGTGAGTCTCGATCAGCCGCGCCACCTCGGCCCGGGGCAACATCAGGATCACCGCATCGTCCAGCGCTCGGGCCGAGGTGACCGCCACTCCGTCCCGCAACAACCCCCGCTCGCCGAACGAATTGCGCGGCCCCAGCTCCGACACGCTGTCGCCATTGCGGTCGGTAACCATCACGCGACCGCTTTCGATCAGGTAAAGGCCGGCCAGGCGGTCACCAAACTGATAGATCACATCGCCCGCGGCGACCTGCCTGCGGCTGAAGGAACCGGCGACCCGCGCCAGTTCGTCCCGCTTCAGGCTGTCATAGGGATGCACAGTGGCGATGAAATCGACGATGTCTGCCATCACCCGTTGCCCTTTGCACAAAGATGCCGCGCCCCATGGCAGGGGCGCGGCCGGTTCAGAGCTTAGTGAGAGATGGCACCGCCCGCACCGCGCGGAACGCGGATGGACTCGACCAGCTCCTGCACGTGGACCGGGGGCCGCTGCGTCGCCTGCGAAACGATGAACGCGACAGCAAAGTTGATGATCGCGCCGATCGTGCCAAAGGAAGCCGGCGAGATGCCGAACAGCCACGCATCCGGCGTGTCGGGCAGCATGTTGGTGCCGGCGACAAAGAACCATCCCTTGTAAGCAAAGATGTAGAGGATGGTGGTCAGCATGCCCGCGATCATGCCGGCGATGGCGCCTTCCTTGGTCACCCGCTTCGAGAAGATGCCCATCATCAGCACCGGGAAGATCGAGCTGGCCGCAAGGCCGAAAGCCAGTGCCACAGTCTGCGCTGCAAAACCCGGCGGGTTCAGGCCCAGGATCGTCGCCACAAGGATCGAGATCGCCATGGAAACGCGTGCTGCGAACAGTTCGCCCTTTTCGCTGATGTCCGGGCGCAGCGTGCCCTTGATCAGGTCATGCGACACGGCGCCCGAGATCGCAAGCAACAGGCCCGCCGCCGTGGACAATGCCGCCGCCAGGCCGCCTGCGGCGACGATGGCGATGACCCAACCCGGCAGGTTGGCGATTTCGGGATTGGCCAGAACCATGATGTCGTTGTTGACGGTGGTCAGTTCGTTCCCGGCCAGCCCCTGGGCCGCCGCCATCTCGGCCACAGGCCCTTCAGTGACGGCGTCGTTGTAGTACTGGATCAGGCCGTCACCGTTCTTGTCTTCCCAGTTCAAAAGGCCGGTGGTCTGCCAGCGCCGCATCCAGGCTAGGTCTTCACGCGTTTCGATGTCGCTCAGGGACACGGCCGGCTGGCTGAAGGTGTCGCCCGCCTCCGCGCCCGGCCACATGGTTGCGGTCAGGTTGAAGCGTGCCATGGAACCCACGGCCGGGGCCACGGTATAGAGCAGTGCGATGAAGACCAGCGCCCAGCCCGCGGATTTGCGGGCATCCGACACTTTCGGCACGGTAAAGAAGCGGATGATGACATGCGGCAGGCCTGCAGTGCCGATCATCAGCGCCATGGTGAACAGCACCATGTCCAGGGTCGAATTGTGGTGCTGAGTGTACTGGCGGAAACCCAGATCGGTCACCAGCTGGTCCAGCTTGGACAGGAAGGCCACGCCCGAGGCGTCATGCGTTCCAAACAGTCCCAGCTGCGGCAGGAAGTTCCCGGTCAGCTGCAGCGAGATGAAGATCGCCGGAATCGTATAAGCGATGATCAGCACGACATACTGCGCCACCTGCGTGTAGGTGATGCCCTTCATGCCACCCAGAACCGCGTAACAGAACACCAGCGCCGCACCGATCCACAGGCCCGTCGAGTTCGAAACCTCCAGATAGCGCGAGAAGGTCACGCCCACGCCGGTCATCTGGCCGATCACATAGGTGATCGAGACGATCAGCAGGCAGATCACGCCGATGATGCGTGCGGATTTCGAGTAGAAGCGATCGCCGATGAATTCCGGCACGGTGAACTTGCCGAACTTGCGCAAGTAGGGCGCCAGCAGCAGCGCCAGCAGAACATAGCCGCCCGTCCAGCCCATCAGGTAGGTCGAGTTGTCATAGCCGGTGAAGGCGATCAGGCCCGCCATCGAGATGAAGGATGCAGCCGACATCCAGTCGGCCGCGGTCGCCATGCCGTTCATGACCGGGCTGACGCCGCGGTTGGCCGCATAGAATTCCGCCGTGGATCCGGCGCGGCAGTAGATGGCAATGCCGATATACAGCGCAAAGGATGCACCGATGACCAGCAGGTTCAGGGTGAATTGGCTCATGGCTGGGTCCTCACTCGTCCACGCCGTGTTCGGCATCCAGCTTGTTCATGCGCGCCGCATACCAGAAGATCAGCACGATGAAGACCAAGATCGATCCTTGTTGGGCGAACCAGAAGCCCAGGTCCGTCCCGCCGACCGGAATGGCCGAGATCAGCGGGCGCAGGATGATCCCGAAGCCGTAGGATACCAGCGCCCAGATCGCCAGGCAGATGTAGATGATGCGAAGATTGGCCTGCCAATAGGCATTCGACGATTGTCTGTCACTCATGTCCTTGGGTCCCTCCCTGTTCAGACATGTCCCTCGATCCGCCGTCTCCTCCTGCAGCTTCGGTCGCGGCGGCACCCCCGAAGCATTGCGGAGGGCACAAGGCCCCCCGGGTCGTCAGCCGCGGTTCATGCGGTTGGCAATCAGGTCGTCCACGACCTCGGGCTCTGCCAGGGTCGAGATGTCACCCAGGGCGCCATAGTCGTTTTCCGCGATCTTGCGCAGGATGCGCCGCATGATCTTGCCCGAACGGGTCTTGGGCATGCCCGGCGCCCACTGGATCAGGTCCGGCTTGGCAATGGGCCCGATCTCGGTGCGTACCCATTTCTCCAGGTCCGCCCGCAGGTCTTCGGACGGCTCGATCCCGTTCATCAGGGTGACATAGGCATAGATACCCTGCCCCTTCAGCGGATGGGGATAGCCCACCACAGCGGCCTCGGCGACCTTTTCATGGGCGACCAAGGCGCTCTCGACCTCGGCCGTGCCCATCCGGTGGCCGCTGACGTTGATGACGTCATCCACACGGCCCGTGATCCAGTAATACCCGTCCTCGTCCCGCCGGCAGCCGTCACCGGTAAAGTAATATCCGGGATATTGCTGGAAATAGGCCTCCTCGAAGCGGGCGTGGTCGCCCCAAAGAGTGCGCATCTGGCCCGGCCAGCTGTCGGCGATGCACAACACCCCTTCGGCAGGATTTCCTTCCTGAACTTCGGCGCTGGCGGCGTCCAGAATCACCGGCTTGACCCCAAAGAAAGGCAGCGTAGCCGACCCCGGCTTGGTTTCGATCGCCCCGGGCAGAGGCGTGATCAGGTGTCCGCCGGTCTCGGTCTGCCACCATGTGTCGACGATGGGGCAGCGGCCCTTGCCGACATGCTCGTTGTACCAGTTCCAGGCCTCGGGGTTGATCGGCTCGCCCACCGTTCCCAGGATGCGCAAGCTGGACAGGTCATGCGCCTGGACCGGCTCAGGCCCTTTTGCCATCAGGCTGCGGATAGCCGTCGGGGCAGTATAGAACTGAGTGACCTTGTGCTTGGCACAGACCTCCCAGAAACGGCCTGCATCGGGCCAGGTCGGCACCCCTTCGAACATCAGTGTTGTGGCGCCATTGGCCAGCGGCCCATAAACGATATAGCTGTGGCCAGTGACCCAGCCCACATCGGCCGTGCACCAGAAGACATCACCCTCGTGATAATCGAAGGTGTACTGATGCGTCATCGCCGCATAAACCAGATAGCCGCCGGTCGTGTGCACCACGCCCTTCGGTTTGCCGGTCGAGCCCGACGTGTAAAGGATGAACAACGGATCTTCGGACCCCATCGGGCGCGGCGGGCAATCCGGAGCAACCTGCGCCATCTGCGCCTTGACGTCCACATCGCGGCCCTCGATCCACGTGGTCTGGTCGCCCGTATGCTTGACCACCAGGCAGCGTACCCTGTCAGAACAATGCAGCAAGGCCGCGTCCGCGTTCGATTTTAGCGCTGTCTTGCGTCCGCCGCGGGGGGCGGTGTCGGCGGTGATGACGACTTTTGCACCGCAGTCGTTGATGCGATTGGCCAGTGCGTCGGGCGAGAAACCGGCAAAGACAATGGAATGAATGGCTCCGATCCGTGCGCAGGCCAGCATCGCATAGGCCGCCTCGGGGATCATTGGCAGATAGATCACGACGCGGTCACCGCGCATCACGCCCTGGCTCAGAAGGACATTGGCAAAACGGTTCACGCTCTCGGAAAGCTGCGCATAAGTGATATGCTGGGCCGGTGTCCTGGGGTCGTCAGGCTCGAAGATGATCGCCGTCTGGTCGGCTCGCGTGGCCAGATGACGGTCGATGCAATTGACGCTGGCGTTCAGGACACCGTCCTCGAACCACTTGATGCTGACCTGCCCCAAGGTGAAATTGGTGTTCTTCACCCTAGTGTAGGGCTGAATCCATTCCAACCGCTTCCCCTCTCGCGACCAGAACGCTTCCGGATCGCTGATCGATTCGTCATAAAGATGGACGTAATCCTCGGGTCCGGCATGAGCCTCCCCCAGCCCTGCCGGAATTGCGTGTTTCTGAATGGTTTCAGCGCTCATGACATCCCCTCCTCACGGCAACCAAATGTTCCGCCCCTGCCTGAATGAAAGCCAGTGGGCAGAAGTGGTCTGGACAGGATGTTAATCACATTTCCAATTACATGTTAAGTCATTTTTATCAAAGAGAAATTTTGAAAACAAATTAACGGTTCACTTCTCGCACCTGTAAATTATTGACAAATTCTCCCTGATAGAGCGGCAGGACTTTCCTGTCCCGCCGCTTGCTATAGCTCGCTACTGCGGTCGGTCCATCCGTGCATAAATGCAGACCTTGCCTTTGACAGGCTGGGCCCAGGTCAGGCGGATCTGGCGCTTGGTGCTGCCTTGCTCGACGCCGACGGTCGGGCTGGCATCCACTCGGGTTCCGTCGTTGGTTTGCAACATCGTTTCCGTCACAACCGATTGAACGGATTTGGCCCACCCCTTGAAGGGCAGTCCGCTCAGCAGTGCTGATGTCCAGGTTGCCGAAGCGTTCCCCTGCGTCAGCTGGATCATCAACGGGTTGGACACATAAGTGTCGATGCCGTTGAACGTGTTGGCCTCGAACTGGAGGTTGCGCATGTTGTTGTAGTTGAGATCGGCAATCGAGGTGTCGACCCGGTCGATGCGCTCCACGTTGCCGTAAAGCGCCTTGAAAACATTACCGACGACATTCAGCCCTTGGACAAAATGCCCCGTGCCATAAGGCTTCACCGTGATCCAGGTGAACCATGCCGCAGTGTTCGAACACAGGAAGGTATTGCCCGTCAGGGTCAGGCCTCCGAAACTGAACTCGGTCCCGGTGAAATTCGGCAACGCGCTGTGCTCGTTCGTCCACTCGATCGAAGCATTGTCGATGTAGTTGCCGGATACCGTCGTCTGCACGTTCGGCTGCGTCAGCACCAGCCCCGCATAGCGCAGCCCCTGTCCGGAACCGTCTCCTTGGAACCAGTGGTTCCCCGAGATGATATGCCCGCCGCCATTGGCCACCATGAAATGGGCGAAACGCACAAAGCGGTTGTTGCGGATCTTGACGTCGTTGGCGTTGACATTGAGCGCGATCGAGGTGCGCTGCTGCGCGGGCAAGTCCATGTCATTGGACAGGAACTGGCAATGGTCGACCAGCAGATCCTGGCACCCGCGCCCAATCGAGGTGATGCCCCGGTCCTTCGGCCGCGTCATGTAACAGTCGCGCAGCTGGATCATCTCGCCCTTGACAGGCAACATGACGCCGCTGGCGATGCCGTCGCATCCGAAATCGATATCGACGAAGTTCAGGCGGTCCAGCTGCCGCATGCCCGAAAAGTCAAAAAGATACCGGTAACGCTCGAAGGTGTAGGTGCGCGTCGCCGCTCCACCGAAAAGCGGCTGGGACAACGACAATGTCCCGGTCGAAACGTTCTTGCCGTTGACATAGACTTCGCGTCCGACACCGCTGCCGCTCACGCGGCTGCCCACCTCGATCTGCGCGACATTCGCGACGTTCGTCAGGGTCATCGGGTTTGCCGGATGGTAGGTCGCAACGCTGGACCAACGTCCCGTTTCCCAAGCCGGGCCGGGCCGGGCTTGGATTGCGCCGTTGCGGATCAACCGGCGGTTCGAGAACCCGTCCAAATTCGGGGCCAGTTGGCTCAACACCAATGGCGCGTCCAGATCGACACGCCGCCCATGCAGATCCAGCGAAACATGGTCCGTATAACCCAGAAGTGCCTGAAGCGCCTTCTTCATACCTAGTCCTTCGTCACCAAAGGCACTTGCATAGGTGGGAAAGTCAAAGCTCTGCAGAAAGGCGATGCGTGTCGCATCGGGTGTGGTGATGCGACCCTTGAAGCGGATCGGACTGTTGATCGACAAGTCGCCCGAGATGTAGAAATTGCCTTCGGGCACCAGGACCGAGCCTCCGTTGCTGGCTTGATCGGCCGCCAGAAAGGCTGCACGGTCATTGATCCTGCCATCCCCGACCGCGCCGAAGTCTCGCACATCGACCCAATCCAGAAGCGAGGGAACAAAGGCTGCGGTGATATCATCGATACGGATCGACTCGATGCGGAAGGCCCCACCGTTGCCGCCCACCAGATCCAGCCCGAAATGTCCGTAAACCGGACGAGAACCCCAGACCATGTCGACACCCCTGCGCGACCCTACGCCGACAATCGCGCTGACCTCCACCACCTCGCCATAATTTCGCAATGCCACGGTGCTGCCGGTCGTCACCAGATCCGGGACGGAGGTCCGCGTGCCGTCGCCTGCCCAGCCTGCCATCCGGACACTGGCCAATGCGCCCGCCACGGCCTTGACCCGCGCCGAAATGCGCAGATAGACGCCCGGGATCATTGGCGTTTCACCCATGAACCGGACACTGGTCGTGGTCTGCTGTTTGACGATCTCCAGGCAGGCGCCAAAGTCCTGATCTGCAGGCACCAGCGAGGCATTGGCCGCCGTGTCCCAGGTGGGGCTGCCAGAACGTCCGTCCGTGCGCGACCAGACGCCCAGGCCTGCGCGAAAGGCAGGCGGCATCAACAGAAGCCCGTTGGTGATGGCAATGTTCATCGGCAATCCCTCCGTATGGGCAAAGCGCGGCCCGGAGACCGCAGCGTGATGCCGAAAGGAATAGTTGATGAAACGTTAACACGTCCTGAAGGATGCGTGCGCTGCATCGCCCGTCAATGCAACGGGCGACTGCCTGTCTGGTAACCGGTTAGGGGGTCAGGCCGAAGCGACCAGACGTCCTTCCAAGGCAGAAGCGATCAGTTCCCGTGTCTCGTCGATGCCGTAAAGGGCGACAAAGCCTCCGAAGCGGGGTCCCTGGTCCGCCCCCAACAGCACCTGGTACAAGGCGCTGAACCAGTCACGCAGGGGCTCGAACCCGTGATCCTTGCCAACGGCAAAGACCATGGATTGCAGCGCCTCGGCATCCGCGGGCTGATCCCATGCCGACAGGCGCGCCGACAGGTCCTCCATCGCACGCCGTTCCCCATCGGTCGGTTCACGGAACTGCCGGGTCGGCGCGACAAAGTCGTCGAAATAACGCAGCGCAAAGCCAGCCGCCGCATCCAGCCCCGGATGCGTTGCCGGGCTTGCCTCCGGAGCATAGCGGCGGATGAAGCCCCACAAGCCTTCCTTGCCAGACGCCCCCGCCACCGAAGCAAGGTTCAGCAGCATCTGGAAGGACACCACCATGTCGGACTCAGGCACGTCGCCGCCATGAATGTGCCACACCGGATTGGCCAGTTGCTGTTCGAGGCTCTGGTCGGGATAAGCGCGCAGCTGTTGGTGATATTCATCGACAGCCTTGGGAATGACGTCGAAATACATCCGCTTTGCCGTCTTCGGCTTCTGGTACATGAAATAGGACAGGCTTTCGGTGGCCGCATAGGTCAGCCATTCGTCGATCGACAGCCCATTGCCCTTGGACTTGCTGATCTTTTGCCCGTGCTGGTCCAGAAACAGCTCATAGGTGAAATGCTCGGGCGCACGACCGCCCAAGATCTTGCAGATGCCGTCATAGATCGGGGTGTTGGTGCTGTGATCCTTGCCGTACATCTCAAAATCGACGTCCAACGCGGCCCAACGGGCTCCAAAGTCCGGCTTCCATTGCAGCTTCACCTGGCCGCCCGTCACGGACAGCGTGATCTCTTCGTCATCCTCGTCAAAGGTGATGGTGCCGGCCTTGGCATCGACATGCTTGATGGGAACATAAAGCACCCGCCCGGTCTTGGGGCTGATCGGCAGGAAGCAGGAATAGGTCTGCTGACGCTCCTCGCGCAGCGAAGCCAGCATCAACTCCATGAGCTCATCATATTTTTCTGCCGCACGCAGCAGCACAGGATCGAACTTACCGGACTTGTAGAACTCGGTCGCGCTGACAAACTCGTACTCGAATTCGAACGTGTCCAGAAAACGGCGCAGCATGGCATTGTTGTGCCCGCCAAAGCTGTCATGTTCACCGAAGGGGTCCGGCACCGCTGTCAGCGGCAGTTGCAGATGGCGCTGCAGCATCTCCTGCTGCGGGACGTTCTCAGGAACCTTGCGCATCCCGTCCATGTCGTCTGAAAAGCAGATCAGGCGCGTCGGGATGTCGCTGATCAGCTCGAACGCGCGACGGATCATTGTCGTGCGCGCGACCTCTCCAAAGGTGCCGATATGCGGCAGCCCGGACGGGCCGTATCCCGTCTCGAACAGAACATAGCCCTTCTCGGGGTCCTTCTTCTCGTACCGTTTGAGCACCCGGCGCGCTTCTTCGAACGGCCAGGCCTTCGATTGCATTGCGGCGTCGCGCAAGGTGGTCATGTCGCTGTCTCCTGCTGAAGGTCCGGAAGGCTTATTGAAAGCGCCGCGCATCGTCAATAATCTGCGCCCGAACCGATCGGAGCGTTCCATGACAATCGACTTGCCTTCCCTCACCCCCTGCGACGCGCTTGTCGCGGTCATGGTTGCCGTATCGGCCTCGGACAGCACGATCCGCACGTCGGAACTGGTGGCAATACAGCGCATGGTCGATCATGCGCCAGTGTTCGCCTCTTATGACGACGATCGGATCCGGCCCGTCAGTCAGACCGTGATGACCTTGTTCGAGGAAGAAGATGGTCTGGACGCGCTCTTCGGCCTGATCCGCGACGCACTGCCCGAAAAGCTGTACGAGACCGCCTACGCCTTGGCCTGCGATGTCGGTGCGGCCGATGGCCGTCTTTACGAGGGAGAGGTCGCCATGCTGGCCGAGATCCGGCATCAGTTGAACGTTTCACGCCTGCACGCGGCCGCGATCGAACTGTCGGCACGCGTGCGCCACATGACGCTCTAGACCTCCAGCCGCTCTGAAAACGCCGCAAGCAGATCGCGCTGCAGCATCTTTGCATCACGGGTCCAGGTGCTGACGCCGACCGGCAGTTCCTGCCCCACGGCGGCCTCGCGACGCATGCGGTCGGTGCAAAAGATCGCAAATGTTCCCTCGCCGCCGCCTGGCGAGGTGACATAGCCTGCCAGGTTCGACACGAAGTTCAGCGTCCCCGTCTTTGCGGAGACCTTGTGGCGCGCGGATGGATCACGCTCCAGATCGACGGACAGCGGATCCTGCCGCAACAAGCGTTGCAGCCCCAGATCACGTCCGGGACCCGCCAGGATCCGGGTCATCGCATAGGCTGACAGGCGGCTGCTTTTCGACAATCCCGAATGATCCGCCAACGCCGTGCCTTGGCCCCGGTCACCCAGCCAGTTCTGCATCGCCCGTGCCGATGCTGCCAAATCTGGCGCACCGCTTGCATGAAGACCCAGAGCCTCTGCCGTGACATTCGTGGAGTAGCGGAGCATGTCACGGATCAACACTTCGACCGAAGGACTGTCATGTGTGGCAAGCACCTGCCCCTCAGGCAGGCGATCGATCATTTCGGGTGCGGGCAGAGGCAGCCCACGCGCGCGACATAGCGTTTGGAAGACGTCAGCGGCATAAAGCTCGGGCAAACGGACCGGTAACCAGCGACTGCCGCTCCGCCCCATTGCCGCGCGCGAGATGGTCCAGTACTCGTGCTGCGGATCATTGCGATAGGTGAACAGATCACGATGATCGCCCGGCGAAGCTGTCACCGAATAGGCGCGTGGCGAATTCAGGGCCGACCGAGCCTCGACGCTGATCTGATGGTTCATCCCGACCCGGCTCCAGCCGAGGTGCACCCGGTTGAAGTTCAGGATGATGCCCGAGATCGAGGGATTGTACGGCAGGTGCTCGGCCTGTTCGTTTGCGATCTGAGGCAGATGCGGCAGCGCTCCTCCCCAGACAGCGAAACGTGCCGGCGCCTGCTGCCCGGTGGAAACCACCTGTGCAGCCAAACCCGCCAGATCGTCCGTGGACAGGACCGGGTCGCCGCCACCCGCCAGGATCAACATGTCCCCTGCGCGGAAGACCATGGTGCGAAATCGATGATTAGAGCCAAGCCGGTCCAGAGCATAAAGCGCCGTGATCGCCTTCATCGTACTGGCCGGTGCCATCGGAACAGCCGCCATGCCCAATGCCAGCGGCTCGTCGGCAGCCTGCAGGGCAAAGCTGACTTGGCCCGGCAAGGCATGTCGCGCAACAACTGCTCGCGGATCGGGCACGGGCCTCTGCGGCGGACGCAGGTCCAGCCCATTGGCACCTGCAAAAGCCGGAGACAAGATTGCCGGCATGGCCACAGCCGCAGCCCGAAGAAACCGGCGCCGATCAAGCCGCATGGGAAACCTCCCGCAAACGGGTCGATGAAAGGGCGGTCATGGGCAGGTTCAGCAGCGTCCAGCAGGGAGGCGCACGATCAGCCAAGGCCGCAGCCCGGCTTTCCGGCAGCCGGTTCTTTCGAAGCCGCTGCGCGGCGACAGCATTTCGGGCGGCAAGGCGGGTGCCCGGACGCGCCATGACCGCCATCGGGATGACGTCTGCAATCTCCTGCCAGCGATCCCAGCGATGAAATTGCAGCAGATTGTCGGACCCCATCAACCAGACAAACCGGACTCCGGTATACCGATCACGCAGGGCCCGCACCGTATCAGCAGTCATTCGCAGTCCCAACCGGCTTTCCAAGTCGGTGACGATGATGCGTGGGTCGGCCGCCACATGCCGCGCTGTCGCCAGACGCTGCGCAAGGGGAGCCGGCCCACGCACCTTCAACGGATTAGCCGGTGACACCAGCCACCAAACCCGATCCAATCTCAGGCGCCGCAGCGCCACCTGACTGATCAGGACATGGCCCGGGTGCGCCGGATCGAAGGATCCGCCAAGAAGACCGATGCGCTGGCCCGGCCGCGCGATGGGAAAGCCCGTTCTCATCCCGATCGCTTACCCGATGATGCCGTGCAAGCCAACGCCCTGTTGAAGGATCATGGCGGCATGCCGGTGCCATTCCGCACCGGCATCCTGTCACTTCAAGGTGACGCGACCATCGGTATAAGGCGCATAGTCACTGTCCCGCGCACCCAGATAATCGGCTACGACCTCGGCCAGATCCGGCCCGAAATCATAGGCGTCCTGCCCGTTCTGCGCAAAGATGTCATAACCGTCGCCACCACCCCGCATGTAGTTGTTCGTTGCCACGCCATAGGTCGCGGCTTCGTCGATGGGCACCCACTCACCCTCGGCTTCGATCATGACGCCGCTGATGCGCGCGCCGGCCTCTGCAGCAGGATCAACCGTGTACTTCAGCCCGGACACCTGTGCGAAACGGCCCGCCTGTTCCTCATACTGGCTGGCGCCGTTCTCCAGTGCGGCAATGACGTCCGCCCCACTCAACCGGAATGTCGCAAGGGTGTTCTGAAACGGCAGCACCGTATAGATCTCGCCCATTGTCACATCGCCCTCGTCGATCGAGGCGCGAAGGCCGCCGCCATTCTGGATGGCGATCGTGACACCCTGTTCGGCCACGCGATCCACCATGGCGTCTGCGACCAGGTTGCCCATCTCGCACTCGCGGACCCGGCAGTTGGCACGATCCCCGTCGATGGGGGCTGATGTGCGGGCCACCACCTTCTCGCGCAGTTCATTGATCGGCTCGGCCATCTCGGCCACGCGGGCCTTGATGGCTTCATCCTCTGCCACCGTGGCGTCCAGAAGGATCGGGTGCCCTTCCACTGAAGTCACGTGGCCCTGATCATCAAAAGTCAGGGTCAGATGACCTAGATATCGGCCATAGCCATAGGCTTGGACAACGGGCACCTCCTGCCCCTCGGGGCCAGCAACCATTGTTGGGTAGCTGCCGCTGGCACCCTCCATGTCGCCGAGAAGGGTATGGGAATGTCCCCCGACAATGGCATCGATCCCCGGAACCGAGGCCGCAAATTCCTGATCGCGGCCATATCCCGCATGGGTCAAGGCAATGATCTTGTCGACACCTTCAGCGTTCAGTTCATCGACCGCCGCCTTCAGGCTGTCGATATCATCCTGAAAGATCACGTTCGGCCCGGGAGAGGATGTTTCCGGCGTGTCCATGGCTAGGGCGGACACGATGCCGACCCGTTCATCCCCCAGTTCGATTACCCTGTGCTTGAAAACCTTGTTGGCCAGGATATTCGACTGCGTCACGTCGATATTGCCGGAAAGGATGGGGAAGTCCGCACCGTCGGCCAAGACCGCCAGCCCCTCGGGACCATCGTCGAATTCGTGATTGCCGACAGCCATCGCATCATAGCCGATGGCGTTCATGAACTCGACGACCTCCTTGCCCTTGTAGGTCGTGTAGAACAACGACCCCTGGTATTGGTCGCCTGCGTCCAGAACAATGACGTTTCCGCCTTCGGCCTTAATCTGATCGCGCAATTCATTGATCTTCGAGGCGATCCGAGCGACGCCGCCAAAGCACTCGCTCGCGGCAAGCTGCTCTTCGTTGCAGGTACTGTCGGAACTGTTGATCGGCTCGATCCGGCTGTGAACGTCATTGGTGTGCAGGATGTGCAGGACCATTTCGGCCTGTGCGGTCCCGGCAAACAGCGCAATGGCAGAGGCAGCTGCAAGAAGGCGTCGTGTCATGCCTGATTCCCCTTGTGTCCTGTCGGTTGATCACCTCAGCTTGGCGCAGTGACGCCAAGGCGTCAAACCGTCACTGGGGAATGCCATCAAAGCGTGACGGAACAATGACGGCTTGACCCGCCGCCTTCCGTCACGGCAAATGCAGCCATGCTGATCTACAAGATTTTCCGTCCCTCCGAATGGGCCCAGCTTCTGAATGATGGCTGCACTGATGGTGCGCCTGTCGATCGGGCCAATGGCTATATTCACTTCTCGAGCGCATCGCAGGTCGGTGCAACGCTTGCCAAGCACTTTGCACAGGAAGACAGGCTGATGATCGTGGCCTGCGAAGCCCGGTCCCTTTCGCCTCAATTGCTTTGGGAGCCTTCGCGTGGCGGTGCGTTGTTTCCGCATCTCTACCGACCGCTGCGCATCGAAGACATCCTCTGGTCGCGCACCATCCCGCTGACAGCCAAGGGCCATGATACCGGAGAACTGGAATGAGCCTTTTCGAAAAAATGGGCCTCACGACCCTCCATCGCCTCGACCCCGAGCGTGCGCATGACCTGTCAATACGAGCACTGGAAAAGGGCCTCGTGCCCCTGCACGGCAAACCTGTTTCATCTGATAGGCTCAAGACGTCGGTGGCAGGTATCGTCCTTCCCAATCCCATAGGCTTGGCGGCAGGCTACGACAAGAATGGCCGCGTGATCGCACCGTTGATGCGCTCGGGGTTCGGCTTCATCGAGATCGGTGCCGCAACACCCCGCGCCCAGGCTGGCAACCCGAAACCGCGCCTCTTCCGCCTGACACCCCAGCAGGCAATCATCAACCGGTTCGGCTTCAACAACGAAGGGGCAGAAACCATCGGGCGTCGTCTTGCCGACCGGCCTGCCGGCGTTCCTGTCGGCCTGAACCTCGGCGCGAACAAGGACAGCGCTGACCGGGCCGACGACTTCTCCAGGGTGCTGAAGACTGCGGGCGCAACAGCCGATTTCGTGACGGTCAACGTCTCCTCGCCCAATACTGAAAAGCTGCGCGACCTTCAGGGCGCGGATGCCTTGGCGGCACTGCTGGATCGCGTCATTTCCACGCGCGATGGCATGGCGCGCCGGATACCGGTTTTCGTCAAGATCGCTCCTGATCTGACAGATGCCGAGATCGGACAGATCGCGGCAGTCACGCGGGAAGCAAAGCTTGACGGGATCATCGCGACCAACACGACGCTTTCGCGTGACGGAGCCGCTGGCCCGCATGCCGCCGAGGCAGGCGGGCTGTCGGGGCGCCCCTTGTTCCAGCGCTCCACCCGCGTCCTCGCCCTGCTTTACCGAGAAACGGGCGGCAGCATCCCCTTGATCGGAGTGGGCGGCATTTCAGGACCGGACGATGTCTGGGAAAAGCTGCGTGCCGGAGCAACCGCTGTCCAGCTCTATTCGGCCATGATCTTCCAAGGGCTGTCCGTTGCGCCACGTCTGGCTGCAGCACTCGATGAACAACTCGCCCGGCAGCACATCACGCTACCGGAACTGACAGGCAGCGGTGTCGCCGACTGGATCTAGAGGATATCTTCGGCCCCCAGCAGCTGGTTCATGCTGTGTGATGGATCGGAACATCCCGCATCACCGATCACCCGCGCCGGCACCCCGGCCACGGTCTTGCAGGACGGCACTTCATGCAACACGACCGATCCCGCAGCGATCCGCGAATGATGTCCGATGCGGATGTTCCCCAGCACCTTGGCGCCCGCCCCGATCAGTACACCGTCACCGATCTTCGGATGGCGGTCGCCATCCTGCTTGCCCGTGCCGCCCAACGTGACCGAATGCAGCATCGACACGTCGTTGCCCACACTCGCCGTTTCGCCGATCACGATGGAATGGGCATGGTCGATCATGACGCCGGTCCCGATCGTCGCGGCAGGATGGATATCGACGCCAAAGCATTCCGAACACCGCATCTGCACGAAATAGGCCAGATCGCGACGCCCCTGCCCCCACAACCAGTGCGCCATCCGATATGCCTGCAGCGCCTGAAAACCTTTAAAGAACAGGATGGGCTGCAGCAGCCGATGCGTGGCCGGATCACGGTCATAGACGGCAACAAGATCCGCCCGAGCGGCATCACCCAATTCCGGCGAGGCTGCATAGGCCGCATCCGCGATTTCGCGCAGGATCTGCTCGCTCATCTCGCCAGATGCCAGCTTCAGCGAGAAACGGAACGCAAGAGCCGCCTCCAGGCTGTGGTGGTGCAACAAGCCGGCATGGATCAACGCCCCCAGAAGCGGCTCATCCGCCACGGCTGCACGCGCTTCATCGCAAAGCTGTGTCCAGATCGCGTCACGATTTACCGTCAACGGTTTCTTGTCGGTATGCAGCATGTTCATCCTGAGGCCCGCCCGGTCTGTCTGGATCCTGTCTTAAACCAGAATGCCAGCCGGGAAAAGCCGGGTGGGCCAACAGGATTACAGCGGCAGACGCAGCTCAAGCCAGTGCACGGCCAGCTTGATGCGGCCGCCGGCAAAGCTGCCGCTGTCGGTGGTAACGACCAAAGGTTCAGGCTGGTAATAGGTCATGGGCGCCCCCAGCATCCCTCTGGCCCAAGAATCCGCAGACTTGCCGAGGCCCTGCCCGAAGCGGTTCGTTGCGCCACTGGTTCCCAGCCGCCAGGTTGTCACCGTTCCGGTCAATGCGGCCGTGACACGGGCCGCAGCACCGATGACCATCGCACCGGCCGGAATGAACACGCCCGTGACCACGCTCGATCCTGCTGTCAGCGTCACTTCTCCCTCGGCCATGCCCGCCACCAAGCCCGAACCGGTCTGGCCCAGCGTCAATGCCCCGATGACCCAGACCGTGCCGTCATGAACGGCTTCCGCACCGCGATCGGCAACAAAGGCGCGCATTCCGGTCGACGGTGGCGCAAAGACCCAGCCACCGTTCACCCCGATGGCCACCTGCCCCCCCCGGCCCGCCCAGACACCTTGCGCGGCACTGGGAACGCCCCAGCATTGCCCGTCCGGCACAGTCTGCGGCGGTGTCGCTGTCGACACGCTCTGAAGGACCAAGTTTACCAATCCGTCAAGCCGCATCAGCGCCTCGTTGACCGTGACGTGCTTCTGGGCTTGTGCAGGCTGCAACAGCGCCATCTGCAGGCGCAGTGTTTCACTGGACATCAAAGTCTCTCCTCACAAAGGGGCCGCGCCCGAAGGTTTGCGACAATTGTGCCACCTCGACAGTGACCTTGCCTGATTGAATCTGTGACCAGATCGTCGAGGGGATGGCATAGGATGCAGCGCTCACCTGCACTTCGGTCACGATGCGAGCCGACTGGCTCAGCCGAACCAGATAGCGCTCGTTTTCTTCGCCCAGCGGGATGTCCGGCCCCTCCCAACTGTCCCCCTCGATGCGACTTCGACGCACCCAGGTAACGTCACGCCCCACCATGCGAAGGTGACAGGGCGCATAGGGTCGCAGCCCGATGCCCTTCGCGACGGTCGTGCGACTGCGGAAACTGGGCTCGTCAGGCGCCGCGAGGGCCGGCCCGACTCGCCAGAAGCGCTCCTGACCTCGTGATGACGGCGGCAGATCCAACTGCCGCACTCCGCCGTCCAGAAAGACCACCAGACTTCCCGCCGGCCAAATGTCGGGCATGACGGCATCGGTCCCGGCTTGGCCTCGCAGGCGGTGACTGATCTCCCAAACATTCGGCGCCGTCAGTTCCGCACGTGCGAATTGCATGACCTCCCACCGGTCAATCGATCCGTCACCGATAGCCAAGGCATTCGCGCCCGAAAGCAAGGCACGTTCCGTCACCGAACGCAAAGGATCACTGACCAGCCGCAGCTTCAGTGCTCCACCTCGATCGATCAGTCCGGGCCGCGCACGGTACAGAGGAGTCATCGTGCGACCGATCAGGCCACGGCGCTCGATCAGCAGGTTCAGGTCGAACCCGCCTTCCGCCTCTGCCGAAGCGTAGGCCGCCACCGTTCCGGGCCAGGGATGGCCGGCAACTGCAAGGTAAGGCGCATGTGGCACCTCGTCCCCTTTCAGCAGCGGCAGATCCAGGAAGACGGGCATGACCGGCAGCGGCGGCGAGTAGCGCCGGATGCTGCCTTGGTCATGATGGCTCAGGCGCGCGGAATAAAACCCGGCGTCTACCCGCACAGCATCGACCGTAATCGCGCCCGCACGCTCGACCCGGTCGATGCGCCATCGCCGGCTTTCCTGCCCGGTCATTCTTGACACGACGATATCGCCGGGCCCCAGGTCCCCTCGTGACGGAGGCAGTGCAAACCGTGCCGTGTCCCTCGCCAATTCGGCCTCTGCCATCCAGCGGTCGGCAATGGCACGTCCCTCCGGACGTGTCAGAACCATCGAAAACTCGCTGTCCGACACGGCCCGACCACCTTCCCGGCCTCCGCTCGCTTCCGCTGTCGCCACAGCGTAATCACCGCCCGCGGCCACGTGGCTCAGGCGCAACTGGCTCACATTGGTCGCCTCGACCTGGCGGACCGTCTCGAACCCTGTTACCTCGCCCGCCAACGCCAGATCGGCCTCGGTGATCTGTGCCGCTGCCAGGCCATCACGTGCAACGAACTTCAACACGCCGTCCCGTTCGACGGCGTCAAAGCCATAAGCCAGCATCAAGGGCTGCAATGCAGCCCGTGCGGATTCGCTGCCCTGCAGGGCATAGCCCCGTACTATTCCTGAAATGCCGGATACATCGAGCGCGGTAACTCCGGCCGCACGACAGATATCCCGCACGACCGCCCGCAGCGTGACAGCCCCTGCCCGTCCGTTCAGCCAGTGACCGCGCTCCCAAGCTGGCCCATCCGACCAAAGGTCATCACGACCGGGAAAGGCAGGATAAGGCCTTGCGTCCCAGCACCAGACATGCGCCCGGCTGACGTCCAGCATCGATATCCCGGCCGCATTGACAGGGTTGTTCTCAGGGTCGCGCCAATGGGCCATCGAGGCTTCGACGTAGGCGGCCTGGATCGCATCATTTCGCGTACCGTTGGAATAGTTCGGCAGCATGCTCTCCGAACTCATCGCGTCCAGAAACTTGTTGGGCTGGTTTGTGGCCTTGTCCAGTGCCGCGCAACCCAGTTCGGTGAACCAGATCGGCTTCATGCCCGGAACCCAGGCCGTCGCCTCGCGCTGCCGGACTCCGCCGGGACGGTTGTAATGCAGGTTCTGCCACCAGCTCTTCAGGTCCTTGTAACGCCAGACCCACGCTTCATCATAGAAACCATCTGTAATTGGGGTGCGGATTTGCGCATCACGATCGGCATCACTGGCATAATACCAGTCGAAACCCTCGCCGCCGGAAACATTGGCGCGCAGATAGTCGATATTGTCGATCCGTCCCCAGTGGGCATCCAGATGGTCGTCACCGTCGCGCCAGTCCGACAGCGGCATGTAGTTGTCGATGCCGATGAAGTCGATGTTGGGATCAGCCCAAAGCGGATCCAGGTGAAAGAACAACTCCCCGTTGCCAGGATGATGCCCGAAATACTCGGACCAGTCCGACGCATAGCCGATCTTGACGGACGGTCCCAATATGGCCCGCACGTCCGCGGCCAGTCGCCGCAGCGCCTCGACGGCCGGATAGCTCTGGTTCGGCCCTCGGATCTGCGTCATCGCGACCATCTCCGAACCGATCAGAAAGGCATCGATGCCTCCCGCCGCCGCGCAAAGATGGGCATAATGCAAAATGAACCGGCGATAGGACCATTCGTCGGGTCCCTGGTATCGCACTGTTTCGCCACTCCGAACGAAATCACCGGGCTTTGCCGCGCCGAAAAAGGCTGCAACCTGTTGCACGGCCGCCGCAGTTCCATCAGTCGACCCTTGGCGCCCCGGCGCGACGTTGCCGGTGATCCGGCCGCGCCACGGCATGACCGGCTGTTCGGCGGCGCCGTAAGGATCATGCAACCCATTACCGGCCAGTTGCTCCATCAGGATGAACGGATAAAATACCGCCTTTCGTCCCGATTCTGCCAATGCGCGCAACCCTTCGATCACGGACTGGTCCGAGGGCGTCCCGCCGTAAATGGGCCGGCCGTCCTTGCGGGCCACCTCCTCCGCCTGAACACGGGTGATGCCCCCCGCACGCCACGGCATCTCGGCCCCGTCCGCATCCCGAAACTCGACTTTCGGCTTCACCCGACATTCGCCGATGCGCAAGTCACTGCCAAACCAGGATACGATCAAAGAAACAGAGCCAACATTTGGCAGTTCGCGCCCCAGCACATCCAGCGAAGCCCGAAAATCCGTACCGCCCATAGGCGTGCTGACGTTGAAGCTGCGGGCTTCTCCCAAGTCATTGTCATGATTCACAGGCGTCGTTGCCAACGCGTACTCGCCCGTTCCGGGGATCAGCGCCACGGCTCTTACATCACGGCTCAACCCGCTCCCATCCTTGGCGGGACAGGTCACTTCGAAACTCAGTTGCGGCATCCGGTTGCCCCAGCGCTCGAGGCTCAGGTTTTCCAGAACTACATAGGCGATACCGCGATAGGCCGGTGCTTCGTAGCCCTCATGCGCCGCAATGACGGGATCAGGCATTTGCGTCTCGCCACCGCGATAAACGCGCAGATTTAAATCCTGCTGCGCGACCTCCTCACCGTCGGCCCAGACCCTGCCCACACTGAGAATGCGCCCTTCGCACAAAGCCAGCGCAAGCGACACCCGATAGCTGATCTGCGTGACGCGTGGCTTGGGCGCTCCCTTCCCGCTGCCACCGCCCTCGCTGCGGGTGACTTCCTCCAGGGGCGAGGCCCAGATCACATGGCCAGGCAACCGCATCTGTCCCCAGATGCGCGGCACAGCCATCCCTTCGCCCGCGGTCTGGATGCGCAACCGGTCGATGCGGCCGGTTTCGACGGCCTTGGCGCCACCGCCCAGCAAGCGCTGGTCGATCACGCGGCCGACAGCGGCCCCTGCCGCACGACCAAGGACCGCCCCTGAAAGCCCCAGCACAGCTCCGCCGAACCCCGCGCCAAGCGATGCACCAACTGCGGACAGGACAATCGTGGCCATGAAGACCTCCTTCGTTTCAGATGGTCAGGGAAAGCGGAACCGCGCGACGATCCGGGATCGCCACGGCAAGGTCAGCGGGCTCTCGATGACGCCATGATAGTTATAGGCATGCAGGAAACGGGGCTCAGGCCTGGCTTCCGACAAGATGCCCAAATGCTTGGCGATAGCGCCTTGGCGCATGCGGAACAGCAGGACCTGACCCGGAGACATCGAGGCGTCGCCTACCGGCACCAGATGCCGCATGGCTGCAGTCAGCAGCACCTCCGTGCTGCCGCATTCGGCCCAATCGGCGGTATAAGCCGGCGGCGCCTCCGGTTCCATTCCGTGATGAAGCTCTCGCCAGACGCCCCGGATCAAGCCCAGGCAGTCCGCGCCACATCCCTTGGTGCTGGCTTGATGGACACAGGGTGTTCCCAGCCACTCCCGGGCAGCCTCCACAACCGCGTCAACCACGATTTGGCCCAACCTGTGGTGCCATCAGCCAATCTTCGGACGGCAGATGGGGAAAGCCGCGGAAGTTGTGGAAGTTCGCGAACTTCAGTCGGCAGGTGCGCGCAGCCTTGTCGCAACCTGCTACCAGCCGGATCTGGTCACCCTTTGCGGGCAGAATGCCCAGAGCAGACCAAAGC